>CAYPUR010000030.1:0-23056 GCA_964413865.1 uncultured Verrucomicrobiota bacterium
GGCGCGGTTTTGCCAACTAGCCCGGTTACGGTTCCTCGCGAAGCGTATGAAATAACCGGGCTAATGTTTCGGCCGGAGGAGAATGGCCTTCTTGATGGTGCCGTCCACCTCGACGCTGTGCGTCTCGACGCCCGGATCGTCCTTGAGCGCGTTGTGGACAATGCGCCGGTCGAACGCATTCATCGGCTCGAGCTCGACGATGTCGCCCCAGCGCCGGACCTTCTCGGCGGCTTCCATCGCTTTCTGCACCAGCGCCTCGCGCGCCTGGGACCTGTACCCGCCGACATCCAGTGTGATCTTGGGATGCTCCTTGTCCTGCTGGAAGATCATCCGGTTGATCAGGTATTGCATCTCGCTGAGGGTCTGGCCCTGGCGCCCGATCAGCCGCCCGGCGTCGTCGCATTGAATGTCGACCAGCATTCCGTCATCGAGTTGGCTCGATTCAACGGTGCATGGAAACCCCAGGAGACGAAGAAACTCCTCGGTGAGCGCTTTGGCATTGGCAGGCATAAAAGGTGGCGAGGTTTGTGTGTTCAGACAGCGTGTCGAAACCATCAATGGGCCGCAAAGCAGATCCGGGTCACTTGCCCTTCGCCGGCCGGGCCGTCGGTTTGGGCGCCGCCGCGGACTGGGCGGGGGTCATGGTCTTGGTGAGTTTCATCTGCAAGATGCTTAGCAGGTTCTGGACGGTCCAGTAAAGCGCCAACCCGGCTGAGAAGTTGTACAGCATGAACACAAAGATGAGCGGCATGTACTGCATCATCTTCTGCTGGACCGGATCCACACCCGGCGAGGGCGGGGTCAGCCGCATCTGCCAAATCTGGGTCGCCCCCATGATCAGCGGCAGCGGATTGATGGGAAAGCCGAACACCAATGCCACCGTGTCCGGCTGCGACAGGTCGCAGGCCCAGAGAAAGCGCGCCCCGCGCAACTCGATCGCGCTGCGCAGCATCTGGAAGAAGCCGAAAAAGACCGGAATCTGAAGCATGAGCGGCAGGCAGCCCCCCAGCGGGCTCACCTTGTTCTCCTTCATGAACTCCATCAGCTTCTGATTCATCTTCTTGGGATCGGACTTGTACTTCTCCTGAAGCGCCTTCATCTGCGGCTGCAAGGCCTGCATCCGCTTCATCGACCGGGTGCTCGCCTGGGTCAACGGCCAGAAGAGAATCTTGATGATGACGGTGATGGCGATGATCGTCGCCCCATAGGACAACCCCAAACTGTGCAGGCCGTTCATCGACGTGAGCAGCAGCTTGGCGAACCACCCGAAAAAGCCGCCAAAGCCCATGACCAGATCGACGTTGCGACCCAGCTTCGCCAGGGTGTTGTACTCCTTCGGACCCGCGAAGACCTCGAGCCGGCGCTCGAGCGCCTGGCCGGGAGGAATCACCAGAGGCGCATAGACAAACGCGGCTTGGTATCCGACCGGCTTGGCCTGGATCCTCGAGTCGCGTTCCCGCTCCTCGCTGCTCGGCGGCGGCAGATCGACCGGACGCGCCACAAGTCCATGCGGGGCCTGTTGCGGAATGGCCACGATCGTGAAGAACTGGTTCTGAACCGATGCCCAGACCACATTGCTGGCGCCCGGACTCTGGTACTCGGCGCGCGGCGCGCCGCCCAGACCCAGACAACCGAGGAAGCCGCGGTTGGAAAACCAGCTCCGATCCGCCGACACCGTGCGCCCGCCGTCGTACCATTCCAGCCGCACGTACGTGCCGTCGTCATAGGGCCCCATCGGAGTCGCCGCGCCAATCACCAACTCCTGCGCGGGAAGGGCGATCGGCTCGCTCCCCGGATTCTCGATCCGGACGGCGGCGGCGACCATGTAGTTGGACTGCACCACGAACTCCTTCACGACGCGCAAGCCGTTGGTCAGGGTCTTCTCGGCAGTCACGCCCCCCTCGGTCTGGCGTATCGCAAATGGACGCGCATCCTCGAACCCACTCCCGGCAAAAAGGGCCAGCGCGGGCACAGGCACGTCCCGATTCAAACTCGCCAATTTTCCGGTCGCGGCGCGTTTTCCACGCCCGCACGGCACGGTCTCGACTGTTCCCTTCAGCTCGACCGTCTTCAACCCGCCCCCGTGCGAAGTGAATGTGTAGATCGCATCCGCCGACTCGACTCCGACGGTTTCCTCGGGGCCCGTCGGCGGCACCCAGGCGAACGCGCCCGAGCTGGGGGCGGTGATGGCGGCCCCGCCCGGTCCCCCCAGGCCATTGGTCGAGGGCGGGAGATTGGCCGAGGGCGGGAGGTTTGTCAGGCCGAAGGCGTTGGTCAATGCGGCGCCCGCGACGATGTTGGTGCGCCCGGCCTGCTTGGGCGGAGGGAAGATCTTGTTCACCAATGCAGGCCAGAGCATCAGCAGAACAAAACAGAGAACAAGAATGAGAATCGACTTGCGGTCCATGACGGAAACTCAGGCGGGACCCTGTGGAGTGAGCGCCTCGGACAGGCCGGCAACAGGCCTCGAGGCGGAGGGTGTGAGGCGCGAAGACGCGCGGTTTGGGGCGGACGGGGTGCGCGCCGGCGGCACCGGATCCTCACCGCAGCCCCCCCAGGGATGGCACCGGCCAAATCGCCGGAGCGCGAGCCATAGTCCGCGAAGGGTTCCGTGCGTGCGCACGGCTTCCAGGGCGTACGCGGAGCACGAGGGAGTGTAGCGGCACCGGCCAAGTGGCCCGAACAGGACAGTCTTGGCGGGCGACACCACCCATCGGTAAAACCGAATTGCCCCCACCGCGAGATGTTGGGCCGGGTTCATGACGTTCGCGCGCCGCCCGCGCTCGGCGCCGGGCGAAGGAGTCCGGAGCCGCGCAAGGCAGCCAGGAAATCCCGCTCGACGGCCATCCGCGTCTGGCCCCGGATCGAAGGGCGGGCCACCAGCACCAGGGCGACCGGGCCGCGCAGATCGTGCTGATGGTGGCGGAAGGTCTCGCGCAGCAACCGGCGAGCCCGCGATCTCTCGACCGCCTTGCCCACCTTGCGCCCGGTTACCACACCCAGCTTCGAAAGCGCCCCGACCGGCAGGCCGGCCCAGTTCGCGATGAGGCATCCGCGCACAACGCGACGCCCGCGTTGGCGCACATCGGCGAACTCACCGGGGCGGCGAAGGCGCGCCTCGCGCGGCAAGGTCAAGGGCGCTGATCTCTGGACAGTCACTCGAAGAAGACGATTGGCCGGCTCTGAACGCGGCGAGCAGGGCGAAAACCTTCGCCCCGTCCAGGAGGAGCCAGCGCTCAAGCCGACGCCCGGCACGACTCTCCCAATCCCTCGCCGGAGCGCGCGGCTCAGACGGGGGTCAGCCGCTTGCGTCCGACCCGGCGGCGGCGCGCCAGGGTCGCCCGGCCCCGTTTGCTTGCGTTGCGGGCCAGAAAACCGTGCTGGCGTTTCCGGCGTATCTTCGATGGTTGGTATTGACGTTTCATGCAAATGCGCTCGCTGTGCCGCACCCCGGCCCGCACGGCAAATCCCGTTGCCATCGCAGTCCGCGCGGGGTGCTTCCCATCTCAAAGAGGCGCGACAATACCAGCGAACCGGGTTGCGTCAAGCGCGTGCGCCATCCCCACGGCAATTCTCACTTTCACAACGTTCAGAACGCCGGGTCAGGGGACCCGGCCTCCAACCGCTGCATTCTCCGGTGCTGTAGGCCGGGTGCCCTCACCCGGCGTCAGCCCTGCTCGTGCAGTGAGAACTGCTGCCATCCCCACGCGCCCCCAGACAACGGTCCCGGCCCGGTCTTGAGAGAACCCCGACGCGGACACAGGCAGCCAAACCTCGCTCAATCCGGGCCGACCACCCAACTGAGCACCGCCTTCTGCGTGTGCAACCGGTTCTCCGCCTCGTCGAAGATCGTCGCGGCATTCGCCTCGAATGTGGCCGAGTCGATCTCCTTGCCGCGGTAGGCGGGCAGGCAATGCATCACCAGGGCGTCCGGCTTGGCCTCCTTGACCAACCGCGCGTTGAGCTGAAAATCCTTGAGCAGGCTCAGGCGATCCGACGCCTCGGACTCCTTGCCCATCGACACCCAGACGTCGGTGTAGAGAAGGTCGGCCCCGGCGACGGCTTCGACGGGGTCGTCCGTGCACCGGACCTGCGCATGAGCGCGGCGGAGCAGATCGGCCGGCGGCTGGTAGGGTTTGGGAGCGGCGATGCGCAGTTCAAAACCGAGCAGGGCAGCCGCCCAGATCCAGCTCGACGCCACATTGCAGGCCCCGTCCCCGAGAAACGCCACCGCCCGCCCGGCAATCGGCCCGCGCTTCTCCTCGAACGTGAACACGTCAGCCAGGATCTGACACGGATGCTCGGCGTCGGTCAGCGCATTGATCGTGGGGATGCCGGAGTAGAGGGCGAACTCCTCAACATCCTGTTGGGCGTACGTGCGGATCACGGCGCCCTGGATCATGCGCCCCAGCACGCGCGCCGTGTCCTTGATCAACTCGCCGCGCCCGATCTGGATGTCATTCGCGGAGAGGAACAAGGCCTGGCCGCCCAACTCGCGGATGCCCACCTCGAACGAGACGCGCGTGCGGGTCGAGGACTTGCTGAAAATCAGGGCCCAGGTCTGCCCGGCCAGCGGGCGCGCGCAGACGCGCCCCCGGTCGCGCTTGAGTTCGGTCGTTGCGGTCAGGATGTGCCGGATGGCCTCCGGATCCATCTTTTCCAGACTCAGCAAATGTTTCGCGGAAATTAACATGGCACGGCAATGAAAGGCCATATAACCACACGAGTCGCGCCCAAAGCTCAAGCTAAATCTCTGTGCTGCGCTTGGTTGACAACAGGGGAACAGCCCGGTACACCATTGGCACTGGACCGTATGCAAAGCATTCAACTGGGCGGAATCGACTATTCCATTCTCATCATCTATTCGCTTTTCGTGCTGGGCATCGGCTTTGCCCTCAAACGGTTCATGAAAAGCAGCGAGGATTTCTTCCTCTCCGGCCGCTCGATTCCGGCCTGGATCACCGGCCTGGCCTTCCTGTCGGCGAACCTGGGGGCGCTCGAACTGGTGGGGATGGCCGCGAGCGGGGCCAAGTACGGCATAGCCACCAGCCATTTCTATTGGGTGGGCGCGATCCCCGCGATGGTGTTCCTGGCGGTGTTCATGATGCCGTTCTATTACGGCTCGAAGGCCCGGTCCGTCCCCGAGTACCTCAAGATGCGGTTCGATGAACGGACGCGCTGCCTGAACTCGATCACGTTCGCCGTGATGACGCTGTTCGCGTCGGGAATCTCCATGAACGCGCTGGCCAAGCTGCTGCACCAGTTGCTCGGCTGGGACTACAACCTGAGCCTCTGGATCTGCTCGGCCGTCGTGCTCATCTATGTGTTCAAGGGCGGCCTCACCTCGGCCATCTACACCGAGGTGCTCCAGTTCTTCATGATCGTCCTGGGCTTCGCCCCGGTCGTCTACCTGGGACTCAAAGACGTCGGCGGGTGGGACGCCATGACCCAGTCGCTCTCGAATGTGGCCCAGGACCCCGCCAAACTGGGACTGGCCGCCGGCAGCTACGCCCCCGACGCCTGGTCCAGCGCCTGGAAACCGCTCCTCGGCGGCCCGACGGCCAATCCGATGGGCGTCGATCTGTTCGCCATGGTGTTCGGGCTCGGGTTCGTGCTGTCGTTCGGATACTGGTGCACGAACTTCCTGGTGGTCCAACGCGCCATGGCAGCCCGAAACATGTCCGCTGCCCGCCGTACACCCCTGATCGCCGCCCTGCCCAAGATGCTCTTCCCCGCCCTGGTGATCGTGCCGGGGATGATCGCCGTGACCCTGGCCTCGCTGGGCAAAGACGGCTATCGGCTCCCGCCCAAGATGCTGGTCGAGAGCGCCTACGCCAAAGCCGTCCCGGCCGTGAAAGAGGCCGCCAGCCAGAAGCTCGATTCCGAAGCCGCCGCGAAACTCGTCGGGGAAGCCGCCGGCGCGAAGATGTTCCCCGATCGCGTCGCCGCGTTGCTCGAAGCCGCTCCAACGCTCGACGACAAGTCGCTGCGCAATCATCTGCAGAACGCCGTCGCCGACACCGATTACGACGGCGTGATTCTCTCGCTGGTGAAAAAGTACTGCCCGTCCGGGCTGCTCGGCCTCGCGTTGACGGCCCTGCTGGCGTCGTTCATGTCGGGCATGGCGGGCAACGTGACCGCTTTCAACACGGTCTGGACCTACGACCTCTACCAGGCCTACATCCGTCCCAACAAGAGCGACCAGCACTACATGTGGATGGGGCGCGTGGTGACGGTGGCGGGCGTGCTCCTGAGCATCGCCTGCGCCTACTTCGCCAGCAATTACTCGAACGCCATGGACATCGTTCAGCTCGTGTTCGGCTTCGTCAATGCCCCGCTCTTCGCCACCTTCCTGCTGGGGATGTTCTGGGCGCGCACCACTTCGCACGGCGCCTTCTACGGGCTCCTGGCGGGCACGACGACCTCGGCGTTGTTCCATTCGCTCACCTTGGCCGCCGGCAACACCCCCGGCCTCAAGGGAGGGTACCTGGGCGTCGCCCAGACGTTCCCCAGCGAAATGGCCCAGAATTTCTGGCTCGCCAGCTTCGCGTTTACCGTCTGTTTCGTGCTGACCCTGGTCATCTCGCTCGCCACGCGGCGCACCAAGACGAACGAGGAACTCAAGGGCCTGGTCTACTCCCTGACTCCGAAGCTCAAGGACGAAGAGCAGGCCTGGTATCTGAGACCGACGACCATCGGCTGGGCCCTCCTGGCCGGCTGCGTGGTTCTCAACATCCTCTTCTGGTAAGGCCCAAACCGCACTCCCATTGATTTATGCTCGATATCCGCTGGCCCATCGGTCTCATGTTCACGCTGGTCGGAGCCCTCCTGGTCCTCACCGGGGCGCTCTCCGGCCCTGAAAGCTACCAGCGCTCGCTGGGAATCAACATTAACCTCTGGTGGGGGCTTGTCCTCCTGCTCTTCGGCGGCCTTATGGCCCTGTTCGCCTGGCGCGCCAAGAACCGTCCGACACAGCCCAGCGCCCGGGGCCCGGGCTCGCGCCAGAATCCCTGAACGACCGCCTGAGGTCGACAACTCGAATCCGACCATGAACAGACACATCCCAACCCTGGCAGCCTGCATCGCCATGCTTCTGACGCTAACCCCGTCCGCCGCGGCCACCCTGCCGCCCGGCGTCCAGAAATCCAACTACGGCACGATGCCCGATGGCACGGTCATCGAGCAATACACGCTGACCAACGCCAACGGCATTGTCGCCAAAATCATCACGTACGGCGCGCTCATGACCGAATTGCACGTGCCGGATCGGGATGGCAAGCTCGGCGACATCGTCCTGGGCTTCGACAACCTCGATTCGTACCTCAAGGGGCATCCTTACTTCGGCGCCACCATCGGACGCGTCGGCAACCGCATCGCCAAAGGCAAGTTCACTCTCGACGGACGCGATTACACGCTGGCCCAAAACGACGGCCCCAACCACCTCCATGGCGGCGTTCGCGGTTTCGACAAGGTCGTCTGGAAGGCCGAGATCGTCCCCGCCAGGAACGGCGCAGCCGTCCGGTTCGCCTATGTCAGTCCGGACGGCGAAGAGGGGTACCCCGGGACCCTGACCGCGACGGTCACGTACACGCTGAGCGACAAGGATGAACTGCGTCTCGACTATACAGCCAAAACGGACAAGGCAACGCCAGTCAACCTGACCAATCACACCTATTGGAATCTGGCCGGCGGCGGCGACATCCTCAACCACGTCCTCATGCTCAATGCGGACCACTACACGCCCGTCGATGACACCCTGATCCCGACCGGCGCGATCGCCCCCGTCAAAGGCACCGTGATGGACTTCACCACGCCGATGCCCATCGGCTCGCGCCTGCTGTCCCTCGACAACAGCCCGCGCGGCTACGATCACAACTACGCGCTGAATGACGCCGGCAAAGGCATGCGGCTCGCCGCCACCGTCCACGAGCCTGGCACCGGCAGGGTCCTCGAGACGTTCACCGAAGAGCCGGGCGTCCAGTTCTACAGCGGGAATTTTCTCGACGCCACGCTCGAAGGCAAGGGCAAGTCCGTCTACCACCAGTACTACGGATTCTGCCTCGAGACCCAGCATTTCCCGGATTCGGTCAACCAGCCCAACTTCCCATCCACCATCCTCCGTCCCAAAACGACCTACAAGACCGCCACGATCTACAAGTTCTCTGTCAAGTAAGGGTCTGCGCAAAAGGCCTTTCCCATCAGTTTCCCGGTTGAGCGTTGAACGTTGAGCGTTGAGCGTTGAGCGTTGATTGTTGCCTATGTCCCAGACCTCATGGCGTCTTGATCGGACTGCCACCGGCGTGCTGGTGGTCGACATCCAGGAGCGGCTGCTGCCGGCCATTTTCGAGCGCGACCGGGTCGTCGCCGAAACGCTCCGGCTGATCCGGGGCGCGCGCGTCCTCGACCTGCCGCTGTTCGCCACCGAGCAGTACCGCAAGGGGCTCGGGCCGACCGTGCCCCAGGTGGCCGAGGCGATCCCCGGGTTCGCGCCGTTCGAGAAACTCGCCTTCAGCGCCTGCGGCGCACCCGGCCTGGTCGATGCGATGCGCGCCCGGGCAATCAAGGATCTGCTTGTCTGCGGGATCGAGGCGCATGTCTGCGTCTGCCAAACGACGCTCGATCTGCTCGAACACGGTTTCCGCCCGGTTGTGATCGCCGATGCCGTTTCGTCGCGCACGCCCGAGAACTGGCGCCTGGGTCTGGACCGCATGCGCCAGGCCGGCGCGACGATCGCGTCCAACGAGATGGCCCTGTTCGAGTTGCTCGAAAAGGCGGGCACCGGCGATTTCAAGGCGATTCTCGCCTTGGTGCGATAAGGCAACGCCTCCTGCCTAACCCGGATTTCTCACCACCGGGAAGATGACAACGAAATCCGGGCTGTGGCAAAACCGCGCCCGCACAGGGGAAAACGAGGTTCGGAGCGTTTCCGAAACCTCGCGAGTGCGGCGACACTCTGTTGCCCGATTCCATCCCTCCACTCGGGCGCGGTTTTGCTTTTCTAACCTGCATGCTTGCTTCTCTTGAGAACTCCAGCTCCGCGGTGGAAAAAAAGCGGTGAGAAATGCAGGTTAGGAACGCCCTCGCCCTGCTGGCCGCCACGCGTAGAAAAGAGTTGGGACGAGACCCGCGTCGCGGATCGCAGCGTCGGCCGTGATCAGGGTCAATCCGCGCACCTTGGCCGTGGCCACGATAAGCCGATCGGCAGGATCCCCCTGAAATGCGCCGGGCAGGTCGTGGACGGCCGCCGCAATCTCCGGGTCGATCGGCAGGATTCGCAGGTTCGCCGCTATCGCCCGCCGAAACCAATCGCGCAGAGGCAATCCCAGGTCAATTCTGCCCTTGACCAACAGCGTGGCAACCTCCCACAGACTGATGTCGGCCAGCCCAAACACCTCGTCCTCGTCCGCCAGCAGGTTCCGCACCCGAGCAGGGAGCGTCGCCGGTTCCTTGACGCCGTTGATCCACGGGGCGGTGTCGAGCAGGTAATTCACCGGTCCGCCTCCCATGCGCCGGACCCAACCGCGGGCTCGAGGAAGCTGCGGGTCAATGGCTTGCCCGTTTGGGCGCCGCCCAGGAAGCTCCGCGGCGCGGCAACCGGCAGCACGCGATAGTACGGCTTGCCGCGGCGCGTGACCACGACCTCCTGGCCCGACGCCGCAAGCCGCTCGAAACGCGAGTCGCGATGAAACTGGCGAATTGAAACGAGTTTCATGTCAGGCACAATGCCTGACGTGACCCCGCCCGTCAAGAGTCCATCCCTCCGAAGACGAATGCTGCGTCCGCTATTTGACGGGCACCGCCGCGCTAAAGACGACGTCACTGTTGTCCCGATCGAATCGGTATCCCGCCAACTGCACATCCGACAGCACAAACTCGAAGACTTGGCCCGGGGCGGCCTTGACCAGAGGCGCCGCAAATGTGACGGCGCCCGCAGCATCCGTGACGCCGGCGACCGGCGCTTGCAGCGGCGCCGAATCCAGGAACCATTGTCCGGAAACCGAAGCTCCCGCGACAGGGCTCTGCGACTGATCGCGGACCGCGACGTTTGCGATCGCCTTCCAGTTCTTGCCCGCCGCAGTCAAAGAACCGTCCGTGGTCGCCACAAGAGCCGGCAACGAACTGGGGATCGCGAAGACCGTGGCGGATAGATTGCTGCTCAGTCCGCCCGTGTCGACCGCCTCCACGGCATAATAGTATGTCACGCCATTCTCGAGGCCTGCATCCGGGTATGAGTTGGCTGAGACAGGTTCACCATTCAGACGGACCATCGTCTGCGCGTCCAACCCGCGGTAGACATTGTAACCGTCGATGTCCGGTTCGCCGTTCTGGCTCCAGGCCAGCATCACCTCACCATCCCCCGCCACCGCGGTGAGATTGGACGGAATCGAGGGTGCGTACAGGTTGTCCAGAGTGACGGACACCGCCGGACTCGATGCGCTTTCGTTCCCGACCGAATCGACTGCCGAAACCGTGTAGCTGTAGGTGCCTCCCGAAGTCACCCGGTCGACAAAGCCGGGTGCGGCGGATGTTCCGACCGTGACTTCACCCCGGTAGATTCTGTAATACGCCACATCGCCGGAATCGCTCGATGTCCAGGTCAGTTCGGCCGTCAAGTCGATGCCCTCGTCCATGATCTGGGTTGCTTCCAGATCGGATGGAACCGCGGGGGGATCGAGATCCGGTTCTCCTGCGACGATGGCCGCCCAGAGGACGTCCACACTCACCTTCCCTTTCTTCTCCTTGGCAATCGAGGCGCTGTCTTTCAGGCGCACATCGATGCAGTGACATCCGCGGGCGCTATTCCAATACAAATGCTCGGGCCCGAGCGTGAAGAGGCCGCCGGTGTTGGATGCAAGGTCTTCGAAAGACTGGTTCATGGAGTCCCACACCATGATCGTGAGATCCTCGGCGAATCGGTCTGCGTTGGCCCATGTCAACTGCACGGCAAGCGAGATCGAGACCACCTCGGCGGGAGAAGCCGATGTGCCGAGGGTATAGACGACGTCGAGCGACGATCCGACACCGTCCGCCACCTCCGTGATTGTCTGGAAAAGGCCGTCGGAAGGAGGAGTCAAGCTGACGTACGATCCCGACAGCGTTCCGGTCCCGACGGGATTCGCGAGCACATAGGCATTAACGTCCGGCGCGGCCGTCGTGAAATCGGTGCTGGCTTGTCCCGTGAATCCGGCGAGATCGGTCGACTCCACATGAACGCTGTAGGACGAACCCTCGCTGAGGCCGGTGAGCAGCACTTCGTGATACAGAACGCGGCTCAAGTCCTCGATGACGAAGCCGCCACATTCCAGCCGGGTCGTCGACGGCTCCACGGTGTGCCATTGGACGCGCGCGCTGGCGCGTGTGATCTCGACGACATCCAGGTCCTCGACGATGGGCGGTGCGCCCGCAACACCCATGAGCCAGTCTTCCATGACGAAAAAGGTCTCCGTGTTGTCAATCACGGATCCTTCCAAGGCGGGCGGCCACGAGCCAAAAACGGGAACGTTCCGGGTGCTGTGTCCGGTCGAGTAGAGGGTCATGGCCGCGATTGTTCCCGGCGTGATTGCTTGTCCATCGGCAACGTCGAGCAATCCGGTTTCGTGATCGGCGGTGACCACGATCAGGGTGTCCGCCAATAACCCGCGGGCCGAGAGCCATTGGGACACGGCTGCGACAGCCAAGTCGAATTGCGCAACTTCAGGCGGCAGGTCGCTCTTCGCATTGTCCGTGTTGCCCTCATGGCTGATCTTGTCGATCAACGCTCCCTCGACCATCAGGAAGAAACCGCCGGGATCCTGAGTCAGCCACTCGAGAGCGGCGCTGCCCATCTGGCTGAGACGAGGCTCGGCATTGTCTGTGGAGCGATCGTTCTCCCGAGTCAACAGACCGGTGTTGAAAAGTCCCAGTACCCGCCCAGCAGTGGGAGCGATTCCCAGGAGTGTTTGCGCGGAATCCGCATACGCATAGCCAAGCGATTCGGCTTCGGCTGCGAATGTCGACAGGTATCCGCCTCCCAACAAAACAGTCGGCAAACTGGGGCTGTGCAGGGCATCCCCCCAAAGATAGTCGTTTCGAATCTGAGCAGTGTAATCCCGGGAAGGCTCGTGGGCGCCAAAGGCGGCCGGTGTCGCCCCCACGATGTCGTCGGTGGTGACAATGCCGGTTCGCAACCCGGCGTCTCTTGCCCTTTCGAGAATCGTTGTCACGGGCAAGCCGGCTGCATTCATGCTGATGGTGCCGGCGGACGGATGCTGGTAACCGGTGGCCAGAGCCGTCCCGGCTGTCGCCGAGTCGGTCACGCCCCCCCCTGGCAACACCGTAATCGCCGCCCCCGCATACGGCAGGGTTTCCATGAACAAGGGCGTTGCGTCAGTTCCATTGAGGTAAAGCCTTCCCGCCTGAACGTGCTCGAAACCCATGCCGTCTCCGATGAAGAGGACGATATTGCGCGCGCAGACGGATGGCAAACCGATCAGCAACCCTGTGAGGAAAACCAACGCGGAGGTCTTGGGAATCATGAAGAAAACCTGTCTAAGCGGCTTTTGCCAGTCAATCGAAAAAGACCCTGAGAGACTCCGACCCGCGAGCCATCTCTCATCCGCCTCCACCGCGATTGCCCGATAGCGCCCCTGAGAACGCACCCACACTGCCAACCTCATTTGTCAACAATACGGATTTGACCGCATTGCCTGTTCACCAGTTAATCTGTGAGACAAGAACGCGACGCGCACTGAAGAATTCTACATTAGAATGCAAAGATTTCTTACCGAAATTCTGTAACAACAACCAAAACTGGTGTTTTTAGTAAAACACATTTGCCTTAAACTGCACATTCGGGCATTTTTAGGCCCATGATTGCTCCAACGCCTGAGCTTCTGGCAGTTCTCGGCCAATACAATCCTTGGTGGCGCGGTGGCGGGACCGCTGATCTCCCGGACTGGCGCCGGGCGGCGTTCCACGAGGTTTTATCCTGGATGGCCAATCCGCCGGCCCATCGCGCCTTGTTGCTGACCGGAGCCAGGCAGGTCGGCAAAACCACACTGTTTCTCCAAACGATTCAGGCCCTGCTGGCGAGCGGCGTGCCGCCGGCAAAGATTCTCTATGCCACCTTCGATCATCCGCTGCTCAAGCTGGTCGGCTTGGACGGTCTGTTGAATCTCTGGCGCGAACTGGAGCCGGAACACGAGGGCGTGGAATACCTTTTCCTCGACGAAATCCAGTACACGAAAGACTGGCAGACCTGGCTCAAGCATCAGGTGGATTTCCAAAAGACCCGGCGTATCGCCGTGACCGGATCAGCCACGCCGCTGGTGGAGGAGGGGCAGGAATCCGGCGTGGGCCGATGGCACACCGTCCGTCTGGCCACGCTCTCGTTCTACGAGTACCTCCAGATCAAACAAATCCCGGTTCCCGGCCTGCCCACGGTCGGGTCGCTGGCCAATCTGTTCGACTGGCCGGCGAACCGTTTCACGGCGGTGGCGGCGGACGCCCGCCCACTGGTGGGGCATTTCCACGAGTATCTTTTGCGCGGGGGGTTCCCGCAGAGCGCCTTGATGGCCAGCATCCCCCAAGCCCAGAAGCTTCTCCGCGAAGACATCGTGGACAAGGTCTTGAAGCGGGACATGACGGCACTTTTCGGCGTGCGCCGCGTGCTGGAATTGGAGCACACGTTTCTTTACCTGTGCATGCACGACGGCGGTCTGCTGAACATGCCGGACCTCTGCAAAAACCTGGAAGTGAAGAAACCGACCGCCAACAACTTCATTGCCTTGTTGGAGTCAACGCACTTGATCCACCGGCTGCCGCCGTTTGGCTATGGCAAGGAAGTGTTGCGCGCCCGGTTCAAGGTTTATCTCGCCGATGCCGCCATCGCTCCCAGCGTCATGCTCAAAGGCAAATCCCTGCTGGAGGATGCCGCCGCGCTGGGCGTGGCGGTGGAGACCGCTTTCTTCAACCATGTCTTCACGCGCTATTACCGCCAGAGCATCGGCTTCTCGTATTGGCGAGGCCGGAAAGAACAGGAGGTGGACATCATTGCGTCGGCGGAAGGGCGGCTGGTTCCGTTCGAGGTCGAGTATCGTTCGCAAGCCACCGGCGCGGGCGACCTCAAAGGCTTGGAGCAGTTCTGCGCCGAGCGTAGAGTGGATCGCGGCTACGTCATCACCAAGGACATCACGGATTTTAGCGTCATGCCCCTGCTCCGGGAGGCGGCCCAGGCCCGCGTGGTGAAAATCCCGGCCCCGCTCGCCTGCTACTGGCTTGGCCTCTTGGAAGTCGAGGCCGCGGACAAACAATGACGTGCCATGAACGAGGCCGAGACGAGAGCCGAGCTGATTGACCCCGCTTTGCAGGCGGCGGGCTGGGCTGTCGTCGAAGGCAGCCGCATCCGGCGGGAGTACTTCATCACTCCCGGCCGCATCGAGGGACGCGGTCGGCGCGCTGAGCCGCTCAAGGCGGACTACGTCCTCGAGTACCGCAACACCAAGCTTGCCGTTGTGGAAGCCAAGGCCGACACGGAGGAAGTCTCGGAGGGCGTCGGGCAGGCCAAGGATTACGCGGGCAAACTGGCGGTGCGCTTTGCCTACGCGACCAACGGCATGGGCATCCACGGCATCGACATGGTGACCGGTAAGGAATCTTTCCGGCGAGCCGGCCCGGCGTCCGCGCATCCTGTTCCTTGCCGACCGCAACATCCTGGCGAACCAGGCTTACAACGCCTTCTCATCATTCCCGGAAGACGCGATGGTGCGCATCACACCCGAGGACATTCGCAAGAAGGGCAAGGTCCCGAAGAACGGCAGCCTATTCTTCACCATCTTCCAGACGTTCATGACCGGCCCGGAGAAGCTGACCCCGCTGCTGCGCCTCAAGTACCGCAACTCCATCGCGGATGCCGTCGTGGACCTCGGCAAGCCGGAGGACATCGGGAGATTGTTCGTTGCCTTCCAGAGATTTCTGTACGTGGAGCAGGTGGCGTAGCGTGAACTCGACAGCACCTGCGTTAGTGAGCATCGACTGGCAACACGAGGGTGAAGCGCTTGTTCTTGTTCACGCTTCCTGAGGAAAGGGCGGAACGGTCCATCATTCTTCCCGAGCGCCGCCAATCGGAGAAAGGCAAGCAGGCCGGATTGCCTTTTACCGAGACAATCTTCTTATCCCTTCAACGAGGCACGGAAACTTGACTTGTTTACAGCTACCAACGGTCAAGGATTCTATCGGACGGCTGGCGGTGTGCTGGATCGTGTCGGAACCGCGGGCGGCTGCGGTGCGCCAGCCGGTTCGTTTCGGAAAGGGCCTGTGAGGTAATCGAGCAACGACTCGATTTGGCGTCCGGTCAAGGGCCCTCCTTCATCGATGGCCCAGGCAGGCATGAGTCCGCCGGGTTTCCCCTTCGCAATCCAGCCCGACCAGTAAGCCCGATCCGTGGGCTTGTTCAGGGCGCGCAAGCCGGGGACCGCCGCAGCCCGGCGCTCGGCCTCGTGGCAAATGCCGCAGGCGCTCTTGAACAGCGCCTGCCCATGCTGCGCAATCACGGGCTGCAAATGGCACGCGGCGCAATCGCCTTTAAAAACCGCCTGGCGATCCGCCAACGCGACCTGCAGGTTCCGCGCGCGGTCCGCCGCAGCCATCGGCGAGGCCGACTCGGGCATCGCCACACGCACCGTGAGGTAGCGATAGCCGGCGGTGCTGTCGATCGTCACAGTCTTCGTGGCCACCCCCCTCGAGCCGCGCACGTCCACCACCACATCGAACGCGCCACTCGCCCGCGGCTCGATTCGCCACGGGACGGACGGCAACTTCGCGACGGCGCAACCGCACGAGGTGCGCACGGCGTTAATGGTGACCGCCTCGGGCGAAGTATTTGTCAGGTGAAAGGTGAAGTAGGCCGAGGTCTCGCCCGCCTTGAGCGTGGTTTCCTTGATCAAGGCGTCATAGGCGAACACCGTCTCCTGGACGCGCGCGGGCCGTGGCGCGGCGTACGGGAACGGCGTCCCGGGCTGCTGGGGCGCCAAAGGGACAAGCGGCCCGACCACGATCGCCGGAGACAAGCCTGGGATGTAGGAGGGATCCGACAGCGGGATGCTGACCGCCCCGGGCGAGAACCGCTGATTCACGGTCCCGGCGCGCGCGGGCGTCGCGCGGACCGGGGCCACGCTGTTCGACGACACAGGCGCCGCGGACGCCGGCGGGCGGGCCGAAACCGGGCCGGCGGGCGTCGGGCGGGCCGGCGGTGCCGGCGGCAGGGGCGGTGGTGTGGGGGCAGGCCGCCCCGCCGGATCCGCTGGAAATGCGAGTGACGCCAGACAGAGACATCCGACAAGAGCGCCTCGCACAAAGATCCACGTCCTGAACATAAACGCCGGAAGAATAGCCCAATGGGTCCGGTTTGACGAGCGTGAAGTGCAGGTGGATCTGTCTGAGGCGAAGCCTCGCTAAAACGCAGTCTTTACTCGATCAACCGGGAAGGCAGATTAGCCGCAATGAAACGCCCCGCCGTCATTCCAGTTCGAGCCCGCATGGTTCAGAGAGTCTCGACCGCCGCGAAGCCGAACACTGCGCATCGCGACAGGGCGGCGGCCAAAGTGACGAGGCGCCCGCGCGCCTGCGGTGGGGACGATTGCCCGGTGCGGCGGGCTCGATCGGGTGCTCTCTGGCTGGCTCTCTGCGTGCTCGGGTTCGGCGCGGCGGGGCCCGAGGCCATGACGTCGCTCGCGGGGGCCGGATGGCCGCCGCCTAGGCCCGATCAGAGCCGGTCGACGATCGCGAGGCATCTCGCCAAACCGGTCCTTGCCTCGCGCACGCTGTCGGATATGGAGAGCACCAACGGCTGGAGCTTCTTCGGCCCGGGCACGGTGACTCTCAGCGCCGAGCACGCGCACGAGGGCAAACACGCCCTCCGGTTGCGATCGCCAACCCGCACCGAGAAGCCGGGGCCGGTGGCGGGCCGTCCGTTTGCCGAAACGGGTCTGCGCCTCGATGTGCCCGCGGAGGACTGGAGCGGTTTCAACCGGCTGTCGGTCCGGGTGCGCCCGCACTTGCCGGGGTTCAATGTGGTCTCGCTGCTGATCAAGCTCCGCAGCGAGGGCACCGAAGGCCAGAGTTACACGGATGGCGGACTGCACTTTGTGCTGCTGCGCAACCACGAATGGAACCGCGTGGTCTGGGAAATCGCGCATCTCGATCGCCGTCAGGTGCGCGGCGTCGAACTGATCTACCGCCTCCAGGGCAACGAACCCGGGGCCGCCGACGAAGTCCAGTACGACTTCGATCAACTCGAACTCGAACGGGTCGATCCGGATCATTTTTTGGGCTGGACCGTTGCCCCGGGGCGGTTCTCCTGCAACCAACTCGGCTACGCCCCGGGCGCGGTCAAGCGCGCCTTCGCGAGCGGTCTGGACACCGACGCGTTTTCCCTTGTCGACAGCGTTTCGGGACAGGCGGTTTGGCGGGGCGCGGTCGTCCCCGGCCGAGGCCCTGAGCCCGGGGTGCAGGTGCTGGACTTCACCGCGTGGAGGCAACCCGGCGAGTACAGACTCCAGGCCGGCGATCGGGTGTCGGAGCCGTTCCGCATCGGGTCCGGCCTCTGGCGCCACTCCGTCGAGGCGGTGCTCGACTTTTTCCATGCGGAACGGTGCGGATGGGCGGTGCCGGGCATCCATGAGATTTGTCACCGCGACTGGCTGGGGGTGAACGGCGATCTGCGGATGCTGATCCATGGCGGCTGGCACGACGCGGGCGATCTCTCTCAAGGGCTGGTGAACACGGCCGAGGCCACCTATGCCATGTTCCGTCTCGCCGAACGGCTGCGCGCCCGATCCGCGGGCGACCCATCACTGCTCCCTTTGGCCTCGCGCCTCATTGACGAGGGGCGCTGGGGTCTGGACTGGATCCTGAAGACCCGATTCCCTGAGGGACGGCGCATTACATGGGCGACGATGGATTTCTGGACCGACGGCATTCTCGGGACGGTGGATGACGTGACGGCTCAGGCAAGCGACGCGCCGTTCGACACGCTGCAGGCCGCGGCCGCGTGCGCCGTGGCCGGCCGGCTGCTGCAAGCCGAAGATCCGCTCCTGGCCGCACGCTGTCTGCGGACGGCCGAGCAGGACTGGCGGCAGGCGCTCGGGAAGCTGGGCGAGACGCGGCTCGAGTTGGCATCCGCCGCGGGGCACGCCGCCCTCGAACTGTTTCGGGGCACGAAGCGGCCCGAGTTTGCGGAGAAGGCGATCGAGTTTGCAGGCGCCGTCATCGAGTGTCAGGAGACTCGAACGCAACCGTGGAGTGTGCCGCTTGCCGGCTTTTTCTACACCTCGCCGAAGCGGGATCGCCTATTGCACTACAATCATCGCAGCCACGAACAGGCGCCGGTCGTGCTCCTGGCCGGTCTGCGCGAGACATTCCCCGGCGACTCGAGACGCGCGGAGTGGGACGCCGCGATACGCCGGTATGCCGATTACCTCAAGGCGGCGGCGGCGGTGACGGCGCCCTACGGGATGTTGCCGGCGGGAGTCTACCGCGCGGACGAATCGCGCAGGCCGGAGGAGCGGGCGCAGGTCCTCGAGGGCGTGCCCCTGGACGACCGGCATTTCCTGCGCCGCTTTCCGGTCTGGGGCGATTTCCGCGGGAACCTCGGGGTGCAGCTTTCCCAGGCGCTGGCGCTGGCGGCGGCGGCGCGATTGCTCGAAGATGTCGAGGCCCGAACACTGGTCGAGGCGCAACTCGATTGGGCGCTCGGGCGCAATCCCTTTGCCCAAAGCCTGATGTACGGCGTCGGCCACGAGTACGCGCCGCAATACACGGCGATGAGCGGCGACATGGTGGGATCGCTTCCGGTGGGGATCCAATCCCGGCGCGCGGGCGACGAGCCCTACTGGCCGCCATCCAACTGCTACAACTACGCCGAGGTCTGGGTGCATCCGGCGATTCGCTGGCTTGGCATCATGGCCGAACTCGAGCCGGATTGAGCCGGGCCGGGTCCGGTGCATCTGGTTGTTGTCGGTCTTCTCTCGCCCGGTGAGGGCACCGGGCCTGCCCCCGCTGTGGGCCGCGTGCCCCCACGCGGCGCGAGGACAGACATCGGTGCAGACGCCGCCGGGTCAGGGGACCCGGCCTACATGCTGATGATGCCCATTCTGTAGGCCGCGTGCCCCCACGCGGCGCGACTCGATTCCCACCGACAATCTCCAGTCCAGATACACTGGGGCCGGGTCATGGCGCGGGCTTGTCTTTTGCGTCCGGTCTCTTACATTGACTCCATGAAGCAGGACGTGGCGGCTGTCGAGATTCGCGGCATCTTGCCGGCCAACAACGGCGTCGCCGTGTTTGTCGGGAATGACGAGAAGGTCTTTGTCATCCAGGTGGAGCACAACATGGGGGCGGTGATCGGCATGTTCCTGCGCGACACCCCGAAAGAGCGGCCGCTGACGCACGATCTGTTCGTTCATCTCCTGACCGCATTCGGCATCAGCGTCGAGCGCGTGGTGATCACCGAACTGAAGAACTCGACCTACTACGCCCGCCTGATTCTGCAGCAGCAAAACGAACTGGGCCGCAAGATCGTGGAACTCGATGCGCGCCCAAGCGATTGCCTGGCCCTGGCCACCGCCCAGAAACGCCCCATCTACGTCACCCGCAGCCTCCTTGACCAGGTCGACGACATGTCCGAATACCTCGCCCGCATGAGCGAATCCGGGGGCGAGAACGCCGCCTAGCGCGCATTTCTCACCAACTTCTGACGAACGCGGAGCCGATGTCATCGAAAGGTGCACTCATGCGCGCTAGAAGGGCAAAACCGCGCCGGGCTTGAGAGACAGAGAAACGCAACACACTGTTCCTATGGAAGAACGCCTTAACGACCGACAGAATGCTCCTGGTTCCCTTTCCGGGCGCGGTTTTGCCAACTCGCCCGGTTACGGTTCCTCGCGAAGCGTATGAAGTAACCGGGCTAGCCCGCATATTCCCCAGTTGTGACCACCGCGAAGCCGGAGACTCCAACACGCGGCCCCATGCAGGCTAGGAAAGCAGCCCCGCGCAAGCCCGCCGCACCTCTGGTGCTCGTGTGCGGCGAGGACGATTTTGCCGTCCAGCAGCGGGGGCGGCAGTTGTATGCCGACTGGTGCAAGGAGATTGGCGGGATGGACCATGAGACCATCGACGCCACCGTCTCGAACAGCCACGAGGCGCTTCGGGTTCTGGGCCGGCTCCGCGAGGCGCTCCAGACCCTCCCCTTCTTCGGCAGCGGCAAAGTCATTTGGCTGCGCCAATGCAATTTCCTGGGAGACGAACGTGTTGCCGGCGCCCAGGCCGTCACCGCCTCCCTGAACGACCTGGCCCAGGAACTCAAGCGCTTCCCGTGGGACAACGTTCGCCTGCTCATCACCGCCGGCAAAGTCGACCGCCGAAAGACCTTCTCGAAAACCATCGAGAAACTGGGCGCCGTCGAGTCCCTCGCCGGACTTTCGGCCGACGACAGGGATTGGGCGGACCAGGCGGAGCGATTCGTACGCGGCGAGTTGCGGACGCGCCGGCAGGAGATGTCGGATGAGGCCCTCGGCGAACTGGTGTCGGCGGTGGGCCCCAACCTGCGGCAGTTGTCGCAGGAAATCGAGAAGCTCTCCCTCTACGCCACCGAACGCCCCGAAATCACCGTGGCCGACGTGCATGCGGTCGTGAGCCGCAACAAACAGGCGCGCGCCTTCGCCCTGGGCGAGGCCCTCGGAGACCGCGATCTGCCCCGCGCGCTCCGTTGTCTCGACGAGGAATTGTGGGAGATGCAGTTCGATCGCCAGAAGACCGCGATCGGGCTCCTCTATGGGCTCATCTCGAAGGTGCGCACGCTGCTCCTCCTCAAGGAGATGTTCCGGCTCGGCCTGCTCGCGCCGGACGTCGACTACAGCCGCTTCAAGTCCCAGTTGGAACGGCTGCCGTCCGAAGCCATGCCGGAGGACAAACGCTACAACCCGGCTGCCATGCATCCGTACGTCCTCTTCAAGGCGCTGCCCCAGGCCGGACAGTACACCGCCGAGGAGCTGGTGCGGGCGATGGACGTGCTGCTCGTCTCCAACCGCCGCCTCGTGTCGAGTCAACTCGAAGAAGCCCTCGTCCTCCAACAGGCCCTCGTTCAGATCGTCGGACGCCCCCCCGGCCGGCGCCCTGGCCGCATGGCCGCCCGCGCCTCGTGAGCGCAGAGACCTCCACCACTCCTCCCGCCCCGGCCCCCCCGCGTAAACCGGACGAATCGCCCGACCCGCATGTTGCCCAATTCCTCGAGCATCTGGCGGTGGATCGTGCGGCCTCGCCGTACACGCGCCGAAACTACGAGCACGCGCTGCGCGAGTTCAGCCACTGGCATCGCCGGGAACGCGGCGCCCCGCCGGCCTGGCCCAGCCTCGAACGGGATGACTTCCGCGGCTTCCTGCGCTTTCTCGGACGCGGCCAACTGAGCCGGGCAGCCGTTGCGCTGCGCTTCAGCGCCCTGCGCTCCTTCTATCGGTTCCTCGTCCGGCGCGGCGTCGTCATCACCACGCCCATTCGCAGTCTCTCTCTGCCGAAACTGCCGCGCCGCCTGCCGCGGTTCCTGACTGCCGACCAGGCGGCGGCTCTGCTTCGAGCGCCCCTCGACGAGTTGGCCCAACTCGAACAGGCAGGCGACCCGCCGGCGGGACCGGACGAGTTCCATCGCGATGCCGCCCTCCTCGAGACGATCTATTCATGCGGGCTGCGCATCAGCGAGGCGTGCGGCTTGCGGGCCGAGGACGTCGCCTGGGACGATCAGCTCATCCGCGTCCGCGGCAAAGGGCGCAAGGAGCGGCAGATTCCCATCGGCGCTCCGGCGCTCGAAGCGATCCGCGCGTATTGGCGCCTGCTCCCGGCGCCGCCCGCCGCATCCATGCCTGTCTTTCCCGCTCAAGCGAACAGCACGCGTCCGGTCTCGGCGCGGGTTGTTCAGATGCGCCTCAAGCGCTATCTTGCGCGGGCCGGGCTGGATCCGCACCTCACGCCGCACAAGCTGCGGCACAGTTTTGCCACCCATCTGCTCGATGCCGGGGCGGATCTGCGCAGCGTTCAGGAACTGCTCGGCCACGCCCATCTTGCCACAACGCAGATCTACACCCACCTCACAACGGAACGGCTCAAGCGGGTCTACGATCAAGCCCACCCGCGGGCGTGATGGTTGATGGTTGATGGTTGATGGTTGATGGTTGATAGTTGATGGGTTGAGCGTTGAACGTTGAGCGTTGAACGTTGAGCGTTGAACGTTGAGCGTTGAACGTTACGCGTCTTCGGTTCGTGGTCCCCGTCCACACGTCACCGCTACATGTCATCGCTGCCGGCGGCTATTCTAACCTGCATGCTTGGTTCTCTTGAGTACTCCGGCTTCGCGGCGGAAATAGTGGTGAGAAATGCAGGTTAGACGTGACTCGGCGCGCCAATCCCGGCGCGCAACTATCCCGGCTAACCGCGAACCACGTGCACAGTCAACCCGGCGCGGAGTCAAAGCCCCAGTTGTCGGTCGAGCCAGGCGTAGGCCTGCCGGCGCACCTCGGGCGGAAAGTCGTGTTCCGCATCGGGGTAGACGGCCACCAGCGCCTCGACGGCGCCGAGGAGCCGATAGACCGGGGTGGCGGCCTGGACGCAATCCTTGACCCCTGACACTTCGAAATTGTCATCATGAAGCGGCGCGTTGATGAAGACGGGCCGCGGGGCGATGGCGGCGAGCACCTCGGTGAAATCAAAGGGCATCTTTCGGGGATCGCAGCCGTACACGGACCGAATCCGCGGCATGTAACCGGCATGGCTCCAGCCGGCCAGATTGCCGCCATAGTACTTGGAGAACGCGTTGAATCCGCAACTGGTCACCACCACCCGGACGCGCTCGTCGAACACGGCCAGAAACAGCGCGTTGTGCCCCCCCAACGAATGCCCGAGCACGCCGATGCGGCGGGCGTCCACTTCGGGCATCGACGCCAGCAGGTCGAGGGCGCGACGGTGATTGACGATGCCCTGCATGGTGGCGCTGGCGTAACCGGCCGCGTAGGCGTCGCGCCGGTAATCGCCG
>CAYPUR010000030.1:23066-30076 GCA_964413865.1 uncultured Verrucomicrobiota bacterium
CGAAATTCGGGTAGTCCGGCACCAGCGTCACGTAGCCCCGCTGCGCCACCTCGAGACCAAATTGCCGATTCGTCCTGCCGCGCAATCCGGCCATCTCGGCTTTGCCCTCCGGCGTTGTCTGGTGCAGACACAGCATCGCGGGGCGTTTGGCGCCGCCGCTCTGGGGGATGAACAGATAGGCCGGCACCCGGTTCGTGGGCGATTCCACGGTGTAAAGAATCTTCCGACGCACGCCGTTGCCAGTCCGGATTTCCTCGAGCACCTCGACCTGGGGCGGACCTTCGAATTCGAGCGGCGGTCGAGTCCCCATCACCTGCTCCATCGCGGCAAGAATATGGCCGCGTCGCCTCATCCAATCCGCCGCCCCACGCACAGGATGATCGAGGCCCGCCTCATCCCGAAAGCACAACAGATTCAGCTTGTCCGAATAGAATGGCGGATCCTTCGCGGGCGCGGTTGCTTCGCCCCGAGAAACCTCGGGGGCGGATGCGGCATGGCCTCCCCCACCCGAAGTCGCTTGACTGAAAAACAACACCGCCACGAGCGCAAACACCGCTTCGCTAGCCCGCAGCAGTCCGCATGTGGGAGTCTTCGGCCCCGCCGTGGTCACAACTCCATGAAACATGCGGGCGAGTGCCAGACAGATCCTTCGCAGCCTGCACAGGGAGAACTTGACTGCGGAAGAGGCGCGAGCGCCGCACCCGTTCCGCGCGTTCCCGACAAGATTCGCGCCTCGAACCGGTCCGTGCCTCATCGGTGTTTCATTCGGCATCATTTGCACTCTGGTTTCTTGGACTGTTTTGCTGAGGGGTCCGCGCATACGCGACAAAGTCCCTCACCCCGTCCCTCTCCCATCCGATGGGAGAGGGTGTCCCGCTTTGCGGGACGGATGAGGGTGACGATGTCGCACATTCCACGTGTTCCTCTGTATATCGTCTGGCTCGCGTCCTGTCATCCCCATTGAGCGCCCCTCCAGCAGTTCTCATTTTGGGTGCAGGGGCTTGACGCCGGGTGAGGGCACCCGGCCTACAGCATCGAAGAATGCAGCGGTTGTAGGCCGGGTCCCCCGACCCGGCGCCCTGAGCGATCTCAAAACGAGAACCGCTGGCGCCCCTCAACGCCGGCCACGTTGAAAGCAACGGGGCCGGACTGCGGGGCTTTGGCTCGCTGGTCCCGCGGCCGAGGGATTGCTCCCAGCCCGGATTTCTCACCACTGGGACGATGACAACGAAATCCGGGCTGGGGCAAAACCGGAATTAATTTTTGCACAGACCCAAGCTACAATCCCGGCGTCAGGTTGTAGCTGACGAACGGGGCGCATTCGGAGATTGTCGCGGGCGCCAGACACAGTACACTTTAAGCGTTTTGCAGTTATGAACGACAGTGCTCCCCTGAATGCGCCGGACGACGCGGCCCCGATCCCCGAGTCGACGTCGTTGGGCGAGCGGATGATCAACGTCTTTGCGACGCCCGCCGACGTGTTCGACGAGGTGAAGGCCAGTCCGCCGCGAACGGCCAATTGGCTGGTGCCGACGCTGCTGGCGATGCTGGTCGGCTGGATTGGGGTGTGGCTGGTGCTTCACCAGGAATCGATCACGCAGCAGATCAGCGACCTACAGGAGGCGCAGTTCGAGAAGAGGATAGAACAAGGCCAGATGACCCGCGAACAACTCGAAGCCCAGAGACCGACGATCGAGAAGGTCAGCAGGATCGTGCGGCAGGCGACGATGTTCGCCGCGCCGCCCCTGATGGCCGCCGGGCTTGTTTTCTGGTGGGCGCTCATCACGTTCCTGGTGGGCAGGTACGCGCTGGGCGGACACTTCACGTACATGAAGGCCGTCGAGGTATCGGGGCTGATCGGCATGTTGGCGATACTCGAATCGGTGGTCAAAACGCTGTTGATGGTGGCTTTTGGGAGCCTGTACGCCGGGGCCAACCTGGCGACGCTGTTGGTCAAGGAATTCGATCCGGCGAACCTCTCCCACGGTTTGATGGCCGCCGTGGACATCGTGGCGTTCTGGGTCCTCGCCGTGCGCGCGATCGGCCTGTCGCGACTGAGCGGCGCCACGTTCGCCAAGAGCGCCGCGTGGGTGTTCGGGCTGTGGCTGCTCTGGAATGGCCTTTGGATCGTCGCCGGGCACTTCCTGCAGCGGCTGTTCGGCGGCTAGCCCGCGTTTTTCATAGCGCGGCAAAGCCGCCACCAAAACGTGCAACACCATAATGTGCAACGACTGACGGCATTCGCGGCATGATACTTCTTTCAAGAAGAAAGGAAATTCACGGAGAGTGGTACACCCGACGGTGCACAGGGCGGTCAGACTTCGCAAAAGGACTGCTGTGCGGGCTGGACGGACCGAAACAAACTGACGGTTGTTGTGTCTTAACGATATACCGAGATGGCGAACATTAAGGCGAAGAAGAGGCGGAAGCTGGTTGTCCTGCTCCTGATTGTCGCGGTCCTGGGCGGCTTGGGCGCCCTGGCGGTTTTCAAGAAACGCGAGGCGGCGATCACCGTGCAGACCGAGAAGGTCGAGAGGCGGACGCTCACGGAGTTGGTGGTGGCGAACGGGCGGATTCAACCGGTGTTCCAGGTCAAGATCAGCCCGGAAGTGAGCGGCGAGATCATCGAACTGCCGGTGAAAGAGGGGGACCAGGTCAAGAAAGGCGATCTGCTGCTCAAGATCAAGCCGGACCTGTACGTCGCGCAGCGCAATTCGTCCGAGGCAAACTACAAGGGCGCCCTGGCCGGAAGGCTCACAGCCGAGGCGAATGTGAAAAAGGCGGAGATTGATCTGCAGCGGGCCGAGGCGCTGCATGAGAGCAAGCTGCTGCCGGATGCCGAATTTCTCGCCGTTCAAACCACGTGCGAGATCAACAAGGCCCAATTGCAGCATGCGATCCACCAGGTCGAGATGGCCAAGGCCGCGCTCGAGAAGGCGGATGAAGACCTGTCCAAGACGACGATCGTGTCGCCGCTGGATGGCACCGTGAGCCGGCTCAACTCGCAACTGGGCGAACGGGTGGTCGGCACCGCGATGATGGCCGGGACGGAGGTCATGGTGATCGCCGACCTCAACGAGATGGAAGCGCGCGTCGACATCGGCGAGATCGATGTGGTCCTGATTCAGTTGGGACAAAACGCGCGGCTCGAGGTGGACGCCTACAAGGACCGCAAGTTCAACGGGACAGTGACCGAGATCGCCAACTCGTCGAAGGGGCTGGTGTTCGGAAGCGGCGGCGGCAGCCAATCGACCGACGCCACCAAGTTCGAGGTCAAGATCCGCATCAAGGAGAAGGAGCCGTTCCGGCCCGGGATGACAGTGACGGCGGAGATCGAGACACGCTCCCGCACCAACGTGCTGAGCGTCCCGATCGCCAGCGTGACAACGCGCATCCCGAAACCTCCAGGCCAGGGCAAGAGGCCCGCCAAGGGCGCGCAAGCGGCAACCGCCGCCAAGGACGCCGGAGCGCCCACCAACAGCACCGCCCAGACCGGAACCAACACACCCGCCCCGCAGACCGCCCAGGCGACACATGCCGCCCCCGGAACAAACGACACCGCCGCGACCGCCTCGAAAAAGCCCGGGGACAAGCCCAAGCACGTCGAAGTCGTCTTTCTGAAGGAGAACGACCGGGCGCGAATGGTCCCGGTCAAGATCGGGATCAGCGACGATGCCTACACCGAGATCCTCGAGGGTGTTGCCGACGGCCAGGAGGTCATCTCCGGCAGCTACAAGGCCCTGCGCTCGGAACTCGATGAGGGCAAGAAAGTCCGCATCGGCGCTCTCACGCCGGACAAGGACAAGGACAAGGCGACGGAGACGAGATGAGCTTGATTCGGCTCAGCCGGGTTTCACGGCGTTATCAGATGGGGGCGGAGACGATTCACGCGCTCCGCGAGGTCTCCATCGAGGTGGGCCGCGCCGAGTATCTGGCCATCATGGGACCGTCGGGCTCGGGAAAATCCACGCTGATGAACCTGATCGGATGTCTCGATACACCGAGCTCGGGCACATACGAGCTCAACGGGACGAACGTCAGCGACATGGACGACAACGCGTTGGCGGAGGTCCGGAACAAGGAAATCGGGTTTGTGTTCCAGACGTTCAACCTGTTGCCGCGCGCCAACGCGCTGCACAACGTCGAGCTGCCGCTGGTGTACGCGGGCATTCCCTCCGAAGAGCGCCGGCAACTGGCGCTCGAAGCGCTGACGAACGTCGGCCTGGCCGACAGGGTCAATCACAAGCCCACGGAGATGTCGGGGGGCCAGCGCCAGCGCGTGGCCGTGGCCCGCGCCCTGGTCAATCGCCCTTCCATCCTGCTGGCGGATGAGCCGACGGGCAACCTCGACTCGAAGACGGGCGCCGAGATCATGAGTCTGTTCGAGGACCTCGCCGATCGGGGCCACACCATCATTGTGGTCACCCACGAGGAGGAGATCGCGCGGCACGCCCGCCGCATCCTGCGGATTCGCGACGGTCTCATCGCCAGCGACGAAAAAGTGGATCCGCATGCACTGGTGGATTGAACTGCGCGAGGGGCTGCGGATCGCCTGGGACGCCACGCGGGCCAACAAGATGCGGGCCGGCCTGACCACGCTGGGCATCGTGATTGGCATTGTGACCGTCACGCTGATGGGGACCGCGATCCAGGGGCTGAAGCGCGGATTCAACCAGAGCATCTCGGCTCTCGGCAGCGACGTGCTCTATCTCGAGCGCCACAGTTGGTTCATTCATTCCCACGAGGAATGGACCCGCGAGAATCGCCGGCGCGAAATCACCTGGGACCAGGTCCGCGGACTCCAGCGGCAGATCACATCGGCGCGCGCGATCGCGCCCACCGTCAACACCGCGCGCCCGGTGAAATACAAGAACCGCAGCGCATCGTCGGTGATGGTCATCGGAACGACGGATCAGGCCCTGTACACCGGCGGAACGAGCGTTGCCCGCGGACGGTTTCTGACGGCGGGCGAGGCGGAGGGGGGGCGTCCGGTGTGCGTGCTCGGGGCGCAGACCGCCACGAACCTGTTTCGTGGCGAATCGCCCGTCGGGGCGCGGGTCCATGTGGGGGGCTACCCCTTCGAAGTGGTGGGTGTGCTCGAACCGCAGGGGGAATTCCTGGGCGCGTTTAGTCTGGACAACCAGGTGATCGTCCCCATCGGGCAATTCACCTCGCTCTTCACCCAGCGGCCCGACTACTCGATCCAGATCAAGGCCCGCGACATGGACAGCCTCGAGGACACGCGCGAGGAAGCCCGCGGGATCATGCGCAAGCTGCGCCGCCTGGCGCCGGGCCAGGACGACGATTTTGCGATCAACCAACAGGACCAGTTCATCAAGACGTTCGACAAGATCACGGGCACGATCGCCACCGTCGGCATGTTCATCACCGGACTGTCGCTCTTTGTCGGAGGCATCGGCATCATGAACATCATGTTCGTGTCCGTCGCCGAGCGCACCAAGGAGATCGGCGTGCGCAAGGCGATCGGGGCCAAGCGCCGGGCGATTCTGGTGCAGTTCCTCCTCGAAGCGGCGATGATCTGTCTCCTGGGAGGGCTCCTGGGCCTGGCCATCGCCGCGCCCGGCACGCTGCTTCTGCGCAAAGTGATGCCCGCAACCATTTCCTTGTCCATCGTCGGCCTCGCGCTCCTGGTCTCACTGCTCACCGGCGTGCTGGCCGGTTTCCTGCCCGCCTGGCGCGCGGCGCGAATGAACCCGGTGGACGCGTTGCGCAACGAGTGACATGACCGCCCTTCCGCCACGCCCTCGACACGCCGGCCGCAACCTGATCTGGGCTGAGGTCAAGGAGAGTTTCCTCATGGGGATCGGGGCGCTCAGGACGCACAAGTTACGTTCGAGCCTGACGGTCTTGGGCGTGCTGGTGGGCGTGTTCTCGATCATCGTGGTGATGACGGCCATGCGGGTGTTGCAGAGCACCATCGAGAAGGACCTCAGCCAGTTGGGCAGCCACACCTTCCAGATCCGCAAATGGCCGGCCGTGCACTTCGGCGGGCCGGAGGGGTTCGAAAAGTACCTGCGCCGCAAGGACATCACCTTCGCCCACGGCAAGGCGGTGATGGAAAAGGCCAGCCTGGCCCAGTCCGTCGGCATCCAGAGCGGGTTCTGGTCCGGCGAGGCCATCTCGCGCTACGACAAGACGCCGCCCAATGTCAGCCTGATCGGCGCCACCGTGGGCGGATTTCCCGCGCGCAACTGGATTATCGGCGAGGGCCGCGGGCTGATTGAATCGGATATCGACAGCGCGAAGGATGTGTGCGTGCTGGGGGGCAGTCTGGCCAAGATCCTCTTCCCATACGGGTCGGCTTTGGGCGAGAAGGCCAAATTCGACGGCATCGGCTACACAGTGGTCGGCGTGCTCGAATCCAAAGGGTCCTCGCTCGGGGGCGACCAGGACAACTTCGCCATCATTCCGATCACGACGGGTCTCAACCGGTATGGCCGGATGTGGCGGAGCTTGTCCATTCTCGTGCAGGCCCAGAACCAGGCGATGTACGAGGACACCGTCGAGCAGGTGCGCGGCATCCTGCGCACGGAGCGCAAGGTGAAGCCGGGGGTGGAGGATGACTTCGAGGTGTTCTCGAACGACTCCCTGATCTCGCAGTTCAAGAGCTTCACTTTGACCGTCCGGATCGGCGTCGCGGTGGTCAGCTCGATCGCCCTGGTGGCGGCCGGCATCGGCATCATGAACATCATGCTGGTGTCGGTGACCGAACGCACGCGCGAGATCGGGATTCGCCGCGCGATCGGGGCCAAGAAGCGGAACATCATGACCCAGTTCATCATGGAAGCGATCGTGCTCTGCCAGGTGGGCGGAGTGATCGGAGTCGTCTTGGGCATTCTCGGCGGCAATTCGGCCGCTTACTTCCTCAAGCTCCCGCCGGTGATCCCCCTGGATTGGGTCGTGATCGGGCTCACAATCTGTTCGGTCGTCGGCGTCCTGTTTGGCACCTACCCGGCTTACAAAGCCGCCAACCTCGACCCCATCGAGTC
>CAYPUR010000031.1:0-30057 GCA_964413865.1 uncultured Verrucomicrobiota bacterium
ACACATCCCCCTCCAACCACCGTTCAAGCATCGCTGCAAATGAAAAGACCGTGTGGGGAGAAGTGGAGTCAACAGCGGCCGCCCTCCGCTCTTTGGAGCGGCAATTCCAGACGCCGGGCTTCACACCCTATGGCCCACCTCCGACGCGAATTCCCCTTTTCGCAGTTGGCTACGCGGGGTGGCGGCAGTTGGATACAGTGCGAAAAAAGGCAAGTTCCGGGGTTGTTGACGGGCTCTTGGTCATCGAGCCGGGCCTGTTCAGCACCCGGCCTGATTTCCCCGACGGGTTGTATGCGGAAAGACCGATCGCGCTCTGGGGGCTCATCAGCGCCCTGCACTACTGCACTCTCTCGGTGGTCATCAACTCGCAGAGTCCGATCGAGTACGTTCGGCGTCATGCAAGCGCAAGCGCCCAGCACACAGCCTGATCTGCTTGGCAAGCCGCTCTACTCCGTGCTCAAGGGTGGGGTGATCAGCGTCACGGCCGGGAAGTATGTACGATACCGAGTGGCGTCGCGGGTGACGAGCGTGTGGCCTTCGACCTCGGCATGAGCTCCGATGTAGAAGTCCGGCAAGGGCGATGCTCTCCTACCGCCGCTGCGTCGGTATTTCAGGAACGCCTGTGCCGCAACCCACCCCGCGGCGTAAGGCAAGGGCAGCCGCTGAAACACTTCTGGGTCCAGCCAAAGATCCAGGTCGGTGGCGCTGGCAAAAGCAGGAGCGAGCTCGGCGTAGATAATCGGGTTGATGGGAATGGGCCCTTGCGCGGCGGTGGCACGAAACTGCTTCTCCGACCACGGCAGCCAGACAGGATCGGCCGCGGCAATGTCCAGCAGGACGTTCGTATCAAAGAGGATCATTCCTCGCCGCGGGTGAGGGCCATGACGTCCTGGGTCTTCACGCCGGGCAGGGCCGCGCCGAGGGCACGCTGTAACCAGCTTTCAATCGGCGGAGGAGTAGCGCGTCGCTGACGCAATACCTCGATCCAGCGGGCTAACTGATCCACCTGCCATGCGGGCAGGACTTCAATCGCGGCTTCGATTTCGGCGATGCTGCTCATGCGCGAGAGGATACCACGGGGTCCAATAACAGCAAGCAGAACAGCGTCCTGACCATCTGGTCTCACCACGACAACAGCCTCCGGCGGAACCAGATGGAAGGGGTTGGCGGCTCGGAAATCGCGCTCACGCTTGGTTTTCGACACCGGAAAAGCCTTCTGACGCCACAGGCCGGTGGCCGCCGGGCGACCCGACCACTCCACAAGTGGCGGGCCATTGCCAGACGGGGCCTCTCCCGCAGCCCCGTGGAACTGGGCCCTCCGAGATTCGCCGCAGGGTGGGCAGATGCCGGGGAACAGTGGCACGGAGCAGTGGCGATGAGCGGACCCAATGCTCTGTTCGACAGTGAATAGCCGAAACGCCCACACAGACCCCGGAGCTCGCCTTCGTGCTCTTCGTGCGCTTCGTGGTGAGCGGCCAGGCCCCCGACATGCTCGATGCGTATCCAGCCCAGGAGCTGGTGCGTGTGCGACAGGCCAAAGCTCCGCTGGATTGGGACATACGCTGGGCGGTGGCGGGGCGGATCTAAAGCTCGGTGCGATATGGCTGGCGGGTCAAAACGCGCCCGACCAGCAGAACAAACCGATTGACCGGCGCCGGGGATTCCGCCCAGGCGACCATCGACAAGGTGGCTGGAGGGTTTCGCGGCCTGGCTGCGTGTTGCCGGGTGTTTCGCAGTTGTCTCCTCCTGAGCAGGTTTCATTGGTGAGTCACGGCAAATGCACAGGACGCACGGACCTCACGTGATTCGATCCGTGTTCAATCCGTGTTTGATCCGTGGCTCCTTTGAGACCAGCCCGCGGCCCACTGAGTCTCTTCACCGCCTGGCCGCGGTCGCAGTGCCCATGCCGGCGAGGTCGGCCGCGACGCGATAGAACTTCATGGGCACATCCCGGGGCGACATGAGCCGAACCCGCTCGATCGAGCCGTCGATCGGCTGCACGTGCTCGGTCAAGCCAGCCGCGTTCACCCAAGCATCCAGATCCTCGCTGTCCTCGAACCGGATTCCAAACGACTGGCTGTAGGTGGTGCGGTCGAACTCGAGCACGACAACCTGCTGGCCGTTCACCTCGCCAGCCGAAATGGTCAAGACGGGCGCCGTTTCCGCCGCGTGCGGATTCCGGCCAAAAAACGCCTCGAAGATGTTTTTCAGTCCGTCCCCGTCATCGTCTGCGTCCTTCTCAGCGGCCTCGCCGATCAGATTGTGATAGGTCGCCCAGTCGTCGAAATCCCGAATCTGTGCGGCATCGACATCCTCCACGGCCAACAGCGTGAGGGCCGGCGGTTCGGTGGGTGTGCCGGGCGCCCCGCCCGGCGACCAGGTCAGAGCCATGGGGACCAACGCAACCGGGCTCTGGCCGTTGCTGAAGGTTTGCGGAGGCGACCCCGGATTCTCGATGCGCGAAAGCATCTGGAACTCGGCGGATGCCGAACTGTGGAAGACCTGCGGCGGCAGCAGCAGCGTGCGCGTGGCAGCGTCGGGATGAAACCGCATCACCGCTTCCCAGGGCAGCTTCATCAGGAGCGGCATCCCCGTGCCATTCGAGCCCCAAGGATACATCGATGCGGTGTCGGCCAGCACGGCAATGCCATCGCTTGCGGCGGCCACATCGAGAAACGTCTCGGACTGCACCCCGTCCACGATCGCGTAGAACTTGACGCCGAGTTCATCAGTAAGGCCCACGACCCAGCCGGCTTCCCCGGTTCCCAGGCCGGTCTTGCCGCACGCGATCAGGCCGCCCTCAGCCCAGACCAGGCGGGTAACCGTGTCATAGGGCGTGTTGCCGCCGTTGGCCAATAGATCCGGCAGGTCGGGATCGTCCCCGACAAGCACATGGTCGATCAACGTGCCGTCGGCTTCGAACTTGGCGAACACGTTCACCGGCCGGTCCTGGGTGATGATCTTGCCCGCCGATCCGCCGGCGAAGAGGGTGCCGTCCGGAGCTTCGACCGCATCCTCGAAGCTCAGGCCCCAACGGCTGGGAAAGACGTGCGTCCACCGGATCGAACCGTCCAGGGCGGACACCTTCATCAAGAGCCCGTTGTGCGTCATGTTTTTGAAGAGATTCTCCGAGTCCGGCGTGCCGATCTTGGGCTCCGCCACGTCGGCATCCGTAAACCCGCAAAGGATCAAATCGCCGTCATCGGCCGCAATCAACCCGTGCACCTCGTCGTCTCCCGGGAAGGCGTAGTACTGCGACCAGACGAGATTGCCGGACAGGTCGAATCGGGCGACGAACGGATCGCTTTCGCGGACCGTGCCATGGTTGATGAAGCCGCACACGAAGATGCCGGTCGGCTCGCCTTCCCCGTCGCGGCTGACCGCCAGCCCGGTGACCGTGTAGGACTGAAATGCGGGTGTGATGCTGGTCGCCCACGCCCGGTTGCCCTCCACATCAAACTGAGACAGCACCAAATCCAATCCCTTCTGACCGGCGGTGACGACCTTGCCGCCATCGAGGGCCGCGCCGTGTTCGACGAGACGTTGAATCCCCATGTCGCGGGCCCACACCACGTCCCCTTCCGGCGTGAAGCGGGCCAGCATGCTGTAACCGATCCTCGAGGCGCCGCCCACCGTGATGAAGCCGTCCGGATCGGGCGCGATCACGAAGCCTTCGGCCAATCCGCCAAAGCTGTGTCGGGACTGAAACAGCCGGCCCCAACGCACGTTCTCTCCGGAGAGCGGCCGAATGCCGGCGTTGGTGGGAGAGGCATCATGCAACCCGGCTCCCGGGATCAACGGCCCGCCTGCATCCCTGTCCAAGTCCTCGAGTTCAAAGGTGTGCACCGAGGCCTCGGCGTCCACAACGGTGTGGCCGAAAATCTCGGCGGAGAAGCGCCCGATCAAGTCCACATCGAAATCCAGCTCCCACCACGGATCGGCCAGCGGCGCGACGGTGAAGTTGGCCGAAGCCCGGGCGGCCAGGGTTGGGCCGAGGCTCACGGGCGTCGGTTCACCCGGTCCCGGGGTCTCCGGAAGGGGCACAATCGAGCCGACAATGGACATGCCGAGCTCGACCCAGGCCCCCACGCTCGCGGCCAAATCGTCGAACACGCTCGGATCCGAAACCCGGATCGGAATGAACTCGGTGACCGGCTCGTAGAAAAAGCCGTCGTCGTCCCCGGTGATCCGATTGCGATCGAAGCCCATGTCGATGCCGATCAGGAAGGAACTTTGCAGCGGCAGCGTGAGGCTCTGCGGCACATTCGCCTCGATGCCGGCATCCACATAAAACAACGGCGCCACCTCGACCGGCACGCCGCCCATGTTGAACGTGACGCCCGGCAGCGGCAGGTCCTTGAGATGTTTCTTCTTTTCCTCCTCGCCGAGTTCGGACGTATCCACCGGTCTCGTCACCTCGATGAGCAGATTGGCGATCACGCCGGCGTCAATGTGCGCAATCGCGCGCTGGAGCTGAAAGTTGCGGATCTTGACCTCGAGTTGCAGCCCGGAGGAGCGCAGGAGGATCTCGCCCGTCACAGTGACGCCATCGACGATGTTCGTCTGGTTGAACACGATCGGCTTGGACGTCATGCCGCGGAGGTCGGCCAGCCGGCCGTCGCGCGGATTGCTCTCCTCGATCAGGGCCGCGTAGGCGTCGCGTTCGGCCTCTTCTTCCCGTGTGTAAGTGTTCTCGATAACCGGATCGTAAGGGTCGCGCACGGGCGCATCGTAAGGACTGGTCTTGGAGTCCTGGAAGAACGTCGCGCTCTTGACCACTTCGAGAAGCGTCCGCTGCCGCCCGGTCACCAGGATACCAGGATCTGCCCGCCCAGTCCGGGCTTGACGCCGATCACCTCGAGCGGCAGATAATCGGCAAGCACCTTGGGCGGATCGTCGTCGAACGGATTGAACGGGTTGTCGGTTCGGGGCGTGATCAGCCGGTTCACCCCGGGGTCTTCCACCAGCAGATCGCCTGGTTGCAGCGAGTCGAGAAACGAATTCGTGGCGGAAAACACGAGCGTGACCTCCCCGGTCACCCCGATCTGCGCCGGCGACTTCCACGCGCCTTCGGTCGTCTCGTCGATCCCCCGCGGCGGGGCATTGAACACGTAGAGTTCGGCGCCCGAGACGGACAGGACCTCGCCGCTCACCACATCCGCGCGGCGCTCCGCCAATTCCCCCGTGTTCACCGACACATAAAACGCCCCCGGACCCGGGGCCGCCCCGTAAGCGCCCGCCCCCAGACTGGCGAACTCGAGTCCCGTCAGCGCCAGATCATAGGAAACCGAGCCGAGTGTGGTCACCACGTTCACCGCGACATCCGCCACCGCCTCTTCGAGCCGATTGCGAACGCTCGCGGTGAACAGCAGCAACACGCGGCCATTGGCCAGGGTGATTTCCTGCACAATCTGCACCGCTTCAACGGCAAGCTCCGCCCCGCCCACAACCGCGCCTCCCAACGTCCGCCCCGTCACCCCAAGAATCGCACCCGATAGAATCTCCGCCCGTGCAGCCGCCAGCTCCGCGGCATCCACCACCACGTGCACCGCGGTCGTGCCCGCCGCCGCGGTCTCAGCCGCGATCTCTCCCAGCGCAAAAGTGGTCTCGAGGGCCTTCAACAGGCCGTTTTGAATCGCATCCGATTTGGGGCCGACAAACACTCCGCTCCAAAGCCCGTCTTCGAGATTGCGCAGATCCGTCGCCACTTCAAGCAGGGTGCTCCCGTCAGGCAGCGGCGTCTCCGCGAGGCTGCGAATGTTCTCGACCCGCAAGTCCCGAGGGTCGTTCAACCGGCTCCCGAGGGTGGGCGATGTGTAATCGCCCGCACGCCCGTCGACGAGCGCATTCATCAGAGCGAGCAAAACGGGAACAAAGCCAAGAGGAATCAGTCTCATCGGTCGCATGGATAGAAGGGGTTGAGTTTCTCGGCGCGGCAGGACCAAGTGAGCGTGCTGACCGTCGCGGCGACACTCGCAGCAAGGCGCATGAACTCCGAGAATGGTGTTGCGACTGTCGCAGCCGTCCACCCATCATCGTCCTGGCTCTCTCTTACGCGAGCGCCATGCTCTCCTGCCGTGACTTGCAAGCGGCAACACAAGGTCCTAGTGTTTATTAGACAATTAATGGTTAACTATACTTTGCACTAATATAGTCAGCGCATCGCTCTGTCAAATCCGCTTGGGGAGTGCCGTTGGGTAGAGCGATTGAGGCGGATCCGCCCGACTCACACATCGGTCGGCCGCCGTGGCGTGCCGGGGCGGACACCGGAATCAGTCCGCAATCGTCATTGACTCATTTGGCGCACATTCCACAGAGGAAGCCAATCGAGCCCGGGTGTGAGACTTCGCGAAGCTCTATGAGACATCCGGGCGGCGCGTCAGACCAATCCCGGTCCGGAACGTCACGGCCGCAGCAATTCGCCCAATTCGCCCCCGTCGAGCCAAAGGCCCCGGCAGGTGGGGCAGGTCTCGATGACCACGGTCTGTTTGCGGGCGCTGCGGACGCGGATCATCCGCGACTGGTCGCGAGGACAAAGACCGGCCCGGGCGTCCGTGGAATCGTCGTTTTTGCCGCGGGCGAGCGGTTTGAGGTCGCTGGGATGCGAGGCCATGAGTGCGCCGAGTTCCTTCACGTCAAACCAAATGCCGCCACAGCGCGGGCAGCGATCCACCTCGATGCCGCGCACCGCCGCACCAGCCAGTTGTTGGTCCTCACACTTGGGGCATTTCATAAGCCGCACCTCAGGATGTCCAGTCAGAGCGCCGAACCAGGCCGTGACCTGACTTGACGCGGACGAAGCGTGCCCGCCCCGGAAAAGCCGTTCAAGACGAAATGGACCCGACGGAATGGAGCAGTGATCCGATTCAGGCCCAAACAGACCGCCGCACCATTGTTCAGTTCGTCGACGCGGTGGTGATCGGCGCCCCGGGCCACTGGCATTGCCCGATGGTGCTCGATGCCGTGAAAGCCGGTAAGGACATCTACTGTGAGAAGGGATTCGCGCGCACGCTGCCGGAAGCGAAGCGGATGCGTGACGTGCTGCAGCAGAGCAAGGTGGTTTTCCAGTTGGGTCACCAGGCACGTCAAAGCACCGCCGCGCTGCAAGCCACCAGGCATATGTCAACTCTTTAGATGCGACCCGATAGCCTCTCATCATTTGGTCGTACACTTTGATCGTCCCCTGGCTTAAGATTGCCCAGGGGGCCGCCCACAGCACCACCAACGCCACCCACACTCGGCAACGGTCGAACGCGGGGGAACTGCAACCAGACGAGCTTCTCATGGCAGCACCTTCTTTCACGGAATGCTGGGGATCGACAGAGGCGCGAACACCGCGTGTTCGAACGGCCGCGGGTCCACTTCCGGCGGTTTCCCGTCAGTGATGCGCGTTACGTCAAAGGCTGTGCCCGTCCAGTGAACCACAAAGCCTCGTCAGACGCAGCACCCCGACGACCCGAAAACTGCGCACTGTTCAGGCGAGGGTCTGCCGGGTACAATTGTCGCAGCCTTCGATGAAAACGCGCATCCTGATGAGTTGGTTGCTGCTGCCCGCACTCCTGTTTGCCGTCCGCTCTCACGCGGTCCAGCCGACCGCGCTGGAACATGACGTGAAGGCCGCGTGGCTCGGACAGAGTCTGAGCACCAATGCTGCCGCGTGGCCGTTCTCTTTCGTCCACGATCAGCGGCCTTCTTCGGAGTTCCTCTCCACATGGACGTTGGAACGGACCGGTCAACCTGCCGGGACCGGGCGTGCGCAATCGACGCTGACCTTCCGTGGCCCGGCAACCGGCCTGCAAGGCCGCTGCGAGATCACCGAGTTCGCGGGGCACGCCGCGTTGGAGTGGGTGCTCCACTTCGAGAACCGGGGCTCGCGGGACACGCCGCTTCTGGAAGCGATCAAGGCCTTGGACATCCGTCTGCCTGCAGGCACGAACGCGCCGACATTGCGTTACGCCCGCGGGGCGACGTGCTCGTTCGACGATTTCCAGCCCCTCACCGAAACGCTCAAGCCCGGCACGCGCGTCGAGGTGCAGGCCGGGGGCGGGCGCTCGTCAAGCGACTATCTGCCGTTCTTCAATCTCGACCGCGGTTCGGGCGGTCTGATCCTGGGGATCGGTTGGTCCGGTGAGTGGGCGGCGGCATTCCACACCGAGGCGTCCGGAGAGACCCGTGCCGCAATCGGACAGGCCCTGACCCGGCTGACCCTGCGACCGGGTGAGGCGATCCGCACACCGCGCATCGCGCTTCTGTGGTACCAAGGCGACTGGCTGCGCGGACAGAATCTCTGGCGGCGGTTCGTGCTGGATCAGCACCGGCCAACGATCGATGGCCGGCCCGTCGAGCTGCCGCTGTTCAATGCGAACTGGGGCGGGACAAGCGCCGAGCATCACCTGGCCAACATCCAGGCTCTTGCCCGGCACGATCTGCCCGCGGCCTTCTATTGGATCGATGCCGAATGGTTCGGCGAGGGACCGTGGTTTGTCAATCCCGGCAACTGGGAGGCCAAGCCGCGGCTTTACCCCGACGGCTTCAAGCCGTTGAGCGACGCCTTGCATGCCACGGGCCGCAGACTGCTGCTCTGGTTCGAGCCGGAACGCGTCTGCGAAGGCACGCGTTGGGACCGGGAACTCGGGCGCTGGCTGCTGACGGTCCCGCCGGAGCGCCGCGTCTATCGGTGGGAGAAGCAGACCTTTCCCGATTGGGTGAAATCCGAGAGCCTGCGCAACCAGATCAAGGAGAACGACCGCCTCTTCAACCTGGGCAACCCCGAAGCCCGTGCGTTCCTCACCGACTTCATCTCGGAGCGGATTCGGGCGTGGGGTCTGGACTGCTTCCGGCATGACGCCAATATCGCGCCGCTCGAGTTCTGGCGGGCCGCCGATGCGCCGGATCGCCAGGGCCTCACCGAGATTCGCTGGGTCGAGGGGCTTTACGCCTTCTGGGATGAGTTGCTCCGCCGCCATCCGCATCTGCTCATCGACAACTGCGCCAGTGGCGGACGCCGCATCGACCTCGAGACCATGTCGCGGAGCGTGCCCCTGTGGCGCACCGACTTCCCAGGCGATCCGCTCGGCAAGCAATGCCACACCTACGGTCTCTCGTTCTGGGTGCCGCTCAACGGGACCGGAGCCGTCAACCCCGCCCACGACAGTGACTACGCCCTGCGCAGCAGCCTTTCGAGCACGCTGGCCTTCGGCCTGTTCGGCAATGGCGATGCGCCCCAGGGCGGGCCTCCACGATCCGATTTTCCATTCACACGGGCCAAGGCCGCATTGGCGCAGTGCCGCGAGCTGCAGCGCTATTTCCTGGGCGACTACTACCCGCTCACGTCCTACTCGAAGGCCCGCGACGTGTGGTTGGCCTGGCAGTTTGATCTGCCCGACAAGGACGAGGGGATGATCCAGGCCTTTCGCCGCGAACAGAGCCCGTACGACTCAGCGCGCTTCCCGCTCCGTGGATTGAAGCCTGACGCCCAGTATCGCGTCACGGATGTCGATTCGTCTGAGGGACCGCGGACCTTCACCGGCCAGGAACTCATGACGCGTGGCCTGCCGGTGCGGGTGAGTCGAAGACCGGGAGCGATCGCGCTCATCTACCGGCAACAGGCGCGATGATCCGCAGTCGTTGAAACTCGCATACCGAGATCACAGGCCGCGTTGGTCCGGCTCACGTCATTGGCGTCGGTGTGCCCGATCGTGAGGACGTTCATCCAATGAAAACGACAACCATCCGACCCTGCGCGAGCAGGTCGCTCCCACTCGGCCTCCGGTCGGCAGACGATAGCCGACGCTCTCCCACGCCGGCTTGCATATCACAATCGCAAAGCCCGGCCGGGTGGGCACGACAATCGACCAGGCGGCGGCGCAGGCCGTGAGACGTTTCGCGCAGACGCTGGCCGCTGACACCCAGCCCCGGCGCGTGGTTGGGATGCTCAAGTGGGATATGTCAACTATTTAGATGCGACCCCATTGTTTTCCCCTGGGCGAGCCTGCTCTAGCCCGGATTTCTCACCACTTTTTGCCACCGCCAAGCCGGAGTTCTCAAGAGAAGTCAACAATGCAGGCTAGGAAAGCAATCAGGTCAACAGTCAATGTCCACCCCCATTGTGCACGCGCGCGACGGCGTAGCGAAGATCCGATCCGACGCGGTAGCCCTCGACCTCAATTGTGTGTCCCGCAAGCTTGCGGGTTTCCGCGTCGTCGAACGGGTTGCCCCCCAGCCGGACCAGGTTTAACCGCTGGCCATCGGACGTCTCGAGCACCACGCCCACATGTTCGCTGCCGGTTCCGGGTCGCACGGTTTCGAGCCGCGCCCGACCCCGGAACAGCTCGCGGTTGCGCCTCACCGGCATGGCGGGGTCTAGCTGCTGTGGACCAGCGACGCGCGGAGCAGGTTGCCCTTGCGATCGGTTTCCGCTTTCATGAGGCAGATCCTCCGGTGTCCGTCATGCACCTGCCGCCCGCTCCAGTAGTACTCGATGGATTGCCGCGTCCGGGGCACCGACCCCATCGCGCGAACTCGTCCGCGACCGCCTGCCTCCGCCGGGAAGGACAGCGGCGTATCGAGTTTTTCGATCCGGACGGCGGCTGGACGGAGGCGGAATTCCCTGATGCTCTTCGCCAGGGTTGCTCCCAGCGCGGCCTGTGCCGATCGAAAAACCTTCCCGGCCCCGACGCGGGCGGCGCCCGCGGCGACCGTTCGTGAGGGCAACAACCCGCGGAGCTGTCCGGCCAACTGCGCGCGGACGACCCGGCGTTGCCGGCGCTCCTGGACCAGGAGAGCGAACGCGGGCCCTGCCGTCGCGGCCCGGACCCCTGTGGCGGGAGCGAGCGCAGGCGCAACCACCGGCTGGATCGAAGGATCGCCCAACAGGACAAACTCGATCAGAGTCTTCTCGTCGGCGATGTCGGGCGCCTGGCCTTGCTGGTTGATCCAGCGGACGTAATCCTGCTTCGATTCGAGGAGCGCGCGTCCTTGCGAAGCCCCTCCGAGAATCCCCTTCAAATAGCCAGCAACAACCCAGTCGGCGCACATCATCTGGCCCACACCGACCCACGCGATCACGGTTGACGCGGCGAAACCGAGTGCGCCCTGGCGCAAGTAGGTGCTTGCGATCGGCCATTCTCCGGGATTCTGGGCCGCGGGGTCGTTGGGCGAGTAGACTTGCGCTCCGTAACAGCACATTGCGGCGGCGACGGTGGCGGATTTCACGCGCGGTTTGAGTGTGGCGCTCGCCAGCACGACCGGGAAGGAGTTCCCCGTCTGGCCGTAGAAACTCGGGTTCAACGGAGCGCCGTGACACTTGATCATATGCAGCCTAAACGAGAGCCGGCTGCGCGCGGTCGCCGAGGCGTCGGTGATCGGCGGTGAGATCATCAGGCTCGACACAGGCGAACCGATGTGCCGGACGCAGTCTTCCCCGGCCCCCTGCCACGCGGCGCAGCAGACCGCATAGCGGTCGTCGTAGAAACTCGCCGGCCGCGAGGTCCAGGTGCCGGCGGTGGCCAGGGAGTCAACCAGCCATGCCGGACTGCTGTCGTCGACCATATCCGGTATTCGCCCCGCCACGCGATCCGGCACCAGATAGCTGCCGCGGTTCGACGCGCGGTAAGGGGAGGAAGACGTATAGGGATTGTCCGTGGGCACCAGTTGGTCGTCGTCGCCGTTGGGGTCGTACGAGGGATTGGCCACGAAGAACATCGGAACAATGTCCGCGCCGCCCAGCAGAACGAGATACTCGGGCTGCAGCCGCCTCCAGAGGGCATCGATGGCGCGCTTGATCTTGGGGGCCGTGACCCGGCCTGCCAGTGGCTTGAGTTGCTGGGTCTTCATGGACGCGGCATCGTCCACCGCCACAACGACGGTCTGGATCCCTCGGGCAGCATCCGCATCGATCCAGTCCTTGACGGCACGCGTGATTTCTTTCAGGGCCTTCGTATCGTACTTCTTCTTCAGGTGACGCATGACGGTCACGCAGAGTTTGACGCTTCGCATAAGCCTCCTTGTTGGTTGGTTCGAGTCGCGGGCAAGCAAGCATTCGTCAGTACAGCCCGGCCAGTTCGGTCCTGACCGCCGCGGGGAGATTCGGCTGCGCGGCGATGCGATCCAGGAATCCGGGGTCGTCGGCAACGGTCAGAGGATCGAGTTGGATCGGTTTCAGGATGGTCGAAAGCGGAGGGGCGGCTTTGGCCAGGGCGCGCGGAGCGCGGTCGGGTCCGGTGAAATCGTCCGGCCCGTTGAACGGCAGCCGCGGGCACAACTCGACGCCGCAGGAACAGATCTCGTCCAGGGCGAGCGACCAGACCGGGGCTGTCGGGGCATCGAGCAGATGCCTGGTCGCGGGCATCGGCTTGGGCGTTTCGATTTCCTTGGCCAGCCCTGCGATGTTTTGCAGAGCCTGGCGGAGCGTGGCGGCAGCCTCGTTGAGGGGCACCTGCGGCACGTCAGGATCGGCGGTCGCATGTTCGAGGAAGAGCCGGCGGGTGCGCCCCCCGACAGACACGGATTGGCCGTCGGAACCAAGCTGGCGCATCAAGCCGGGCATGCCGTAGCGAGCCACGCCGTTGATCATGACCAGGCGGAGGTCCAACTCCTTCGCCCGGATCAGGGCCTCGTAAGGGTCAGCGGATGTGCCCTCGATCACCACCAGATCAGCGCGCCGCCCGGCTTCGAGTGTCCCTGCCGCCCGGTGCCATTTCAAGATGCGTGCAGCATCCCGGGTGGCCATGGCCACAAGGTCGCGGGCGGTCAGCAGTCCGTCGAGAAGGTGCTGGCTGTAGAGCCAAGCCACCTTCAACTCTCCCAGCAGGTTCTTGCTGCCCGTGGGCGACCAGTCGCTGCCGAGGCCGATGGTCACGCCGGCCTTGCGGGCGGCGTCCACGCGCGCGGTGCCGCCGTACAGGAGCAGGTTGCTGAGCGGCGACCAGACCATGGAACCGCGGTGGCTGGCCAGGACGTCGAAGTCTTCCTGCAGCAGGCCCGCGGCGTGAATGCCTGCAAACATCTCGTTGAGCGCCCATTGGCCTGGGGCCACTTCGAGGGCCAGAAAGTGCTTTCGCGCCGCGGAGAGCGGCTGCGCCTGCTCGGCGAGGCCCTCACTGAGATGGAGGAGGAAGCAGCTATCCTCCTTCCTGAGGCGAGCCAGGAACCTGGCGGCATCCTTCGCGTGCACATCCGGAATGCGGCATTGGGCCTCGGGCAAATCCGGATCGTCCGTCTGCTCGACGTTGCGGACGATGCCGCGGTAGAAGCGCTGGATCCCGGCGTTGCTGGCGAGCCGGATCCCCTGGCTGGTGGTGACACCCCCCAGGAGGCACTTGCACTCGACATAGCGCACCAGTGCCGGCAGGAGCGGGTAATGCCCCGAAGAATCCTGATACATGCCCAGCACTGTCATGGGCCCGCTGACGAGCGGACGGTACTGTTCGTGGTTGGGCCATTCCCCTCGATGCTTGAATCGTTTGGGCACCGGCGACCAGAGCGGGAGGGCGTCGTAACTCAGGTGATTGTGGAGTTCGATCAGCCCCGGAAAGATGCTCCCGCCCGTCTTCACCACGGGCACCGCGGCAAAGCCGTCCGGGGCGGGCTGCTGCCGGTCCTGGATGGCCACGATGACGCCCTTTTCCAAGTAGACGACGGCGTTTGCGCGAATCGTGAAAGTGTCGTCCATCGTTACGACGCGTCCTGCCAGAGCCAGCTTCGGCCCCGTCAAAAGGTCGACCGGTTGCTGCTTTCTTGGCCCGGCAGCCGTCCCGCGGTGCGAGGCCGTGATCGCGCCCGTCAAGGGATACCACGAACGCTTGTAAGTCACGCGATCACTCCTTTGGGAACCGTGATGGTGATGTTCCGGCGTTTGGCAAGGTCGTCCTTGCCCTTGCGGGCTGCCCATCCATCCTGCTCGTGCATCCACGCCGGCAATCCCGCGGGGATGTCTCCCTCGGGCACGGGTGTCCGGTCGCCATCGACCCAACCCGCCCCGTACGGCTTGATCGGGCGCGGGACATCCGGATGGGTGATCGCCGGAGCCAAGGCACTCAAGGCGAGGTTCCAATTGGCCAGCAGGGTCTTGGTCGCCCGTTCGAGTTTGGCTCGGTCAATCCCGGAAGCGCTTTCCGGCTGAGTCGGATGGGTGATCGCCGCGAAAGCCACGGTCGAGGCCTGCCCCGCGGGCGTTGCCTTCCACAACTCCCATGCCTGCCGCGCGGACACCCCGAGCCCGACGACCGCCTCGATCCGCCCGCTGGCCATCAACGCGTCGATCCATCGGTTGCGATACGCGACCAGCACCGGGCTCTTTCGCGTGGCGGCCTTGACGGAGCCGTAGACGCTGTAGAGGAACGTGTTGATCATCGCGTAACTGCGAGTGATCCCCAGCTTGGCAAGAAACCCCTGGATCCGCCGCCCCGCTTCCCCCACCAGGATGCGGCGGACAACCGCTTCGTGTTGTGCGGGGTCCTGGCCAATGACCAGCACCCGCGCCGAGCCATCCAATCTCCCGCGGTGGAAGATCGGCCCCCACTCGACCCGGAACTGGTCAGGGGGATACGCACTCTCTCCGGGGTATTCCTGCGCCAGACTCCGAAACGGCTCCTCGCTACAACCAGGATCGAACCCGTGCTTCATGGCTTTGTCCTCTCGGCGGCCCGCCGCGGCAATCAGCTCGACCTCGCCACCGCTCCGTCCTCATCCATAGGTTTGGTCGGGACTGGCTTGGCGTGCGGCACCATCCGCCCGACACGCCTTCAAGTCAAGCGCGTGATAGCCAGCGCGCGGGCGGTAATCTGACGCAGCCAGGCGGTGAATTCGCCTTCGGAACCGCCGTGGAATTGCGGCAAGGCACGCACCGCCTCGATCATGGCCTGTTGGACCACGTCGGCCGGATCGAACTTCGCGTGCAATCGGCTTTCCAGTTGCACGCGGGCCAGCAGCTTCAGCCACGGTTGGTTGCGTCGCAGCAAGGCGTCGCCGGCGACCGGCAAGGTCGGCCAGCGTCTCCGAAGCGGCCTCCACACGCCGGGTTTTGCTTCTGCCCGCTCTCGGGATCTGGTGCGGAACTGGATTCGCCAGCATTCATCGTGATTCTAGCCTGCATTTCTCACCACTTGTTGCCAACGCGAAGCAGGAGTTCACAAGAGAAGTCAGCATGCAGGCCAGGAAAGCCCGAGCAGAGAAAAAGCAGTCGCTGCAAAGGCTGGTTGGTCCTGCCCGGCGCAGCCCGGACATCCGATCACGCGCAGCGACGCACGGCTACGCTCTGGATTCTGCCCCCCCCATTCACCTTGGACCAATCGGAGATTCCGTGTAGGCTGCCCCCAGTCTTTGGAGAGCCAGACGCGATAATCGAATGAACCTCACCGTCCTTGCCCAGCACGCCCGCGACAGAAGCCTCGCGTTCCTGCTGATTGGAGGGCATGCCGTCATCGCGCACGGCCACCCGCGGAACACGTTTGATCTCGACCTGGTGGTGCCGCGTCCGGCAGTCGAGGGATGGCGCGCATTGGTGCTGGCACTCGGTTACACCCTCCACGGTGAGGGCCCGACCTTTATCCAGTTCAATCCCGTGGATGCCGTGTCTCTGCCCTTGGATCTGATGATCGTCGGCGAGAACACTTACCGACAACTGGAGGCCGCGGCCGTGAACGTGCCGGTGTCAGGCGCCGGTGTTCCCACGGTCTGCCTCCGGCACTTGTTGGCCCTCAAAGCGCACGCCATCCGGCATGGTCACCCGGGCCGGGTGGAGAAGGACGTCGATGATGTGATCGGGTTGGTGCGCGCCAACCACCTCGACGTCGCGGAACCCCAATGGCGAGAGCTGTTCCTCACGTACGGCCCGCCCGAATTGCATGAAAAACTCCTCCGACTCCGGCAACAGTACACAACCTGAGACGCTGGACCTGCCCGATTGGTCAGCCGCGGACGACCGCTCGGTTCGCGTGTCCCCCGACGCGGCGTTTGCGCTGTGCGAACGCTACGCAGTCGAGATGGCCGCGACGGTTCAGCGGTTGCGAGCCCAACGCCCGACACCGTGCCCGGTGGAGTTCGTTATCGACCGGCACAGGCTGCCTTGATCGGGCGTGCCGGCGGCGGGGATGGTGAAGACGGCGAGAATCCGCTTCAACTGGCCGCGTCTCTAACCTGCAATTCCGGCATGGAACGAACGGTTCACAAGGCGCGGACTTTTCATGAGGCCACCGCTTGGGACATCCAGCAACAAGTCCGGATGACGCCCCGGGAACGCTGGACGGCCGCCCGCCAACTCTGGGTCGTCAGCGAACTCCCAGGTCTTTAGCCGATCTTTCACGAGGAGCCGCGCGGACCGGCATCCGGGCGGTGTCAGGACTGTGTCTCGGCGACAATCTGGTCCGCCTGTTCAGGCGTCACCTTCTCGAAGAACCTGTCGTTGCACATCATCACGGGCGCGGTCCCGCAGCTCGCCAGGCACTCGACAAATTCGACTGTGAAGCGTCCGTCGGCGGTCGTCTGCGGCCCGTGGACGTGCGGATCCAAGCCCAGCTTCCCGCACAGGTGCCGGTGCAACTCATGCGAACCGCACAGCGCGCAGCTCAGGGTCCGGCAGATCCTGAGATGGAACCTCCCGATCGGGGCCTGCCGGAACATCGGGTAAAACGTGACCAATTCGAGCACGTTGATCGGCTGCAGGTTCAGACGCGCTGCCGTCCATTCGATGGCGTCCGGCGAAAGGCAGCCCAGATGATCCTGGAGGGCGTGCAACACCATGACGCTGGCGCTGCGCGGCTGGGGGTAACGCGCCACCAACCGGTCGATCTCGGCCACGAGCGTGTCAGGAAGCGTGAGATTCATTGTGAGCGAGGCTTCGCCTCAGAGCGGCGAGGCGTGTGAACGACTCGTGGCCGCTGGGTGGCAACCACGATCAGCGACGGCCGACGCCTCGCTAAGTGGCGCCGCTCCGCGGCGCAAGAACTTGACTCATTGGGTGCAGATTCCACAAAGGAAGTCACTCTAGCGATCGCATTCTCCCATCACGAAATCGAGCGACCCGAGAATCGCGGGGACGTCGCTGATCATATGGCCGGGAAGGAGGCGCGGCAGGATGCTCAAGCTGACGAAGGAGGGGGATCGGATTTTGAGCCGGTGCGGCGTTCCGCCTCCTCGGCTGTGGATATAGAAACCCAACTCCCCTTTCGGATTCTCGGCGCCGCAATAGACCTCGCCAGGCGGCGCATTCACCCCCTGGGTCACCAGAATGAACTGATGGATCAACTCCTCCATCCGGGTCAGGACCTTCTCCTTGGGCGGCAGCACGACCTTGCCGTCGTGGACGTTGATCGGCCCGCCGGGCATCTGATCGAGGCATTGTTGGGCAATCCGCGCGCTCTGCCGCATCTCCTCCATGCGCACCAGATACCGATCATAGCAGTCCCCCACCGAGCCGGTCGGCACATCGAACTTGAGCCTGTCGTAGACGAGGTAGGGATGCGCCCTGCGCAGGTCGTGCTCGACGCCGCTGCCGCGCAGGTTCGGCCCCGTCAGGCCGTACCCGATGGCCTCGTCGCGGGAGATGACCCCGACGTCCCTGGTGCGATCGATCCAGATCCGGTTCCGGGTGAGCAATCGATCGGCGTCCCGGATGGCGGCCGGCAGCTCGCGCAGGAACTGGCGGCACTGATCGGTCCAACCGTCGGGCAGATCGCGCGCCAGCCCGCCGATGCGCGTATAGCTGGTGGTGAACCGCGCGCCGGTCAGCGACTCGCACAAATTGTAGATCTTCTCCCGCTCGGTATACGTGTGCAGAAAAACCGTCATCGCCCCCAGGTCCATCGCGAAGCTGCCCAGACCGAGCAGGTGGGAGGAAATGCGCGCCAACTCGCAGCAGAGCACCCGGATGTACTGGCAGCGCAGGGGCAGTTGCCGGTCAATGCCCAGCAACTTCTCGACCGCCAGCGCGTAGGCCACGTTGTTGGCCAGCGGGGCGAGATAATCCAGCCGATCCGTGTAAGGGATGAACTGGGTGTAGGTCATGTTCTCGGCGATCTTCTCGTCGCCGCGATGCAAATACCCGATCTCAGGCGCCGCCTTGGTGATCGTCTCGCCATCGATCTCGAGCACCAGCCGCAGAACGCCGTGCGTGGACGGATGCGACGGCCCCATGTTGAGGACCATCGTGTCTCCTCGAACGTCGCGCAGATCCTCGCTCTCGGGCGGCACCGCCGGCGTCCGCCGCATCGCCTCGGCCCCGGCGCCCGCATCGCCAAACTCAGTCGTGTGCGCCGTCCCGCTCATGGATGATTCGTCCTGGCGCGCGGCTCGCGCTCCGCCGCACCCGCCTGCCCCGGGGCCGTCACGAACGGACCGCCCTCCATCGGGGCCGGTTTGGTGAACGCGACCTCCGGCAAATCCGTCGTCCGCCCAGCCAGGGGAAAGTCCTTGCGGAGGGGAAAGTAAGGATAGCCTTCCCACATCAAAATGCGGCGCAGATCCGGATGCCCGGAGAACCGGATGCCCATCATGTCGTAGATCTCCCGCTCATGCCAGTCGGCCGCCGGCCAGACGCGCGTCAGCGTCGGCAACTCGGATTGCTCCTCGGACACGCAGGTCTTGAGGCGGAGATGCGCCCGATGTTTGAGGCTGTACAATTCGTACACGATCGTCCAGCGCGGATCTTCGCCGTAATTGTCGATGCTGGTGATGTCCAGGAGAAGCTCGCAATCCAGCGCGGTCCGGGCGAACTCGCACACCTCGGGAATCCGCCGTGCCTCACCGACGGTCAGTGTGGCCTCGCCCCGAAACTCGACAAGGCTTCCAACCAGATCCCCAAAATGGGCCTGCAACTGGCTGGCGAGGTCGAGGGGAGTCATGCTCTGATGAAGATGTGAATAGGGGCGGCTTCGGCTTCAGCCCGCTTGTTTCAGAGTGGCCAGCACCCGTTCGTTCGAGACCTTGTCCTGCAGTCTCATCAAGGCTTCGAGCAGCGCCTCGGGACGAGGCGGACAGCCGGCCACGTAAAAGTCAATCGGCAGAATGCGGTCCACGCCCTGCAAGACCGAGTAACTGCGGTACATGCCCCCGGTCGAGGCGCAGGCGCCCATGGCGATCACCCACTTGGGTTCGGTCATCTGCTCGTACAACCGCTGCACCACCAGCGCCATCTTGTACGTCACCGTCCCCGCCACAATCATCACATCCGATTGCCGGGGCGAAAAACGCATCACTTCCATCCCGAACCGGGCCAGGTCATAGCGGCTTGCCCCCGCCCCCATCAACTCGATCGCGCAACAGGCCAAGCCCATCGGCATCGGCCAGATCGAGTGCTTTCGAAACCAATTGATCGCCGCTTCGAGTCGCGTCACGACGACGTCGCCCTCGATCTTTGAGTCATAGCTCAGCTCGCGCTTCCCTTTCATTGAAACCGGCGGATCCCCGCCCCACGTCCCACGGACGCTAGACTCCGCATTCACGAGCCGCAAGATGGAAACGCGCATCCCCGATCTCCCATCTCCCATCCCCGATCTCCCATCTCCCATCCCCGATCTCCCATCTCCCATCCCCGATCTCCCATCTCCTCTGCCCGCTCTTGACGACGGCCAGCCCGCATGTTTCATGGAGTTGTGACCACGGCGAAACCGGAAACTCCAAAACGTGGACCAATGCGGGGTGTGGCAGGAGACGCGGGTCTTGAAATCCGCATGAGCCTCCACGCTCATCACCCCGCTCGATCTCGGCTGACCGCCTTGGCCGCCCTGGTTCGCCCCGGCGCCCATGGTCGGATCCAGTGCCCGGGACCGCAGCCCGACGGGGTCAACGGCTCGATCGAATGGATCGACATGCCCCTGGAGGCCGCATGACGCGCAGTTGCCAGGAGCCGGCCCCAGCGTCGCCCCCAGCCCTTTGCCTCGCCCAGGCCGCCAAGTTAACGCAGGACAAGGTGCTCAACCCGCAGGCGCAGTCCGGCTGGCCGAGCAGCACGCGTTCCGGATGCGCGAACGGACAACGGATGGAGCCGGATGGCGACAATCGACCGGCGGGTGGCGGTTGCTCGAGCGTCCTCGCGGATGCCCCGGCCACCTGCGCGGCGGACGTTCCGGTTCTTGTCGTGCTGGCGGCGGGCAAAGGCACCCGATTCGGAACCGAGCCCAAGTGCATCCAACCGGTCCGCGGCCTGCCGCTGGCGCGTCACTCGATCGAGGCCTTCCGCCGGATCGGTCCGGCCTGTGTCGTCTGTCTTGTCGGGCACCGGCATGAAGACGTCGCGCGCGCGCTGGGGAAGGATGTCGTCTATGTGCGCTCCGAGAATCCGACGGGGGGGACGGCCTTTGCGGCTTTCGAGGCATTCAGCATCGCCGAACTGAGGGCGTCCAATCCCCTGTTGGTCATCACGATGGGCGATCGCATCGTGCCCGACTCGGTCTTACGAGAGTTGGTCCAAACGCACCGCGCGGCGCCGCGGGAGGCGGACCTGACGTTTCTGAGCGCCCTTTACACGGGCCCGCGAAATCACGGCAAGGGGCGGGTCGTGCGCGACGCCACAGGGCGCGTGCAACGGATTGTCGAGCAGCGCGACATCGACGCCCTCCCGAACGCCGCGGCGCGGGGGCACCTGGACAGCCTCCTCGAAGGCAACTGCCCCCTGTATGCCGCGCGGGCCGACACTTTCCATCGCTGCCTTTCGCGACTGACCAACACCAACGCCCAACATCAGTTCTACCTCACCGATATTGTCGAGGCTATCAGCCGCGACGGCGGTCTCATCCGCACCGTTACGACCTCGCCCGCGGAACCGGAGTACGACGTCCTCTGCGCGGATGTGACGCAGCCCGCCGACCTGGCACGGCTGGAGGACGCCCTAGAATCCTTGACCGGTGAAACTTGTTGTAAACACGCCAAGGCTCTGTGCTCCGCTGATGGGGTCAAGGATTCTAAGGAGCGAGGCGCGAGAGATGAGAGCGGGCAAACACAGGGACTCATCACGGAAGGGAGGACTGGATTTGGTCTGAGGCGCGCCTCGCTAACGAAGGTCGAACGCTTCGACGCCGGCCCGGGACAATCCGCGCGGGCGCAAGTTGGCGCTGGCGATCGTGCCGGGCGCACGAAACACCCGGCGTCGGGCTGTTGCCCGGACGCAGTGCGCGCGCTGACCGCCGATCGCCCACCCATCCAGGCCGCCGCCATCGCGCGCCAACTCCGGGCGCTGATCGAGGGAGCGGCCCGGGAAGATCTCGGGTTCGCCCCGGACCGTCCGGTGGCGATCGGAGTGGCCGGCGGCCGGCTGCGCATTGCCTTCATGCATCCGGACATGGCCCGGTTCTTCGGGCCGGCGTGGCAGATGCCCATTGGCGCCGGACACGCCGATGGCTCGGAGCAGATCGTCATGCTGGTTCAGGCCTCGAACGACGGGTCCATTCGCCTCCATCCGATCGAATCGAGGTATCGGGAGCGCCTCAGTTCGATCGCCGCCGATCTCGATGCCATGTACCCGGGGCAGGACGTGATCGATCCGAACACCTATGAGGCGTTTGGGACGCGCATGAGCGAGACGCTGCTCCGGCTGCAGGGCTATCTCACCGATGGGGAAGTGCAGCAGCTTCGAGCGCGCGGCGAGGCCGTGCCGCCTCCCGCGCGGTGGGTCGGCGCCAATCTGCGCCGCCCCTGGCCTCTTGTCGCCAATGCCCTCGCTTCACTCCGCACCCTGCGGACCGAGGAAGCGGGCGCTCGCGTCCAGACCAGCCTGGGCCGAGCCGCCTTCCGGGGGCTGCGCATCGCCTCGACCGGCAGCATCCCGGAAGGAGGTTTCTCGAGCTCGTCCGCCCTCACGGTGGCCACACTCAACGCCCTCAACGCCCTCCATGATTTGGCCATCGCGCCCGAAACGCTGGTCCGTCTGGCTTGCCAGGCCGAGTATGGAACCGGCGTGAGGGCCGGCTCGCTCGACCAAGCCACCGAACAGACCGGCAAGGCCGGCTTGGGAACCTTGATCTCGTCCAATCCACGCGATCTCTACCGGACATTCGGCGTCTTTCCCGTGCCGACCGAGCGCATTCACATCCTCTTTCCATCGAGCGTCGCCCGGGACCGCGAGGCCTGGCGCTGGTCGTGGGGCGCCTATGCCGAGTCCCCCGCTCCCGGCCGCCTCACCGCGCAGGAAATGCGCAAGATGACAGGCAAAGCCGCTGAAATCGCAGCCCTGTGGACGCGCCTGCCCCTCGACCGCGACTTTTTCCAATTCATCCAGGAGGAGCTTGTTCGGGACGGCGCACTGAGCCGGGAGGGCGCATGCTGGATCGCCTCGATTCTTCTTCAACTCCCGCTGCACATCCGACACACGGAACTCGAAGAGCAGCTCCAAACACGCCGCGCCTGGTTCACCGACGAACTGGCCCGGGTCGAACGCGTCCCCGCCCCCGCGGCACGCGGCCGATTCCAGACGCATCTGGCATCGCTCCTCGCAGGATGGCGCGATCCCATTCTGCACCGCGCGACCGCCTCGGGCGAAATCGTCGCGGACGAGGGGCTGCCGTTGCGCGCGACGATGGCGTATCTCTTCGGCGAGACGGCCAAGAACTTCCGGCTGATCCATCACCCCGGCGAGTGGATCGCCTGCGTCACCGCATCCCAACGGGGCGACCGGTGCGTCGATATCGATCCGCAAATCCTCCCGCCGCGCGGCGCGATGGAATCCTCACTGCCCTGGGAAGCGGGCGCCACCGGCCCCGCGTTGCTCGATCTCTGGCTCGACCGGTTGGGCGCCACGCCCTTCGATTTCAACCGCGGACTGGGCGATGCGGCGCTTGCGGCGCCGGATCCGCCCGAGTTCCACAGGCTCGAAGGATCGAACTTCTTTCGCGGCCTCGCGCTCATCGACCTCGCCGAAGCCATGCTCAAACGCGCGTTCGGCGCAAACGCCGTCGCCGTCCGCGTCAATGCCGCGGGACAGGGCGATTTCTTCCAGGTCCATGTCGACCGGGAGAAGGCGGACGTGCGGGAAGTCAAGCAGTTCATCCGCCTTGCGTTCTACCGGCGGTTCGGTCTGGCGCCCGAGACGGAGTTCGTCGAGGCGCATCCGGGCGGAGGCGCGGCCGGCGTGCGCTTGGACCGCTACGATGCCTTGCCCGGCCTCGTGCGCCACATCGAAAGCCTCACGGCGAAACCTCAAACCGCCATCGCGCCCGCGTCGGACGCACCGCCCCATCCATGATCCTCCTGATCGGCTATGGCAATGAGTTGCGCGGCGACGACGCCGTCGGCCCCCTGGTCGCCCGGGCTCTGGCCGAGTTGCGGCTGCCGAACACACAAGCCCTCGCCCTCACGCAACTGACCCCCGAACTCGCGGAACTCGTGTCGCAAGCGTCCGCCGCGATCTTCGTCGATGCCGCCCTCGACGGCCCGGCTGGACAAGTCGAGGTCGCGCCCTGCCGGCCCCTTGATTTGCGCCAGCCCCTCGGGCATCTGGGAGATCCCGAGTCGCTGCTCGCCCTTTGCCAGGCGGTGTTTGGCGCAAGCCCACCGGCTTGGATGGTCAAGGTGCAGGTCGAGACCACCGAACTCGGACACCCCCTCTCCCCCGCCGCCCAGCGCGGCGTCTCCGCCGCCGTGAATGTCATCACCCGACTCGTCGGGCAACTTGGCCCGGCCTGTCCACAGACCGTGCCGGACGACCGGAACGATCACCGCCCCGCGCAAGACACGGAGCCGTGAGCCGGATCAAGCGCAAAGAGAGCTCTATGAACCTGCGACTGACACGATCCCAATCTGTCGACCCCGATTCGACCAAGGGAATGCGACAGGACGATGCGGGGCTGTCGATCGCGACACGCCACCCCGCCACTGGCCTCGGCGCCGCGGCGGTGCCGCGTTGGCTTGTTGTCGTCCTGGCGATGGTCTTGCTCCCTCTGTGTTGCCGCGGCGCCCAATCCGTCCTTTACTCGACCGATCTCTTCCATCCGCACGACGACCCGGACGATCATTTCGACCTGGCCGTGCTCTATGCGATCCCCGGCATTGACCTCAAGGGCATCATTCTTGATCAAGGCGCCACGCAAAGACACCGACCGGGGCGAATCCCCGTGTCTCAGCTCAACCGGCTCACCGGGCGTCGCGTCCCGGTGGCGATCGGTTTGCCGGACAAGCTCAGATCGCCCGACGACAAGGCCCTCGATCAGGACGCTGATGGACAGGCGGGCGTGCGGCTGATTCTCGACACACTCGAAGCCTCGCTTCAACCGATCGCGCTCGTAACGGTCGGCAGCGCCCGCGACGTCGTGGCTGCATTCAACCGACACCCCGCGCTCTGCCGTCGAAAGGTCAGCAGGGTCTTGTGTTTCATTGGCGAAGCGTCAAAGGCCGATTTCCGGGAGCACAATGTCGGACTCGATCCCCAGGCCTTCATCGGACTGATGCGATCCGCTCTGCCGATCGATTGGGTGCCGTGCTTCGATGGCGGGCCATGGAAGAACCAGGGGCGCGCGTCGTTCTGGCAGGCGCGCCAGGCCGACCTGCTGGGCCAGGCGCCAGACGGCCTCGTCCAGTATTTTCGCTACGCGCTCGAAAAAGGGACGTCCGATCCGCTGGCCTTCCTCGGACAGTCACCCGACCCCGCCCGCCGGGCCAGGCTGTTTGACATGAAGCGCAATCTCTGGTGCGCCCCTGTGTTTGTCACCCTCGCCGGCCAGGGGGTGGCTTTCGCCCCAGACACCGGCGTCCGGTTCCTCGAGCTTCCGTCCGTGCGGGTCCAGCCGTCGCCCTCCGGCCTCCTCTTCGGATTCGAGGAGGTCGAGTTGAGTGTCAGCGACACCGCCGAGATCCGTTACGGATCGGGACCCGATTCGAAGACAATGCGTCGCTTCAAGGTCCTCGATTCCACCCGCTACGGCCCGGGCATGACAGCCGCAACCGCAGCCCTGCTGCAGAACTTCCCGCGACAATGACCCGGTTCAGTTGACAGGCCAAGACCAGAGCAAACGCCGGATTTCGTGTCGCGATCGCGACATGTAATGTGACACCTGGGAGGCCGAATGGAATCGCCAGATGAGGTGTTCAGATTCTATGTCGCGATCGCGACAAGGAATTTGACTTAGCCCGGTTATTTCACACGCTTCGCGAGGAACCGTAACCGGGCTAGTTGGCAAAACCGCGCCCGGAAAGGGAACCAAGAGCCTCGTGTCGGTTCTGAAGGCGTTCTGCCAGAGGAACAGTGTGTCGCATTTCTCTGTCTCTCAAGCCTGGCGCGGTTTTGCTTTTCTAACCCGCATGGCAGTCTTCTTGCGAAATCTGACCGCCCTGTGCACGGACAGGGGGTGAAATATTCGCATAGGTCGATGGGTGACCCGATTGGCCGCTCCCAACCGGCAACCGTATTGGACGGAGAGGCCGGCGGTGGGCGGTGCTGAATCCGTGGAGCGGATTCAGCCGCTGATACTCAGCCGTCAGGAGACGGAGATGGTGCAGGATGAACCCGGCCCGTGAACATTGAAGGAGGCGGAGGCGGGTTCGGCGAATCGGCGAGAAGCTGCGGGTTGCAGCCGGGGGCAGTTGACCGCGCCCGCGTTGAGGCGGAAGCCGGAGGGGCGGTGTTGGCCATTCATAATACCGGCTTTACATCCAGCCAGAACAGCGTACCGTCCCAACCATGATTGAACGCCGCCTGCTCTCCGTCGCCCGGAACAGCCTGCGCGGCTTCCCGGTGCTGGCCATCACCGGGCCGCGGCAATCGGGCAAGACCACCCTGGCCCGGCATCTGGGTGGCGACCGGCCCTACGCAAGCCTCGAGGACCCAGACACCCGGGAGTATGCCGAAAGCGACCCGCGCGGCTTCCTGGCGCGCTATTCGGACGGGGCGGTACTGGACGAGGTACAACGGTGCCCAGCGTTGTTTTCCTATTTGCAGGGCGTGTTGGACGCGGATCGGCGGATGGGCCGTTTCATTCTGACCGGGTCGCAGCAATTCGGGCTGGTGGAGGCCATCACGCAATCGCTGGCAGGCCGGGTGTCGCTGCTGCACCTGATGCCCTTTTCCCTCCCCGAGCTCCAGGCGGCCAGGCGCGCCCCGGCCACGCTCGATGGACTGCTGAGCCGCGGCCTGTTCCCCCCCGTATATGACCGTCCGGTGGCGCCGGCAGCGTGGCTGAAGGACTATGTGGCGACGTATCTGGAACGCGACGTGCGCCAGTCGCTGAGGGTGCAGGACCTGGCGGCATTCCAGCGGTTTGTCCAGCTCTGTGCGGGGCGCATCGGACAGCTTGTGAACCTCTCCAGCCTGGCGTCGGACGCAGGCATCTCGCGCCCGACGGCGGAGGCGTGGATGTCGGTATTGCAGGCGAGCTTCCTGGTGTTCCTGGTACGGCCGCATTTCGGGAACCTCTCGAAGCGGATCATCAAGACGCCCAAGTTGTACTTCTGCGATCCCGGCCTGGCGGGCTGGTTGGTGGGGATCCGCGAGCCAGGCCACCTTGCGGCGCACCCGCTGCGGGGCGGGTTGTTCGAGAACTGGGTGGTTGTGGAGTTGGCCAAGGAGCAGGCGAATCGTGGGGAGAATCCCAACGTCTATTTCTGGCGTGACAAGGAAGGGCACGAAGTGGACGCGGTGGTGGAAAGCGGCGCGACCTGGCACGCCATCGAAATCAAGGCCGGCTGCACGGTGGCGACGGATTTCTTCGACGGCCTGGACTTCTGGCGGCGACAGTCGCCAGGCGCGGCGGTCCGCCCGTGGCTCGTCTACGGCGGCGACACCGCGCAGACCCGCGAGCGCGGCACCGTGGTTCCCTGGGCCGAAATCGGGACACTCCTCGCCGCGCTGTGATCGAGGCATTGCCCGGTGTGTCGATCGGCGGGAGTCTCACCCTCTGGGATCTGAAGTGAAGCGCCAGCCTGCGCGATATTCGCGTCTCCACGTGGGAGAGCATGCGAAAGAACGCAGTTTCCCCGGGTCGGCGATAGGGGCGCGGCCGACCGCGCTGGGGCGAAACTCGCGTGAATCGCTTGCTGTGCTGGACAGAGGAGGCAAGGGCTTACCTTATTCCGTGGCGGCGGTGAGTGTCTTGAGTTCGCCATTGACCCGGACCCTGACTGATCGGGGCTCGGGGGAGCGAATGGCGAAGTCGGTGACCTTCCCGTTCTTCCAGGTGGCGTCCACGGTGAAGTTGCCGCGGGCCTTGAGGCCGCGGAATGAGCCTTTTTGAGCCCAGGCGTCGGGGATTGCGGGGAGGATGGCGATTTCACCGGCGTGCGACTGCACGAGCATTTCTGCGATTGCGCCAGTGATGCCGAAGTTGCCGTCCATTTGGAATGGGGGGTGGTTGCAGAACAGGTTGGGCAGCGTGTTGTAGGTGAGCAGGCCGCGCACCATAAACCCGGCGCGGTTCCCTTCACCCAACCGCGCCCACATCGCGCCGCGCCAGGGCCAGGTCCACGAGCGCCGGCTGTCGCCGATGGTTGTATCGACCCCAAACGGTTTGTCGCCCCGGTCGCTGCTGCGCGCCTTGAGCGAGACGATTGCCGCCCGGGCGAGATCGGGCGTTCGGGTCGGGCTGATCTGGCGTCCGGGGTAGACGGCAAATAGATGGGATGTATGCCGGTGTGTATTGTTGGGGTCGTCGCGGTCGGTTTGCCATTCCTGGAGTTGACCCCATCGTCCGATTTTGTTGGGGGCCAAGCGGGCCTGGAGATCGGCGATGCGCGTCTGGTCGTCGGCATCGATGCCGAGGGCCTTAGCCGCGTCGAGATAGTTCTCGAAGAGATCCCAGATCAGTTGCTGGTCATGCATGACACCGTCTTCGCGCGGGCCGTGTTCGGGCGACCAGCCGTTGGGCGCGACCAGGGTGCCATCGGGCAGGCGCTTGAGACGGTCTTCCCAGTAGTGGCAGATCTCTTTGAGGACCGGGTAGGCGGTCTGGGCCAGGTACTGCTTGTCCTGTGTGAAGGCCCAATGCTCGAAGAGATGCTGAGCGTACCAGGCGCTGGCGGGAATGTTCCACTCCCAGCCGTTGCCCCCAAAAATGTTCTGGCTGGTTCGCGCCGTCCAGCCGCGTGTCTTCTCGCCGAAGGCTTTGCGGGTGGCGATGCGGCACGGCTCCTGGGCAGCGACGACGAAGTCGATGAGCGGGACATGGCATTCCGAGAGGTGGGTGGGCTCCGCGCCCCAATAATTCATCTGGACGTTGATATTGTTGTGATAATCGCTGGCCCAGGGCGGATTGTTGCTGTCGTTCCAGAGACCCTGGAGGTTTGCAGGGAGGCCGCCGGGGCGCGAGCAACTGGCCAACAGATAGCGTCCGTAGCAGAACATCATCGTTTCGAGCCGCGGGTCGGCGTGTCCGTCCGCATAGCGCTTGAGGCGCGCATCCGTCGGGAGTTTGAGAACATCGGAGGCGGTGGCGCCGATATCGAGGGCGACGCGGTCGATGAGGGACGAGAGATCGGCGATGTGGGCCTGCCGCAGCGCGTCGTAGGATTGGGTCTGGGCTGCGGCCAGTTCCTTCTCGATGCGCGGCAGCGGGTTTTCGCCTCGCCAACCGGCGCTGTAATCGGGCTTGTAGTCAGTGCGGGCATTGAGCAGCAACGTCAGGGTGTCGCAGCGGTCGAAGACGATCTCGTCGCCGGCGGCGGCGACCGTGCCTCCCGTGTGGAGCACGCGGACCACGGCGGCATGCCTGAGGGTGTTGGGCATCTGGCCGGCAAACGAGAGGCGTTGTGGGGCAGCCTCGGTTGTGGCTTTCTGGCCTGACTGGAGGCCGATCCTGCCGGACAACGCGCCGGGTTTGTCGGCGGTGTAGCGAAAGACCATGACCTGATGCGGGCGGCTTGCGAACGCTTCGCGGGCAAACGCGATGCCGTGTCGGGTGAAGGTGGTCCTGTGGATGCCGGTTGTGATATCGAGCGCGCGGCGGTAATCGCTGGGCGTCGAAGCGCTTCCCGCGACACTTGGGGTCGTGGAATTGGCCTGGTTGGCGGGGCCTGCATCATCGCCGCGAGCCTGCCAGAGGATTGTCAGATCGCCGAAATGGCGGTAGGCGCCGAAGCCGTGATCGCCGCACTCGTAGTCGCCGTCCCAGTTGTTGTCGCCGGACCACAAGCTCTGCTCGTTGAACTGGATCCGCTCGCGCTCGATGCCGCCGGAGAGCATGCAACCCATGCGCCCGTTGCCCAGGGGCAGAGCCTCCTCGATGTGTTTGTTCATGGCGGCGGGTTGGGGGTACCAGAGGATCAAATCAGAGGCTGAACACGGCTGCGCATAGAGCGCGAGCGCCAGGATGAGGATTGGCGAATGCGCCATGGGCATTGGTCGATGGGTGGTGGGTTTCATGAGATGTCCGGGCTGGGTGACCCTTACGGGGGCGAGACTTGGTGGACCGGGGCTGTGGCGTGCTCGTCGTGCTGGTGCTCCGGATGGTCGGCGTGGCCGAATCGGGCAACGCCGATGGCCACAACCAGGCCAGCCAACAGGGCCACGGACAGAGCAAAGCGGTCATGGGTGTGGAACTGGAGTTCCGGCAACAGATCCGAGCAGGCGATGCACAGAAATGTTCCAGCACAGAAGGCCAGGGAGGCGCCGAGCCAGGCCGGATGGGTGTGGGCCCAGGGGCCGGCCCCCAGGTAGAAGAGCAGGGCGCCCAGCGGGGTCACCAGGGCGAAGGCCAGATTGACCATGTGCCGCGAGGAGTGAGCTGCCCCGCTGGCCGCCATGAGCGTGGTGATGGCCAGGGCTCCGAACGGCTTGTGCAGGATGACAGCCATCGCAGTGCCCAAGCCGAGCGCTCCGCCGTGTCCATGGGCCTCCGACGCCACCGCGGCGGCCATGGCGAGGCCGTCGAAGATCGAGTGGAGCGACAGTCCGAGGGCGACGCCGATCCAACTGAGACTGCGCGCTGAACGCTCGGCCAGGGCATGGGTGTGGCCGCACGGCTCCAGAGGGCTGCCCGCCTCGACATCGTGATGATGGAACGGGAGGAAACGCTGAAGAAAGAACATCGTCACGAATCCGCCCAGCAACCATGCAGCGCTGACATGAACGGAGCCCAGTTCGTGCATCGAGTGGGGCAGGAGGCCCAACACAGCCAACCCGAGCATCAGGCCCGCGACGAAGCT
>CAYPUR010000032.1:0-3967 GCA_964413865.1 uncultured Verrucomicrobiota bacterium
CCGGGTGCCCTCACCCGGCGTCAAGCCCCTGCACGCAAAATGAGAACTGCTGAGGCGCAGCTTCCTGCCCTTCTCGAACCCGCATCGCAGTCATCGAGAACGCAACGGGATCTGACCCCATGGCCGTTTCTTTTTCGTCTCAAGCCGCTGAAGGGGATTCACACCCATTCGGGGCGTAACGCAGTTGGGCGGCAACATTTCCCAGGGTCGTGTTTGCAATTCCACCTCGTTTGGCTCAGACTCTCGCGCGTGATCATTGGAGTCTCCTTTTGTGGGCTTTGAGCGGTTCACGAACGGACGGCTCTCAGGGCTCCCGAAGCTGTCACGCTCCGCGAGCTCCCCCGTCAGATTTCGCGGGCCAATCCGTTTTGCTGCGCGCTGCATCACCCAGATCATGGACGACCTCTCCAAATTCGAATCCGATCTCTGGGAAGCTGCTGACAACCTCCGGACCAATTCCAAGCTCACATCGAGCATTGGTCAAAGTCGTTTCGCGTGCCGACATCGCCGCCGCCGACTGGAGCCTCAAGTCGGGCCAATTCCGCAAGAGGCACGCTTCCGCCGCTACATTATTTCGCGGAGCCAGACGAAACGGACGGTTGATTCGCGAATCGTCATTTCTCGCTTCATCTACTATTTCTTCCGGATGCCTACCACAGTGCAGTCTGTTGTCAGTCATGCGGCAACCTCTGCCGCGCCGCATATCAATTCTGCGGGACTCAAGCCGCGACCCGCATTTAGGGTCTGTGCAACATTTAATTCCGGTTTTGCTGGAGGGGATTTGGCTCGCTGGCGAGGCGGCACCGGGCCATCTGCTTCGTTCCTCGGTCGGTCGAGTATCGCTGCGGATACACTCCCTCCCTCGGGCCTCGCATCTGGCCCGGTGGCGCTCCCGCCAAAATCGGAAGTAATTTTTGCACAGACCCTTACTGACGCCGACGCTGATACGCTGGCGGAGAGCGTCTGCGATTTCGTCTGGCGGCAAAGTCGCCAGGAATTGTTGATGGCTGCTTGAGTGATGCCGCTGCACGTCAATGAACAGCAGCAACGATCCCAGCCCGGCACCTCCCTCATCCGGGGGCGGCATCGGGCGCGTGTTCTTCGCGACGACGCATTGGTCGGTTGTGCTTTCGGCTCAGGACCTCGAATCACCCCAGTCGGCTGCGGCTCTCGAGACGCTCTGCCGGGCTTATTGGTATCCGCTCTATGCCTTTGTGCGTCGCGCAGGCCACAGCCCCGCGGATGCCGAGGACTTGACCCAGGGCTTCTTTGCGCGGCTGTTGGAGAAGGGCTACCTGACCGCGGCAGCACGGGACAAGGGCCGGTTCCGCACATTCCTCCTGACGGCTTTGCAGCGGTTTCTGGCCAACGAATGGGACCGTCAACACGCCCGAAAACGGGGCGGCTTTGCCCCGTCTGTGTCTTTCGATCAGGCGTTGGCGGAGTCCCGCCTGGCCGCCGACCTTTCCGATACACTTCAGCCCGACGTGCTGTTCGACCGCCAATGGGCGATGACGCTGCTGGAGCGGACCATGGCCGCGCTCGAAGCCGAGTATGCGGCGACGGGGCGGGCCAGCCTCTTCGAGCATCTGCGAGGCTGCCTGGCCAAGGAGGAATCGCGTTTGTCCTACGCGGAGATTGCCGCCCGGCTCAAGCTTACCGAGGCTGCGGTCAAGATGGCCGTTCACCGTCTCCGTGCGCGTTATCGCGCTCTGCTGCGCGCGGAGATTGCGCACACCGTGTCGGCGCCTGAGGAAATCGACGAGGAAATCCGGCACCTCTTCACGGCCTTTGGTCCCTGATTCGAGCCCGCATGTTTTATGGAGTTGCGACCACGGCGAAGCCGAGCACTCCCAAGTTTGCGCCAATGCGGGCTCGAAAAACAAAACCGCGCCGGGTCCGACAAATCGAGAAATGCAACACACGCTTCGCATGGCAGAACGCCTTCAGAACGTACAGGAGGCTCTTGGTTCCCTTTCCGGGCGCGGTTTTGCCACAGCCCCGAAAGCTGCTTCCTCCTCCCGGCATGAGATTTCCGGGCTGAGGGTGGCGTTACCTTGTTGCGTTTTTGCTTAAGAGGCTGGTGGAAAGAACGCGATATGATGTCTGAGCCTGAACAGCCTTCCTCGCCGCGCCGGTGCGCCCAATGTGGCGCCGAGCTTCCCGGCAACGTGCCGGCGGACCTGTGTCCGAAGTGCCTCCTGCGGGCCGGGTTGGACACCCAACCGATCGCAGCCGGCAACGCAACCATTATCGATCCGGAACAACCGAGATCGTCGCGCGGACTGCCCAAGCCGGGCGAACAGCTTGGGCATTACCAGATCGTGCGGCGGTTGGGCGAAGGCGGGATGGGGGCGGTGTATGAGGCGGAAGACCTCGAAAACGGACGCCGGGTCGCGCTTAAGGTCCTGAGTCACACGCTGGATTCACCCGAGGCGCGCGAGCGGTTCTTCCGGGAGGGCCGGCTGGCGGCCTCGATCAATCACCCCAACAGCGTCTATGTCTTCGGCACCGAGGAAATCGGCGGCACGCCGGTCATCGCAATGGAACGGGTGGCGGGCGGCACGCTGCAAGAGCGGGTGCAGGCCGCAGGCCCGCTGCCGGTCGGGCGTGCGGTGGATGCCGTGCTCGAAGTCATCGCCGGCCTCGAAGCCGCCCAGCGCATTGGCGTCCTGCACCGCGATGTGAAGCCGTCGAATTGTTTCGTCGACGCCGACGGCACGGTGAAGATCGGTGACTTCGGCCTGTCGATTTCCGCCGCCATCCGCACCGAACCGGCGTTGACGGCGACCGGGATGTTTCTGGGCACGCCGGCATTCTGTTCGCCGGAACAGTTGCGGGGCGACGAACTCAGTGCGCGGTCGGACTTGTACTCGGTGGGCGCCACCTTGTTCTACCTCTTGACCGGCCACACGCCATTCGAGGGGAAGAATGCGGTGCAACTGCTGGCAACCGTGCTCGAACAACGCGCGCCCTCGCCCAGGAAACACCGCCCGAACATTCCCCGCGGTCTGGGCCAGATCGTCTCCCGCTGTCTCGAGAAGCTGCCGGGCGACCGCTTCCGATCCTACGACGAACTTCGCCAAGCGCTCGCTCCCTACAGATCGACGGCCCCGACGCCGGCGACTTCGGGCCTTCGGTTCCTCGCCGGCGGGTTGGACCTGCTCATCCTCAACCTGGTCTTCCTGGCGGTCGTCGTCCCGGTGTCGGGCAGCCCGATGGAGTTTTTCAATCAGGCGCATCAGCGCTCGCCGCGCGCTTTGGCGGTCCTGGTTGGGGTTGGTGTCCTGTCGGTCCTCTACTACGCGCTGTCCGAGGGCTTTCGGGGCGCGAGCCCCGGAAAGGCCCTCTGCCGCCTGCGGGTGATCGGAGCGGACCGGGGCGCCCCGGGATTCAGGCGGGCGCTGGCACGGGCTCTGTGTTATGTCGTTCTGCCGCCGCTGCCGTTCTGGCTGGTTTACGGCCCAGACCCGACGGCTTACCTGGATGCGCCTTCACCCATCCGCCACCTGATGGGTTTCTCGTTCTACCTTGTGCTCGGGCTCCTCTTCTGCACCGTCCGGCGAAGCAACGGTTTCGCGGCCGTGCACGACCTGCTCACTCGAACACGGCTGGTTTCCCAACTCGCACTGCGGGCGCGTCCGACCCTGGGTGCCGCCCAAACGCCGTCCACCGAGACCGTCAGCGGGCCTGCCGTGGGTCCGTATCAGGTGCTCGAAACCCTCGAAGCTTTCGACGGCACCGAGTGGCTTCTCGGTTACGATCTGCGCCTGCTCCGCAAGGTGTGGGTGCGCAAAGTCCCGCCCGGCACACCGCCCATGAAGCCGCACCTGCGCAGCCTCGGACGTGTGGGGCGTTTGCGTTGGATTGCGGGACGCCGCGCACCGGAGGAGAACTGGGATGCGTTCGAGGCGCCGGACGGTCGACCGCTGGTCAGCCTAATCGAGGAACCGCAGTCTTGGGACCG
>CAYPUR010000032.1:3977-11973 GCA_964413865.1 uncultured Verrucomicrobiota bacterium
TCTGGCTGCACGACCTGGCCAGCGAAATCAGCGCGGCGGAGAAGGACGGCACGCTGCCCGACGTGCTCGGCTTGGACAGGGTCTGGATCACTGAGGCCGGCCGCGCCAAGCTGCTCAATTTTCCCGCCCCGGGCGCCCTTTCCAGAGCGAATCGAGGGGAACTGCTTGCGTCACCCGACCCAGAGCCACCGGCCAATCGACAAACCGAAGCGCGGGATTTCCTGGGCCAGGTCGCTCGGGCGGCTCTCGAAGGGAGCTCATCCACTCAACGGGTTAATGCACATAGGGAGCATGAACCGGTTCGTAGCCGTCCCGCATCGTGGGATCAGTCGGCGCGGATTCCTGCCTTTGACGGAGCGAGATGGCGCAGACTCATCCCGCGATTCGGGACGGCTACGGATCCACGGTCCATGGGAAGACGTGCCGGGACAACGGAGCCGGGTAGATCGTCCGCGGCCGTGCCGTTGCCGTTGCACGCCCGGAAGTTCCTGGAGGCGTTCACCGAGTCGGCGAGTGCGCAGGCGATCGCCACAGCCCTCGCGCCGTTGCTGTCGCGGGTGACCGCTGTGTCCCGCGCGCGGCGTTTGGGAGTAGTGGCCGCATGCGTGGCGGTGCCGGTGTTCATGGCACTGGGCATGGTGTTCGGCCTGGAGATGCTCGATCGAATGAACGGAGCTCAGCCAGGGGTCCTCCAGTTGAATGTGCTCCTGGCGCAGCGGGCGGCGGGGCACTCGAACTGGATGAAAAGCGGATCCGGCCCGGACGACCGCTTGATCGCTATCTACATCGCGGAGCACTTTCGCTCGACGATCACGAACACGGAAACCTGGGGCAATCCGTTTGTCGCGTCGATGATCAGCGGGGAGAAGCGCCAGTTCGCCGAACGAAGCGTTCTGGAACATCCCCGCCCCACGGCGCAGGAGGTCGAGGAGGCTGAGAGGGCGCTCAAACCGTATGTTCAGGCGTCCAGCTCGCCGGGCATTCTCCAGGAGCGGTGGTTTCCGCTCATGGTTTTGCTCGTGGGCCTGGGTGTCTATGTCGGGCTGCCCGCGCTGCTGTGTGCGCTGGCGTTTCGTGGAGGGCTCGTGTTGAGGGCGTTGGGCGTGGCCATCGTGCGCAAGGACGGCGCGCCCGCTTCGCGCCTGCGGGTCTTCTGGCGTGGCCTGGTGGCGTGGTCTCCTGTCCTGCTCGGGCCACTGCTGTTCGCGATGCTCAAAGGGCCGCTTGCTCCGTCTTGGGCCGCGGTGCTGCCGGGGCTGCTGGCGATTGGCCTGACTGTCCTCTCGCTGGCGCATCGGCAGCGCAACCTCCAGGATCGGATCGCGGGCACGTGGCTGGTCCCGCGCTAATAACTAATTAATAACTTAAGGGCTGACCCTGTCCTGGGGTTCGAGCGCGAGGAGAATCTTGCGAATCTCGTTCAACCGCGCCGGAGCGGTTCGCTTCGTCAGGCGCGGAAAGCGCCCGCCCACCTGGATGAACTGGCCGTTGCGTGTGAGCATCAACCGGTCGTCGCGTGTCTCCATCGCATCGACTCCGCGATCCGCGGCGAGAATCTTGAGCGCAGACACCTGCACGAGGAGTTCGACAGCAGGCGGCAGGGGGCCAAACCGGTCGCGCAGCTCGGATCGCACCGCATCGAGTCCGGCCTTGTCGGTCACCTGCGCCAGCTTGCGGTACATCTCGATGCGATGGTGCGGCTCGGGTGCGTAGCGGAGGGGGAGACACGCCGAGGCAGAGCGCGATCCGTGAGGCGCGCGGGGCGGGGTGGGGGGCGTCGTTTGGGCTTTCGCGTCCGCTCGAGCCGGAGGCGGGGCGCCGGGTTGCGGGTCGTCATGTCCGACGGGGCTGAGATCGAGGAAATCGAAGCGCACGGAGACTGTCTTGAGCGGCTTGATCGGCTCGCCCTTGAGCGCGGCGATGCTGTGCTTGAGGAGACGGCAGTAGAGCTCGAATCCGACGGCGGTGATGTGGCCGCTCTGCTCGGGACCGAGCAGATTGCCGGCGCCGCGGATTTCGAGGTCGCGCATGGCGATTTTGAATCCGCTGCCGGGGGATGAGAACTGGCGCACGGCGCTGATGCGTTTGCGGGCGTCGGCGAGCAAACCGGCGTGACGCGGGATCAGGAGGTAGGCGTAGGCCTGATGCTTGTAGCGTCCGACGCGCCCGCGGAGCTGGTAGAGGTCGCCCAGGCCGAACCGGTCGGCGCGGTCGATGACGATGGTGTTCGCGTTGGGAATGTCGATGCCGCTTTCGATGATGGTGGTCGACAGGAGGACATCGATCTCGCCGTTGACGAACCGGGTCATCACCTCTTCGAGGGCGTCGGCGTGCATTTGGCCGTGGCCGACAGCCAGGCGGGCCTGGGGGACAAGCTGGCCCAACCGCTTCGCAACGGCCTCGATGTCGAGAATCCGATTGTGCAGGTAGAAGACCTGGCCGCCGCGATTCAACTCGCGCTGGATGGCGTCGCGAATCAGGCGCTCGTCGTATGGGGCGATGACAGTCTCGATGGGGAGGCGGTCCTGGGGCGGCGTCTCGATGGTGCTCATATCGCGGGCGCCGGTGAGCGCCAGGTAGAGCGTGCGCGGGATTGGCGTCGCGCTCAGGGTGAGCACGTCGACCATGTGGCGAAGCTGTTTGAGCCGTTCCTTGTGCACCACGCCAAAACGCTGCTCTTCGTCGATCACCACCAGGCCGAGATCCTTGAACGCGACGTCAGGTTGAACCAGCCGGTGGGTGCCGATGACAATGTCCACCCCCCCGGCGGCGAGGTCCCGGAGGACGCGGCTCTGCTGGCGGCGGGTGCGGAATCGGGAGAGCAATTCGACCCGCACCGGGTAATCGGCCATCCGCTCGCGAAAGGTGTTGTAATGCTGTTGCGCGAGGACGGTCGTGGGAACCAGGACGGCGACCTGCCGGCCCGCGAGCACCACCTTGAAGGCGGCTCGAATCGCCACCTCCGTCTTGCCGAACCCGACATCGCCGCAGATGAGCCGGTCCATCGGGCGCGGACGTTCCAGATCCTGCTTCGTCGCCTCGATGGCGCGCAGTTGGTCCGGGGTTTCTTCGTAAACGAATGCGCTCTCGAACTCGAGTTGCCAGGGCGCGTCCGGCGGAAAGGCGGACCCCGACTGCGCGGACCGGGCGGCCTGGAGACGGAGCAGTTCGGCGGCAAAGTCGCGGACGGCGGCATTGGCCTGGGCTTTGGCTTTGAGCCAATGGCTTCCACTCAGAGTGTTGAGCGGGGGACGCACCCGCCCCGCGCCGACGTACTTGCTGACCAGGTGGGACTCGGTCACCGGCACATACAGCTTGGGTGCATCTTCCTTCGGATCGCCTGGCGCATACTCGATTACCAGGCATTCCTCCCCGCCCGGCCCATCCCCTGGCTCGTCAGAGCCCGTTGTCGCCCCTTTGCGTCCGCGACCAGCGGGCAGGCGTTGCAGGCCCAGATAGCGGCCAATCCCGTACTGCAAGTGAACCACGTAATCGCCTTCGGCCAGATCGGTGAAGTCAATGTCAAAGGCCGAACGCATGGCGGCGGCGTGGGGCGATTTGAGCCGGCGGGGGCGCTGGACCTTGTACCGGCCGAAGATTTCGGCGTCGGTGACGACAACGACCCGTGCGGCGTCGCAGAGGAAACCGCGGGAGAGCGTTCCGAGGCGGGTCTCGAGTTCGCCGAGTCCGAACTCACGGCAGAGTTCGGAGAGCCGTTGCTGTTCGCCCGTGTTGTTGCAGAAGACCTCGACCGCAAAGCCCTGCCGCAACCATCGGTGGAGTTGATTGAAGAACTGGCGTCGCTGGGCTTCGGCGACCTGCGGCTCGGGTTGGCGATCGCCCAGCGGACGGCAGGCATCGAGCGATGTGAAGGTCAGGTTCGCCCGGTTTGGATCGTCCGTCGCCGGATCGAGTGCGGCGCCCGCCCAGTCGAGCAAATGGCCGTCGGGCGCGGCGTCATGACCAAACTCGGTCTCCGCCAGCGCGATGCGGGTGAGACCGCGGGCCTCGAGATCCGCTTGGACCTGGTCCCAATCGACGTGGAAAGGATCCCTGGGCGGGACCTGTTCGGCATAGCGCTCGGCCTGTTCGTCCAGGGCCATCGGATCGCAGAACACCACCAGGGCGTCGGGGCCAAGGTGATCCAGGAAAGAAGCAAGACGCGCCTCAGCCCCCGGCAGCGGGGCGGCCGGATGATCGGATCCGGCGGATGTCCGGTGTGCCTGGGCCGGCGCAGCGGCCCCGGCAGGCGGGGCGTCGGCGCTCGAAACGCGCGCGCTCCCGCCACGCGCCGAGGCGTCCAGGAGTTGGCGCAGGAGCCCGATCTCACCGGCGGGGGCCAGCGTGATCTGCTCGGTTTCCTCACGCGAGATCTGCGTCTGCGGATCGAAGAATCGGAGCGATTCAAGGGTGTCGCCAAAGAACTCGAGCCGGATCGGCCAAGGGCTGGTCAACGGGAAGACATCGACGATGCCGCCCCGCAGGGCCAGCTCGCCCTTCCGCGTGACTTGCGCCTCGGGTTCATAGGCCTGGTCCTCGAGCCATTCGATCAGATCGAGCGGGGCCAGACTGTCCCCACGCCGCAGGACGCGATGGCGCGCCCTGAGCCAATCGGATGGGAACGTGCGCTGGAGCAATGCGCCGACCGACGCAACCACCAAGGGAGAGGGAGGGATTCGATCTCCGGGGGCGGGCCGGCGCCCTGGGCCCTCGCTGGTCAGCGTCGAGGCGGAGCCCGGGGCCAGGGATCCGGCGGGTCCGGTCTCCGAGCTGCCGTCGCGCTCCCGGGGGCGATTCGATCGTTGCCGGTGTTCAGCCAGGGCGACGAGGGTTTCGAGCCGCTCGCTGATGACGTCGGCGTGCGGCAATTGGCCCTGGTGGGGCAGAGCTTCCCAGGCCGGGTAGAAGAGCGCCCGGGAAGTCGGTCCGGGCTGGGCCGGATCTGCCGGAGCGTTTGCCGCCAGCCATGTCAGGAGATCCTGATGAAGGCGTTCCTGGGTCTTGAGGTCCGTGGTCACCACCACGATGGGGCGGTGGGGGAATTGTCTCCGGAACAGCGCCACAACGAAGGGCCAGGCGGACGGAGCGACGGGGTCCAGAGACAAAGCTCCGCCTTGCGCGATCCGTTTGGCCACGGCTTGAGCGGCCGGAGTCGCGTCGATCAAGGCAACGACATCGCGCGTTGCCTCCCGGCTTGATTCAGAGGTCAATCCAACGGGACGTACTGGACACAGACGGGCGCGCCGACGTCGACTGTGACGCCGGCGGGCTGCAGAAGACCTCGCTCGGGATCGATTCGAAACAGGACAAGGTTGTCCGATCCCTGGTTTGCCGCCCAGAGCCATGCGCCGCCGGGGTCGATCGCGAAGTTGCGCGGGACCTTGCCCAGGGTGGGAACGTTTGCGACACGTTCGAGCGTGCCACGCTGCAGGTCCCGGGTGAACACGGCAATGCTGTCGTGGCCGCGATTGGATCCGTAAACGAACTTACCGGTCGGGTGCACCTCGATCTCGGCGGTCCAGTTGTTGCCGTCGAAACCCTCCGGCAGTGTCGACACAGTCTGCACTTCAGCGAGCGATCCTTTCGCACTCTCAAAGGCGTAGACGGTGATCGTCGAGGACAGTTCGTTGATGCCGTAGGCGTGCTTGCCGCCCGGTGCGAAAGCCAGGTGGCGCGGTCCAGATCCTGGCTGGACGGCGGCATGGGGCGGGTCATGGGCTGTCAACCGCCCCTCCGCGGCATCGAGCCGGTAAATCATGAGCCGGTCCAGGCCCAGATCCGGCACGATGGCGACGCGGTTTGCGGCATCGAGCGTGACGCCATGCGCGTGCGGGCCTTCCTGGCGCTGCGTGTTCACGCTCGATCCCTGGTGTTGATGGAACGACACCGCCTCGCCAAGCGCGCCGTTGCCTTGAATCGGCAACAGGGCCACGCTCCCGCCGCCGTAGTTTGCCACCAGCACCCATTTGCCCGTGGCATCCACCATGAGATGGCAGGGCCCGGGCCCGCCGGACGACACCTGGTTGAGGAGGTCGAGCCTGCCCGTTGCGCGGTCGATGCTGAAGGCGCTGACGCCCCCGGCCTTCTTGCCCTGGAACGTCCCCAACTCGCCAACCGCATACAGGAATCGCTTGTTCGGGGCCAGCGCCAGAAAGGTGGGGTGGGCCGTTTCAGCCGCCAGAAATGGGGCCTCGGCCCGGCCATCTTTGGCATGGAATCGAAAGGCATGGATGCCCTTGCTCTTGGGCCCGGTGTAGGTCCCGACATAGACCAGAGACTCAGTCGATTCGGCCAACGCGCCCGGTGTCCCGGCCATCCAGGCGAGCACGAGCGAGGTGCAGCCGGCCATGAACGGACCGAGGTTGAATGAGGGCGTTTTCGCCTGCCGCGCGCCGCTGCGCGCGCCCTCGGATCCGCCGGGGGCGGCTGTCGCTTCGCGTGGCGTCAAACTCATCGAGTTCATAGCTCTGTCCAAGCTCCCGGCACAGGCACGGGGTATCGGCCCTGCGCGTCCGCCACGATTGGCGGCGGGCTGTCGGTGGTCAGCTCATCGATGTTCGGGCAGAACTGGAAACTCGAGTTCATCGCCTCGTCCCACGTCACCACCCGGCCCATGTGGACCGCCGCCCGTCCCATCATGTCGGCAAGATTGGACCGTGCAGCGCGGACGGCTTCGTTGTGTGGGCGGTCGAGGCGGATGGACTCGAGCAGGGCATCCCATTCCGCCTGCCAGGGTGAGATGTCTTCCTTCGGGGCCCGCCAGGCAATGTTGTCATTGGCGCAGCGCTGATCGCGGTAGGTGTGGACGGTGCCTTCGTGGATGTTGCCGGAGAACTGGGCGGCGCAGCGTGTGCCGTGCAGATAGGTGGCGAACTCCTCGTGGCATTTCGGCAGCCAACGAACCGTATCGGTCGCTTTTGTGCCGTCGGCAAACGTCCACTCGATCGCCAGCGCGTCGAGGTTCTGGCCGCAATCGGCGCTGTTGGCCGCCCGGCCGCCGACGCCGTGGGCGGTCACGGGCCATTCGCCCTTGAGCCAGCAGATTTCGTCGATCTGATGGATGTTCATCTCGGCAAAAAGACCGCCCGAGACCCAGAGAAAGTGGACGAAATTCCGAACCTGCCAGTGCAAGTCTTTCTCGGTCTCCGGCCGCTGCCCCAGCCAGCCGCACGGCTGCATCCGGTACGCGCGGATGAGTTGGATTTGCCCCAGCTCGCCCTCGCGGATGCGGCGGATGAGTTCCTGACGGTTCTTCGAGTGGCGGCACTGGAGTCCGGCGGCGATCTTGAGATTTTTTGCCGCGGCGGCTTCGCCGGCCCGGATGACGCGGCGCACGCCCGGAGGATCGGCGGCAAACGATTTCTCCATGAACACGTTCACACCGCGCTCGACGGCGTACTCCAACTGGCCCGGACGAAATCCCGCGTACCCGCACAGCATGGCGATGTCGCCCGTCCCCGGACGCAGCGCGTCGATGGCCTTGCGCCAGCCGTCGAAGCCCACAAAGCGGCGGTCCTGGGGCACATCCATGCGGTCAGAGTACTTCGCGTGGAGATTCTGATAGGAGCTGGACAGTCGGTTCTCGAAAAAGTCGGCCATCGCCACGAGCTTGACCGGCCCCTGCTTCGACTCGAAGGCGTCCGCCGCCGCGCCGCTGCCGCGTCCGCCGCATCCGATCAACGCCAGGCGAATGGTGTTGTCTTCGGCGGCATGGACCGCGGGGAGAGAGACGCCCGCGAGGGCCGAGACGGCGACGGCCTTGCCGCTTTGGGCGAGAAACTCGCGACGCGAGCAGGTTGCCTCGCTGGGAGCAGATGCGTGGTGAGGAGAGTGTCCGGTGTGAATCGGAGCAATGTGATTGTGCATGGAGATGTTGTCGCCTCAAGCAGCCGCGTTGTCGAGCCGGATTCGAGGGGCTGTCGAGCAGATTCTTATAGGGCTCTGCCTGCGGGCGTGGGGGCACGAGGTCTAGCCCGCATAGCAGTCATCTTGCGAG
>CAYPUR010000032.1:12012-25906 GCA_964413865.1 uncultured Verrucomicrobiota bacterium
CTATCGGGGTGTGTAAATATGCGGGCTAGAGCATGCCCTCACCGGGCTACAGAACACCGACGACAACCAGATGCGCCGCTCGCTGACTGTCGGCGTTATTTGACTGGTGTTTTTTTGACTTGAGTCCTGGGCTCGGCCGGGTGCAATGTTTGGCCAGTCAAACAACAAATCCGGACTGCTTCTTAACGAGCCAGGAGAATCAATCGTGAATACACATGCGACTTTGGGTTGGAGTGCGAGGGTGGCGCGCGTTGCGTTTGTCCTGTTCGTCGCCGGACAGACGGCATGGTCGGCCCAGTTTGACTTCAACGCGCCTGGATTTGTCCCGACGGTGGGGCCGGGCTCGATCGAGTTCTATTCGGCGACGACCGCGGCGGACGTCGAGTACGGCACAGCCAGCTCGTTTGGGCTGCCGGCGATGCCCGGAGGCGATGCCGCCGTGATGAAGTTCCCGGCCTTCGCCGGCAATCAGGGACTGCTGTTCAAGACCGGCGTCGGGCCGAATGGGGGCGGGGCCTATATCAACCAGTACACGATGGTCTGGGATCTTCTGCTGCCGTCGATACCCGACTGGTTCTCCTTCTACAACAGCGACGATGTCAACGGGAACGACGGCGACTTGTTCATGGACTCGGCCGGCGGGATCGGCATCAGCTCGGCGTACGACGGCGCGGCGAGCGCCAACACCTGGCACCGGATCGCGGCGAGCTTCGACCTGACCACATCGACGCTGTCGAAGTACATCGACGGGCAGCTTGTGGGGTCGCAGACGCTCAGTTCGGGCGTGGACGGACGCTGGTCGCTCTATTCGGTCAATGACCCCGCAAGCGGCCTTTTGCTGCTGACCGACAACGACGGCGAGACGGGCGCCGGGTACATCAACAGCTTTTACTTCAACGATCGGGCAATGACAGGCGATGAGATCTGGGCCCTGGGCGGCCCGAATGCGGTGGGAATTGTGCCCGAGCCGGGCACATGGGCCCTGTTGCTGGCAGGCGGAGTGTTCATGGGATTGTGGCGGCACCGCCGGGAGTGAGGGGCATCAACCGCCCGCGCGTCCGCCAAATCCGGCACCGGTCCTCACAGCGACCGCGACGGCAAATGAAGCCGTGCGCGGTCTTTTCGTTTTCTCGTCACGCCCACATCCGTTTGCAGGCATTGGGCGGGTTGTTGGTTCTTGGCGCGCGATACGGCATGCGCCGGCGGTAATGCCGTCTGCGCCGCCGCCTTTTGTCAGGGATCGACAATCCACACTCGGGCTTCGAGCGGAGCGAGGGCAGGGCGAAGCTCCAGGCACTCTCCGTCGAATCCAGTCTTGCAGGCGATGGGAGGGGGTTCGCCGATCGGTCGAACGCGGGCGCGCCTGGACAGACCGCATCTGGCTGCTTCCAGACGGATTGTGGGGGTCAGGGGCCGATCGGCGATGCTCGCAACGGCGACCGCCAGCCTGCCGTCGGCGGCGCGCCACGCCGAGGCGAGAACGAGGGGCACTGTCATCTGGAGCTCCTTGAGGGCATCCCGTTGTCCCGCGTAGATCGAGAGGCGCGAGATCGGGATCTCCTGGTGTGGCGTCTCGACATTGGGAGGGGGAAGCATGATGCCGTCCTGGAGGTAGTCCAGGGCGAGTTTGCGCAGGCGTGCCAGGCGGATCACATAGGCGATTTCGTCCGGGCGCTCGCGGAACTGGGAGGGGTGGAAGTTGGCGAGGGTTGGCTGCTGTCCCCAGATGAACGAGCGGGCGTGTTCGAGGCAGAACTGGCGCGAGAAGCGGCGGTCGAGGAGTTCGAGCGGTTTTTTTGGCGCGGACTCGGCGGGCCAAAGGTCGTCATAAGGCGGCATCGTGAGTGACGAGTAGTTGCCGTAGAAGATGCCGCATCCATGGTACACGGCATGGAAGAACGGGATCGGTTCCCAGCCGTCGGGCGCGGCGTATCGCTCGCGGCTCACGTCCAGGGCGAGCATGAGATCGAGGTGTGGCAGCCAGTTTTCCGCGCAGCCTTCGCCGGCTAAAGCCACGCCGCCGCGTGTCGGGCAGCGCTGGCGGATATCGCCTTCGAGGGTTTTGAAGCCCTTCATCCAGTAGGTGCCGCCGCCGGGGGGATGTCGGTGCTGCGAATCGAAGCAGGCGAGGCTGCTGCACGCCTGGTCCATGTAGATGCCATCGACGCCGAGGCGATTGAAGGCTTCGCTCGCCAATCCGGAGTACTTTGCGCGCCAGAACTCAGTGCCCAGGCACATCGTGGCACAGGGCAACCTGGTAAAGACGTTGTAGACCTCGGGCCGCACCCGTCCGTCGGCGGCCTTCACGGCGCAGGCTGCGGCGTTTTCATTGGTCCAACTTTCCGTCGTCATGCCCCAGAGGCGCTGGTTCATGTAGACCAGCGCGCGCACGTCGCTGGCGTGCGCACGATCCAGGGCCGCCATGAACGACGCATCCCCTTCGCGGGGCGGCAGGTACTCGGGGAAACCTGTGTCATAGGCGCAGCCGTGCCACCAGTGCCAGAACACGCTCACTGGCAGGCCAATCTCGCGTTGAAGGGCCACGGCGGGCTCGATGACCCCGGACGAACGACCGCGATTCCAGATCCACAGGCCGGTGTCGGCGATCCAGTGCGGAACGGCGCCGCGCTTCCATCGGCTTTCGCGGGCCCAGGTCTGGTTGGTGGCCCAGGCGCGATAGATCTCGGCGGCGTCAAACCAGTCTCCCTGGAAGGCGCCGATGATGGCGGAGTATGGGAGTGTGTAGCGCCGGCCAACCGCTTCCTGCCTGTCCGGCAGATGCACGATCTCGAGGTTGAGATCGGGCGCCCTGCCCGCTTCAGGCGCGACATCTCCGTCGACTCCCGGGTTCGGTCTCAAGCCTGGGTCTTCCGCCCCTGTGCTAAAGGCTGAAAAGGCCTTGCGATAGCCGGCTGTGTCGTCACAGGCGAAGTAGAGTCCCGGTCCGGATTCCGAGTAAAAGGCCAGGCATTGCATCGAGCAGTGGCCGGGGTAGTCATATTCGCGCCGCACGCCGATCGAGGCGCGGCCGGCGAAGATGTGGCGGGGATTGCGGGCGAGCAGGCCGGCCCAGAATGGCACGGCCAGGCACTCGCGTTCGAGTCGGGGCAGGCGATGCACCCGCGGGAAGCGGATGCGTTGGATCGTTCGTTCGCCGGGGGCGTCGACAGCCAGTTGCCAGCGGCTCAGGGCTTGCCGTTGGTCGAGGCGGACGATGACCTCGACGCGGAGTGCGGGCGCATCGGAAAGACCAAAGCCGCTCCAGTCGAGACGCAAGCCCCTGTCCGAACCGCGCAGTCTCTCGATGCGAAAGGCGCGGGCATCGGCGGGAGCAAGGGTCTGGGGCGGTGCGCCGCTGAATTCGAGCTCCCAGAGGCCTCCGGGAACGGCGGCGTTTGCGAAATCCTGGCCCGAGATGCGATCCGCCAACTCGACGATCCGGCCATTGTATGAGTCAACCCCCAGGACGAGCGCTTGGTTCCCGATGCGGACACTGTCCGCCGACGCGTCCAGGGCGGTGAGCAGAACGCAAAGGCAGAAGCGGATCGTGCGGCGCGGCGTGCAAAAGGAGATGATGAGAGGCGAATGGGTCATAGGACAGGTGCGGAGATCAGTGCGGAAGCGGTGTCAGGAGGCGGCTGCAATACCAGAGCATGCGGGGCAGGTGGAAGGGGCCTTTCCACAGTGTGCCTTTGGCGCGTGAGGAGACCGTGCCGTCGCGGTGGAGGTAGCCGTACCATTCGCCGTACTCCGGGTCAGGAAACCGTGCGAAGCTCCAGTCGTGGACCAGGCGGTGGCGCTGGGCGAAACGCGGCTCGCGGGTGAGTTCCCAAGCCAGGAGGGTGGCGATGATGGCCTCGGCGTGGGGCCACCAGAATTTCATGTCGTGCCAGTACTCCTGCACCGGCAGACCGTGCAGGTCGGTGAAGTAGAGCAATCCGCCATGCTCGGGATCCCAGCCACGCGCCCACATCCAGTCGACGATGGTTGCGCCGAGCTGGACGAGCCGGCGGTCCTGACGGAGGGCGCCTTCGTGGAGGACGAACCAGGCGCATTCGAGGGCGTGGCCTGGGTTGAGCGTGCGCCCGTCATAGTGGTCGAGCAGCGCGCCGTCCGGGGCGACGACTTCGAGCAACGCCTCGTGCTCGGGCTTGAAAAAATCGCGCTCGATTTCAGCGATGCTCGAGTTGATCCACTCGGTGCAGGTGCGTCCGGAGACCTTGACATCGCCCAGGTTCGCCCGCAGTTCCTGGGCTGCCCCGATGGCGATCATGAGCGGGCCGATCGTCTTTGCCGGGCGGGTCGGCTCGGACTTCGGCGGCATGACGCCGGGGGTGAAGCTGTGGCGCAGGTAAGCCTCAAAGGCTTTCACGGCGTCGTCCGCCGCGCGGGCGTCGTTCGCCGCTTTTGCGAAGGCGGCGCAGCCAATGGCGGCGAAGCTCTCGCTGAACACGTAGCGCCGCATGCGCAGCGGACGGCCTTCGCGGGTGACGGTGAAGTACATCTTTCCGTCCGGGGCGAAGCAGTGTCGGCGGCTGAACTCGACGCATGATCGCGCCGCCGCCAGCCACTCGGCGCGCCTTTCGACGGTGTTGAACAGGGTCGCGAACATCCAGCCCGCGCGTCCCTGGAACCAGACCGACTTGTCGGTATCGATGACCGTGCCGTCGCGGTCGAGCGCGGTGAGGATGCCGCCATATTCGGGATCGAGTCCGTGATCGAGCCAAAAGGGGACAACATCTTCGAGCAGCGCAGTCCGGTAGAGGGCGGCGAGCTGCGCGCGACTCGAGTGGTCAGTGAGGTCGGGATTCATGGGATCCTTGGAGAACCGGTCGGTCGAACCATTCCTCGCCAATCGTTCGCCCCAACAGGAAGAACTTGCGATCCGGGTACCAGAGAACCGCCTTGCCTTGGCGGACGGTGAAACTCGAGTAGAGGGCCAGATCGAGCCGTCCGGGCGTGCCGGGTTTGCCCAGGCCCACTCCGCTGTGGTCCATGAACAGTCTGGGTTCGTCGAACCAGACCGGCTGCTCCGCCCCGGGCTGAAAGCGGCCGGGGGCAAGGCAGACCGGGCGCCTGTGAAAGCCGGTGTCCGTGGGGCCGTAGCCCTGGAAATGGCCGTCGTGGTTATGGATGAACAGGGCGTAGCGCCCGCTGCCGGCGGTGTTGCCGCCCACATCGTAGATCGGGCAGGGGGAGAGCGGATGCAGCAGCGGTTGGGCGCCGTCCTTGCGCAGAAGACGCCGCGACTGGGTCCACGTCTCGCCGAGATCGGCGCTGACACTCCAGAACGGGCTGCCGGACGCCGTCCGCATCACACAGAAGAGCCGTCCATCGGGAAGCTTCACGACACTTGGCTCTTGGCAGGCGCTGACGTCCGGATGCCCGGGAAACGGCACGGCCAGCGCGTGCTCGTTCGCGGCGAACCAGCGGATGGCCAGATCCTGGGCGGCGGGGTTGTCGTCCACATTGTCGAAGCGCATGAACTCGACGCGCGAGTCGGCTGAGATCCACGACTTGGTGGGATTCTGACGGACGGCAAAACTCGTCCAGCGGGTGAAACCGGCGAGGTACCGTCCGTCCTTGCCGAGGCGGAGTGGTTTCTGCCAGCAGAGCATGTTGGGGGGCATGGCGGCGTCGGGGTTGTCGCGGCTGCTGCGGGCGACGGGGATGTTCCGCGGCCTCGACCAGGTCTGTCCGAGATCGTCGCTTTGGATGCCGTGGAGCCAGCCGGTATGGTGGACAAAGTTGTCGTGTTTGCCGATGTGCTGGCTGTAGAGGACGTAGATGCGCCCGGAGCGGCTGACCAGCGGATAGCCCCAGCTTGCCATGAAACCGTCGCCCGGCTTCTTCGGCCCCGCGATGATGCGCGGCTTCGACCATGTCCGCCCCTCGTCCGCGCTGCGGGCGAACGCGATATGCTGGTCCGGTTGCGACTCCGCGGAACTCTGCGTCCAGACCGCCATCAGCGAGCCGTCCGGTCCGTCGAAGGCGAGGAAGTGTTCGTTGCCGGTGTCGTTCACGCCGGCGTCGGTGACGGTGGGGACGAACACGATGAAGTCCGGCCGGGTCACGCGCAGTTCCGTCTTGATTCGCTCCTTCAACGCGGCTGGGGATTCAATGAAGTGGGGATTCGACGGCGCGTCGGCGGCCGCGCCCCTGCGGGTCGCACCGGCCATGGCGAAAAGCAGAAGCAGGGATGGCAGCATCCGTGTCATGGATGGGAACGGGTTATTCATGGAGTACTTGTCTGTTGAGGGGCATCCAGGTCACGGGGGCGGATGAGGAGGACAAGCACAACGGAGATCACGGCGGCGCTGGCGAAGATGCCGAAGATGCCAAAGAGCGGAACCTGCCGGTCGCGCAGGATGCCGAATCCCCAATCGGCCAGGCCGCCGCAACTGATGCTGACGAGGTTCATGATGCCGTAGCCGGTTGCGCGCAACTCGGGCCGCGCGATCTGGCAGAGGATGGGCATGTTGTTGCAGTCGAAGAAGCCCCAGCCGAGTCCGAACAGGATAAGGAAGGCGATCGCCACTCCGAGCAATCCGGTCCGCGGCGCGTAGCCCACGCCGAACATCGCCGGCACGATGAGCGACATGCCGATGGCGCTGACATAGATGCGACCCCGGGGGGTCCGGCGCATCCAGCGGTCGGCCAGCCAGCCTCCGGCCAAGGCGCCGATGATGGCCGCCACCTGCCAGTAGAGCGTGGCGGAGACGCCGGCCTTGCCCTGGCCGATGTTGAACTCGGCCTTGAGGATGGCAGGCATCCAGTCGCGAACGACCCATCCGGCGAGGGCCGGCAAGGTGAAGTAGAGGACCAGGAGGATAAACGAACTGTTTCCCAACAACTCACGGAGCGCGCCGGTTGGCGAGGTGTGCGGACGTTTGATGCTGTCGGCGAGGCGGGGCGGGTTGCGCAGGAGGAAGTACAGGGGGATGGCGTAGAGCACGCCGACGATGCCACAGGTGTCGAACGCCCAGCGCCAGCCCAGCGCGGGGCTGTCGGCGGCGTAGCCGCTGAAGCCCCCGATGATGACGCCGGCGTAGATGCCCATTTGATGGAGTCCGATCGCGCGGGAACGGGTCGGGCCGAGGTGGAAATCGGCGATGAGCGCCAGCGCGGCGGGGATGTAGAAGGCCTCGCTCACGCCCATGACAGCCCGCGTGACGAGCAATTCGTTGTAAGTCGTGACATGGCCGGTGGTCCAGGTGACCGCCGACCAGATGAAGAGGCTTCCGGCAATGACATGGCGGCGGCTGAACCGATCGGCGAGATAGCCGCCGATGGGGCTGAGGAAAGCGTAGACCCACTTGAAGAGGGCCAGGATCTTGCCCCAGTTTTCCTCGAGCGCGATGTCCGGGATGTCCTCCATCACGGAAAACTTCATCGCGGCCAGCATCTGGCGGTCGAGGTAATTCAACAGCGCCACCGGCACCAGGAGCGCCACGATAAGCCACGCGGTGCGCGAGGCGGAGGATTGCGAAGAGGTTTCCATAATCGGTTCCGTCGTGACACTCGAGATGTCTGTGCGGACGCAGTCTACAGGCGCCCGCCCTCAGGCGTCGACTCTCTGTTGAGCGGGATTGTGGAGTCGTTCGTTTTGACGAAGCGCGGCATCGAGGGTGTCGGGCGAGCGTGGCGGACGGCGGGCTGTCCTGTTTTTCGACTTGCGCACGCATACGAAACGTCCATAAAAACGCGCATGAGCAATCACGACAACCACCCTTCCAGTCAGTTGCCGGACTATATAGCGAGCGCGAAACCGTTGGGGGCTGAGGCGCGGGCCCCCTGGTACAAGAACGTGGCTCCGACCTATGCCGGCATCTTTCTTTGGTTCGTTTTCTGGCAAGATGCCGTGAAGTCGGACGGCCTGGGCGGGGCGCTCTCGCAGGGACTATGGGTCGCTCTGCTCGGTTTGGTGCTGGCCGCGGCGGTCTGTCATTTCCTGTTCTACCTTGTGCCCGGCCTGTTGGGCATGAAGACCGGTTTGCCCTTGTACATCGTGGGAACATCAACCTTCGGGACCCAGGGGGGGCTGATCATGCCGGGCTTTCTGATGGGCGTTTTGCAGTTCGGGTGGTTGGGCGTCAACGCGTTCGCTTCCTCGCTGGCCCTGAGCGCGGTGATTCCGATCAAGGCGGAGATCATCATGGTGGTGTGGGGTTTTCTGGCGGCGTTTGTCGGTTTGAAAGGGATTCAGTACGTGGCCAAGATCTCGACCTATCTGCCGCTGATCCCCTTGATCATCCTCGTCCTGATGCTGTTCAAGACCATCGGGACTGTGGGCAGCTTCGAGCCGCAGACGATCATTGACGCCCACCGCACGGTTCTCCCGAATGCCCCGGCCGCTCTGAGCACGTTCGGCGTCATCGCCTTCCTGCTCACCTACGTGGTCGGATTCTTCGCCACCGCCGGCGCGGCCGGGGTGGACATCGCGATGAGCAGCCGGAACGAGAGCGACGTCAAGAAGGGCGGTCTGGTCGGGATCGCCCTGGCGACGCTGGTGACGGCGGGCATCTCCGCGGTGGTGGTGGCGGGCGTTTTCGGCTCGAAGGAGCTGTCGGCCCAGGCGGTTGCCGCGGCCCAGGCGGCTGCGGAAAACAAGGACCAGTTTCTGCTGCGGTCGACCAACATGATCAGCGTGGTCATGGGCAGCGGCCTCGGCAAGTGGCTCCTGTTCGCGCTGGCCGTGGCGGCGTTCCCGTCGGCCTGCTTCTCGGCTCTGATTGCGGCCAACAGCTTCAAGACAACCATGCCCAAGGTGAATCCCTTCCTCTCGGTCGGCATCGGCGCGGCGGTCAGCGTGATCCTCGCGGTGACAGGCTGGGCGGGCAAGGTCGTTCCGGTCTTCGTGATCATCGGCGCCTCGTTTGGCCCGATCTGCGGCGCGATGATGGTGGATTACCTGCTGGCAGGCAAGAAGTGGAGTGGTCCCCGGGCGGGCTTCAATCCGGCCGGCTGGATCGCATGGGCGCTGGGTTTCATCGTCGGCATCCTGCCGAACCTCGGGTACAACGTTCCGGCCGCACCCGTCGCGGCGTTTATCGTCGGCGCCGTGGTTTATTGGGTTTGCGCCAAGGCGGGCATGATGTCCGCCATTGTGCCGTTGCCCGCGGCCAATGCGCCCGGGAACCGGTAAGTTCGCTTTCCCGTTGCAGGACGCGGGCTCGCCGCGCGGATCGTTCAGGATCGCGCGGCGAGCCGCTCAGTTGTCCCATCGGCGCCATTTCCTGTCCGCGCTTTCCACCATGAACACATCAATCCCAGCCCACTCGCGCCGTCGTTTTCTGCGGCTCTCGATCCTGGGCAGCGCCGGCGTCGGTCTGCTTGCCCCCCGCATCCTGCGGGCCGAGACCCGACTGACGGTCTTGGAGACCCGGATCATCAGCCTGGATCACGCCAATTACCACGGCTGGCCCACATTGGCCCGGAGGAGAAACGGGCAGTTGCTGCTGGCGTTTTCCGGCGGACGCGAGGGACATGTGTGTCCGTTCGGCCGAGTGGACATGATGGCATCAAACGACGAGGGGCGGACGTGGGGCTGGCCGCGGACCGTGCTGGATTCGAACATTGACGATCGGGATGCCGGGGTGCTCGAGACGGCGCGTGGCAGCCTCCTGGTCACGACCTTTGCCTCGCTCGCCTACGAGCCGACACTCGCGAACGCGCGGAAGAGCGGCGCCTGGGATGCGGAACGCCTGGCCCGCTGGGAAGCCGCACATCGAAGACTGAACGATGACGATCGCAAGGCCGAGTTGGGGGAGTGGATCATCCGCTCGATTGACGGCGGCCGGACCTGGTCACCGCGGCAGGCGAGCCTTGTGAACAGCCCGCACGGCCCAATTCAGCTCTCCGATGGTCGGCTGCTCTATGCCGGAAAGGAACTCTGGACGGGCCGCAAACGCGCCGGAGTGTGCGAGTCCGCGGACGACGGGCAGTCGTGGCGCTGGCTCGCCGAGATCCCCGTGCGCGATGGCGATCGTGGCGAGGACTACCACGAACTTCATGCCGTCGAGTGCGGAGGCGGACGGCTGATCGCCCAGATCAGGAACCACAATCAAGCCAATCCCAACGAGACGTTGCAGACGGAATCCTCCGACGGCGGTCGCACCTGGACGGTCCCTCACGCCATCGGTGTGTGGGGTTTGCCATCCCATCTGCTGCGGCTTCGTTCCGGGCATTTGGTCATGACGTATGGCTACCGCCGCGCTCCTTATGGCAACCAGGCGCGGCTCAGCACCGATGAGGGACGCACCTGGTCCGAGCCGCTGCCCGTGTCTGCCGACGGCACCTCCGGCGACCTCGGTTACCCGAGCACGGTCGAACTCGAAGACGGATCGCTTCTGACCGCCTGGTATGAGGTGGTCAAGGGGCGCCCGCTGGCTGTCCTGCGCCAGGCGCAGTGGAGATTCGAGATCTGACGGAGTGATTTCCTCTTTATCCCCGGCCGATTTGTTGTTAGAGGATTTCCCCATGCAATTGAATACCACTCTGACTCGCCGCGCGTTTCTCGCTCGCGGTTCCCTGGCCGCGGGCGCCACGCTCGCTCTTCCGCGGCTGACGCTTGCCCAAGGCTCCCCCAACGCCAAGGTCAATGTCGGCTTTGTCGGGGTTGCCAATCGCGCCGGTGACAACCTGAACGAAGTCGCCGGGCTGGCGGATTCGGTGAATGTGGTCGCGCTGTGCGATGTGGACGCCAACTACCTGGCGGCCGCGAAGGAGAAGCATCCGGGGGCGCAGACCTATGGGGATTTTCGGCGTTTGATCGATCAGAAGGGAATCGATGCCGTGGTGGTGGGCACCCCCGATCACATCCATGCGGTTGCATGCGCCGCCGCGCTGCGCACCGGCCGGCACGTCTATTGCGAGAAACCGTTGACTCGCACGGTTTCCGAGGCGCGCATTGTCGCGAATCTTGCGCGGCAGCACCGGCGCGTGACCCAGCTTGGCACTCAAATCCACGCCACGTCGAATTACCGAAGGGTGGTCGAACTGATCCAGTCCAAGGCGATCGGTCTGGTGCGCGAGGTTCATGTCTGGGTGGCCGCCAGCTACGGCGGCATGGAACGACCCACCGACACGCCTCCGATCCCGGCGGGCTTCGATTGGGATCTTTGGCTCGGACCGGTCGAATTCCGTCCGTACCATCCCGACTATGCCCCGTTCAAGTGGCGGAACTGGTGGGCTTTTGGGGGCGGTTCGCTTGCGGATTTTGGCTGTCACTTCATGGATCTGCCCCATTGGGCGCTCGACCTCCGGCATCCACTGTCCGCCGAACCGGTGGATGGGCCGCCCGTGCACGCCGAGTCCACGCCGCCTTGGGCGATCGTTCGCTACCAGCACCCGGCGCGGCAGAGTTCCGCGGGCGAGACTCTGCCTCCGGTCACGCTCACGTGGTATCACGGCAGCAAGCAGCCGTCCTTCCTGACCGCGGAGCAGGCCCAGTACTTCCGCAGCGGCGTCATGTTTATCGGGGAGCGCGGCAACCTGCTGGCGGACTACACGCGGCGCCAGTTGCTGCCCGAGAAGGATTTCGCCGATTTCAAGCCGCCCGCACCGTCGATCCCGGACTCGATCGGCCATCACAAGGAATGGATCGAGGCGATTCGTTCCGGCGGCCCCACAACCTGCAACTTCGATTACTCCGGCGCCTTGACCGAGACTGCCCTCCTGGGCAACGTGGCCTATCGCGTCGGGCGCAAGATCGAGTGGGATGCCCGGAGGTTGGTCGCCATCAACGATCCGGCCGCGGAGGTTCTTGTCCACCACCGCTACCGCGACGGGTGGGCACTCTGACGGCCCGGGCTTGCGCGCATCGGGGTTGAGCCGGGTGATGCGGGGGTGATCGCACCCGCCGACTGGGCAACCGGGCGGAAGAACGCGCGAGGGCGCAGACCTCTGGCCTGGCTGTAGCGCCGGACGAACTGGCGGCGCAGAGCCGGTGTGAATCCAGGCAGAGCGCGCACTCCGTATTCAAGCCGTGCGAGATCGCGAAAGGCGCGCTCGCGGGGAACCACATCGAGGAATTCGAGACCTTCGAGATCGATCAGGTGGAGCTTGCCCGTGCCGTCAAACACCAGGTTGGTTTCCTTGAGATCCCGATGGGTGAACCCCTCCTCATGCAGCCTGGCAATGACCTCAGCCACCGCGGTCACCGCCTGCCGCGCGCCGCCCACCCATTGGCCCAGGTGCCTGGCGTTGGCGATTTCCTCCATGAGAAAATAGCTCCGCCACAGAAATCCGGCCACCCGGCGATCGGCAACGGCAATCGGACGGGCAGTCGGCACCCCGACGATCTCGAGGTGATACGCTTTCAAAAAGGCCCGGCGCGCTTTGGACCGGCGAAACAGATCCTTGAGGAGATTCAGCGGTTTGCGGAGGTTGGACCGCTTCAGCACTCGTTCGTCGGCGCGGCCCACGGTGCTGCTGTGGCCTGCTTTGAGAATCTCCGCCCGGCTGGCCAGGAAGCCGTCCGGATCGCCGAGGATGGCCTCGGTGGCTGCGTTCATCCAGGCGCGTCGAACCTGCCAGCGCAGCGCTCCGATTCGCCGCGGCTCGAAGTCGCGATTGTGCCGCAGGCAACGCCGGGCGCGGCGGACCAGGCATTGTCGGCGCATCCGCCTGCTGAGTTCGAGGATGGCCGGCGCAACCGGGATGGGCAGGGAGATGCGCAGGGTGGCCAGGTTGGCCTCGCGCTCCTCGGGACGCAGGGGCGATTTGATGACTGTGCCGTCCAAGTCGACGAGCCGCAGTTCGCCCGTCACGGTGTGGCGCAGAATATTGCCCGGATGCAAATCCCTTTGGAGCACGCCGCGATCGTGCAGGGTCTGGACAAATGCCATGACCGCCTGCATGTCGACATCCGGCGTCTCGCCGAGAGGTTGTCCGTCGAACCCCTCGGTTACGAGAATGCTCTCGCGCAATCCGAAGCCCCAGCGCTCGCCCAAGGCGGCGTGGCGGACAATCGGGATGCCCAGGCGTTCGAGTCGCAGGGCCAGCTCCCATTCCTGCCGGGCCTGGGATGGCTTGAAGCAGTACTTGAGCGGTCGCAGCGGCACGCGGCAATGACGGTAGCGCTTAATGAACCATGTCCTGCCCGCGGCTTCATTGCGCGTCACCAGCTTCACAGGGGACTCCTTGATGCCGGATCCCTCGGACGCCAGCACCGCCTCGAGATGCGGTGCCAGGTCGGGGCGCACTTCCCAATGGACGCCGTGCAGCGTGACGCGGATCACATCCCGACTTTGGATGGAACATTTCTTTGCTGTCAACTGCGCGGCCATCGGGCACCCTGTTGCGGATGGTGGTCATCGGCAGGCATCGCGCGGTTCTCGAACGCCTTCATCTGGGCACGGTGGCTGAGGTCAAAGCGTTCTCGGGCCCATTGGTCAAGAACCATCGGGGACATCGCGACATCCTCCGCATCGGCACGACCGATGACGAAGGGAAGCCATTGACCCTCTTCCTCAAGCGCAACTGGAAACCGTACAAGAAAGACGGTCTGATCTCGCTCTTGCGCCATCGATGTGTCTGGTCGGTGTCCCGCCAGGAATGGGTTAGCCTAACTTCCTCCTGCCATAGAGGAAAAGCCCAACAAAACCGAGGTGTTCTCGATTTCGTCGGGCTACAACCTATTGCTTTGGCGGGGAGGCAAAGATCGGCGTCAGGCCCAGTTTCTGCAACTGCTCGTTCATGGTCTTTGGGATTTTGGTTATCAGGGTGCGATGAGTCTCTTTGCCCATCTGCAGGTGGCCCACGCGAATGGTCTGGAGGTGGCGCAAGACGCGCGGAACTTCCTCGGTTTCACCCTTGGCGCGCCACTCTCTCCCCAAACGCGCACTGAGCCAATAGGCCAGAAAGCAGAGGCGAACATGGTTGACCACCCGGT
>CAYPUR010000032.1:25916-29569 GCA_964413865.1 uncultured Verrucomicrobiota bacterium
ACTTTTGAGTTCGCAGAACGCCTCTTCCACGTCCAACAAGCCCTTGTAGTGACCCAAGACCTGCTCCCCGGGGCACTTCTGGATCGATTCATTAGTGTGCAGCAAATACCAGCCGTCTTGCTGGGCTTCTTGAGCGATCAATTCTTCTTTGCGTTCCCACTGCAAGCGCCCCTGCCCGTCCACATGGTAGGCGAAGTATTTGTGGGCCTTGAGTCGTTGCAGGCTCCGTCCCACCTGGCTGGCCAGCTTTTGCCCATCGACTTTCTTCTTGCGCCGCACCGCGGCCAGCCGGCGTAGTTCGGCTTCGGCTTTGTCGATTCGGCATTGGCGGCGCTCTTGATCCCGTTGCTGACGCCAAGGGCCGCCGGCAATCACGTAGCGCTTACCCTGGTGGGTGATTTCCATGAGGTTCTGGCGGTCCCCCAATTCGAGCTGCTTTTCCAGGCCCAGCTCCTCCACCAAGCTGTGCAAGGTGGCCGCTGAGAGGCGGGTCACATAGCCCAGATGGGCTGCGTCCATGGCCTCCAGGTTGATCCGACTGCTCATCCCCCCATCGAACACGAAGGTGGCTTCCTGGATCCCAAAGCGACGGCGCAAGGTCTGCAGGAGACCTTGGAGAGTCTGGGTGTCGTTGCGATTGCCCCGCAAGACTGACACGTGCAAGGGCAAGCCCTCGGTATCCGTCGCCACCGCCAGGATGATCTGGGGCCGATCGCCACGGTGATCTCGGCTGTGACCGTACCGGGCCAGGTGCTCGGGCCCCCGGCCCTCGAAGTAGACACTGGTTAAATCGTAAAGTACCAGCCGCACGGCTTGGGGAAAGGCACGCTGATAGAGTTGTTTTTCAAGGCTCACCCAATGGCCGTTGAGCTGATCCATCGCGCTGTAGATGTCGTCCTCGTCGAAGGATTCGTTGGCCTCCAGGCCGCAGGCCGCAGCCAGCCAAGTGCCCTCGGCTTCCTGAGTCAACGAGAGCTTGGCGCAGGGAAAGAGCAGGCGGCTGTAGATGACGGCCTGGAGCAAACCGCGTTGACGGGCCGAGCCCAAGTCGGCGAAGAGTGCGCTCAGGCCAAAGCGCGACCACGCGTCGTTGAGGACGGCCAGGCCGCCGTAATCCAGAGCGTTTTCAAGTTCAAGCTGGTCGGCGGGAAGGAAGTCCTGCCCCTTGAGGGAGGCGGCAATGAGTTCGCGGGTCTGGGCGGGCAAGTCGGTGATATTGGCGATCGTGCGGGAGCGGGGTCCCTGGGGAGTGCGGAAGGACTCGCGCACGAGGTAGGAGATGTAGGTTTTACCGTTCTTACGGGAGGAGGTGGTGGCTTGGACGAACACGGGCTACACGATAAAGCCACAATAGTAATGTTGTCAACATCCATTCACACATATATCAGAACATTACTTGCTACACATTTTAGCAAAAGCCCAACAAAGGTGATGTTTTGGCTCTTTTTCGCAGGAACTTAGGTTAACAGCCTTGCGCTCGAACAGGCAGGCCTCAGAACAGCGCCGCTCGTGGCCTATGGCGAGGAGTGCGGCCCGGTCTGGGAGAACTTCTCGTTCATTCTCACCGAGGCCGCCGATGGCCGGCACACTGTCCGCGACTTCTCGCGCGACTGTCACGACGCAGCGCGGCGCCGCACGGTTTTGGACGCTCTGGCGGTTGAGATCGGGAAGATGCACGCGGCCGGCCTGGCCTCGCCGGACCTGTTCACGCGCCATCTGTTCGTGGACGACGACGCCACTCCACCGCGGTTCTGTCTGATCGACATGGCGCGTCTCGATGCGCGCCGTTCTCTCTCGCTGCGGCAAAGGGCGCGCGACCTTGCCGCCCTGCACGTCACCACGCCGCTGCGTTTCGCGACATCGCGGGAGCGGCTCCGCTTCGTGCGCATCTACGCGGGTCGCGACGCGCGGGTCTTGCTCAAGTGGATCGGGCGCCGCACACGCCGCCTTCTCGAGCGCCGCAAGTTCCGGGATCTCTTCGCCACAGCCGATCCGGGCGACACCCCGTCTCGAATGGTCAGCGAACAGGCCAGACCTTGAGCCGCGGAGCGGAGGCGTGCGCCGCGTCACTGATTCCCGCGGCGAAGGAGTTGCTCGATGAAACCTGTCGAGTAGACGCCTCTCCGAAAATCCGGATCGAGCAGGATGTTCTGATCGAGCGGGATGGTCGTCTTGACGCCGGTGATCAGAAACTCATTCAGGGCGCGGCTCATCCGATCGATCGCTTCGCGCCGGTCTTTTCCGTACGTGATCAACTTCCCGATCATCGAGTCGTAGGTCGGAGGGATGACGTAGCCGGCATAAACGTGGCTGTCGACTCGAACGCCATGTCCGCCCGGCGCGTAGTACATCTCGATGCGGCCCGGGCTCGGTCGGAAATCGTCGTAGGGATTCTCGGCGTTGATTCGGCACTGGATCGCATGGCCTCGCGGATGGACGTCGCTCTGCGACATCTTGAGCGGTTCTCCCATGGCGATCAGGATCTGCATGCGGACCAGGTCCACGCCGGTGACTTCTTCGGTGATCGGATGCTCGACCTGGATGCGCTTGTTGACCTCGAGGAAGTAAAATGCGCCTTGATCGTCGACAATGAACTCGACAGTGCCGGCATTGTTGTACTGCGCCAGTTCGGCAATACGGTAGGCGGCCTTCCCCATCTTTTTGCGCAAGTCTTTGTGCTTCTGGTCGATGAGAGGCGAGGGCGTCTCCTCGACGAGCTTCTGGTGGCGCCGCTGAATCGAGCAGTCGCGCTCGCCCAAATGGATGATGTTCCCCCGCCCGTCACCCAGGATCTGAAACTCGATGTGATGCGGGTTCTCGAAATACTTCTCGATGTAGACACCGGAGTTGCCAAATGCCTTCTCGGCCTCACTCCGAGCCGTATGATATCCCTTCATGAGCGAGATATCGTTGTGGGCGATCCTCATGCCCCGCCCGCCTCCGCCCGCAACAGCCTTCAACAGGACCGGATACCCAATCTTCTTGGCAGTCGCCAGGGCATCAGCCTCCGTCTCGACCACCCCGTCCGAACCGGGCGGCACCGGAACCCCGGCCTTCTTCGCCAGCTCCCGGCTTATGGCCTTGTCCTGCAAGGCGTTCATCGCGCGGGAATTCGGGCCGATGAACCGAATGTTGCAGCTTTCGCACACATCCGCGAAATGGGCGTCCTCGGAAAGAAACCCGTAGCCCGGGTGAATGGCATCGACATCCGTGACCTCGGCGGCGCTGATCAAACGATCGATGCGCATATAGCTCTCGGAGCTTGGCGCCGGGCCGATACAAATGGCCTCGTCGGCCATCTGGACGTGCATCGAATTGACATCCACCTCGGAATAGACCGCCACGGTGCGAATGCCCAACTCCTTGCAGGTTCGTATGATACGAACCGCTATCTCACCGCGGTTTGCGACTAGGATTTTCTCGAACATTCAGAGTTCTCCGGACGCCAGCCTTCCGGGAAGATGCTGGCCATCGAGCCAATTCGCCAGCGCAGTCCGGAATTCGAAGAGCGCTGCCAGAAGACTTGGCTCATTGAGCATTGAGAATATGAGGGCTATACGGATTTCTCACAACCGAGAAGATGATAAAGAAATCCGGGCTCTGGCAAAACTGCGCCCGCACAGGGAAAAACGAGGTTCGGAGCGTTTCTGAAA
>CAYPUR010000033.1:0-29143 GCA_964413865.1 uncultured Verrucomicrobiota bacterium
TCTTGACAATCTCCGCATCGGCATCGCCGAGCAATTGGCTCAGCGGACTCAGCGCGGCAGCCTGGCCAAGCTCGGGCATGGCGCGAATGGCCGCGAGGCGAACCGGCTTCTCGTTGCTTTGGACGGCCGCGACCAGTGCGGGCAATCCGGCCGGGTCGCCGCGTTTGCTGAGGACCTGCAGGGCGAGGATCCGCTTGTCGCCGTTCAGCGCATTCGCCATCGAGATCAGGGCGCGGGTGACCTCGGGCCCGCGCATCTCCATGGCAGCCCGCGCGGCGGCGGCGGTGGGGATGTGATCCGGGCTTTGCCAGGCCTCTTCGAGCAGCGGAAGACCCGCCAGGCCGTGGGTCAGGATCGCGCCGCGCCATGCGCCTGCCCGAACCTGATGCGAAGCGCTCGGGAGGGCGCGCAGGCGGTCGTAGAGGCGCAGGGCCTGGGCGTTGTCGCCCCTGGCCGCGAGGGTTTCGGCTGATCGGAACAGGCCCTCGCAAAAGGCGAGCTGGTTCTCCGCGGATGCGGCCCCCAACGCGGCCTCGATGGCCTGGGCTGCCTCGACGGTGCCAATGCTGCCCAGCGCCCGCGCGGCGGCCTGCGCGACATCGGGATCCGTCGCGCGCAGCCGCGGCGTCAGGGCCGCGATCGACTTCGCGTCGCGCCGCACGCCGATGCTGTCAATGACGCCGGCAAGCTGGCGTCCGCTCAGTGTGTCGAGCGCGCCGCGCAGGGCGTCGTCGACCGCGCGGTCGGGGATCGTTTCGAGGGCGTACCGGGCCATGTGATTGAGCGTTTCATCCGGCAGGAGCGCCACCAGGGCCGGCACGGCGGCGGCGCCGCCGGTCACCGCCAATTGCCGGCAGGCATCGGTCTTCTCCTTGACGGTCGAGCTTGGGGACTGGAGCACGGCAATCGACTTATCGGCCGTTTGCGTGACCAGCGGGGACGGTTGCTGGCCGCGGACGAACGTCGTGCCGAGGGCAAGCGCCGCAACGGCCAGGAGGGTTTTGAATGAGAGAGTGGACATAATCGTGTGTCTTTCGTGTCGCTTCAGGTGGTCAGAGAGATTCAGACAGTGTAGGGCGCGCGCATGGCCCGGGAGCGCAACCGGTTCGCTTCCGCGTCTCCGATGAACTCCTCCTTGACGGGATCGAACTTCATGTTGCGTTTGAGCCACATGCAGATGTTCGCGGCGTGGACGGTCGACATGCCCCGGTGCATCACCACCGGGTGAGCCACGGTCAGCCGCCGCGACTTGACGCAATTGAAGAAGTCGCGCACGTGGCTCATCGGCCGCTGCGTCCGCGCCATGTAGTCCTGCACGACCTTGTTGAAATCGGCGAGCAGGCTCGGATGCGACACCTCGGGCCGCGAATACCCGTCGGCGACCGACACCCACCCTTCGGGCCCGTCAAAACGCATCCCGCACGAGCCATGCCAGTACGTGTCGCCGCGCGACAGAACCAGTTTCACGCCGTTGGCAAAGTGGGTGACCATGCCGTCGCCGGAGACATTGTTGACGTATTCGTATTCGACCGGCGAGGTGTCGAGCATGTCGATTCCGGCCTGGGCCTGCACGAAGGTGTGGGCGCCCCATTCGCCGATGCAACTGGTGTGGAAATCGTAGTGCCCGCGCCACCCGCCCCGGGTGTACTCGGGATTGTACGGGCGCCACGGACACGGACCCAGCCATTGATCCCAGTCCACTTCGTCCTTGGACGGCTCCGGCTGCCCGGGCAGCCAGTCGTGACGCATCTCGGCCGCATCCCAGGGCGCGATGTGGGCGTAGGTCGTGTGCACCTTGCCCAAGCGCCCGCTGCGCGCCAACTCGATCGCAAAGACGAAGTTCGCCTCGCTCAAACGCTGGGTGCCGGTCTGATAAACCCGTCCGAAACGGCGCGCGGTCTCGACCACGGCCTGCCCCTCCGCAATCGTCATCGAGGAGGGCTTTTCCGAGTAGATGTCCTTGCCCGCCCGCATGGCCCAGACGGCGGCCAGGGCGTGCCAGCGGTCGCCCGTGGTGCTGAGCACCGCGTCAATGTCCGTCCGCTCGGCAAGAAACTCGCTCAGATTCGAGTACACCTTGCAGTCGGAATTCCCATACTTGTTGTCCACCATCCGCTTGGTCGCCGCGCGCCGCTGCTTCTGCGGGTCGCAGACCGCCACAAACTGCACATCGGGCTCGGGCAGCATCCAGTTGAGGACGCCCGAACCGCGCCCCCCAATGCCAATGCCGCCGAGAATGATGCGTTCGCTCGGCGGCACCGCGCCATCCCGCCCGAGCGCCGACGACGGGATGACCAGGGGAGCCGCGAACACGCCGCCCGCGATGGCGGCCCGCCTGACGAACTGGCGGCGCGTCAGGCCCGCCGGGCCGGGGGCGGCGCCGGACGTGGAAGAGGGGGAAATGCTCATGGAGGTCGAGACAGATGGTTCATGCAGTGCCATAAGGACGGCACCCTAACAAGGGCGACGGCGCTCGAAAAGCCCAGACTCGCAAAAAGTTGGCCCGAACAAACGGCAGTGGCCTCCTTCGGTTCCACGAGCCACCAGGCAGAAAGCACGAATCGCAGACAGCCATCGATTCGCTTAGACCGGAAACCTCATGGCGCGACCAGGACACAGATTTCCGGCCTGTGATCCGCGGGTCACACTTGCAGAGACTGTAACAAGGAACATGTGGTTTGCTGGAAGCGAAGCTCCGGCACGGGCGATGACCGCTGGCTCGCTGGCGATTTGCGCTTGGCTATGACCAAGTCCTTGATTGGGAACAAGATGACTGCCACTTCAAGGTTGACCATTGCTACGCAAATGGTTACAGAGCAATCCGTGGGATGTGCGACACGGCCACCCTCACCCGCCCCCGGGGCACCCTCTCTCATGGGAGAGGGCCGGGGTGAGGGGGCTCCTTCGCCTATGTTGCAGACTCCTGCGTAAGGGTCCCACCCGCGCTTCGCGCTCCTCCACGCGAACGAAGCTGGAGTCGCCGACCTGTCCGGTCACACGACCAACCTCAGAGATGGCGTGCAGCATTGACGTACCCGTTCCGCTCGAACCACTCCACCGCATCCGACAGGGCCTGAGTCGGCGGTGTTTGAGGCATTCCCAACTCGCGGACGGCCTTGGCCGGATTGAAGAACATCTTGTACCGCGCCATGCGCACCCCGGCCAGGGGGGCGCGCGGCGGACTGCCGGTCACGCGCGACTTGAGTTCATCGAGGTGGGCGAATGCCGCCGCCAACCCGTAGGGGATCCGCCAACGCGGCGCGGGCCGCCCGGTGATCTCGGCCAATGTGTCAAGGGCCTGCTTCATTGTCCAGTTCCCGTCGGCATGGCCGAGGATATAGCGTTCGCCGATCCGTCCCTTCTCGGCGGCGAGCACATGACCTCGAGCCACATCGCGCACATGGACCCAGTTGAGTCCGGTATCGAGGTAGGCCGGCATGCGTCCGTTGAGGAAGTCGACAATCACCCTGCCGGTGGGGGTTGGCTTGACGTCGCGGGGGCCGACCGGCGCGCTCGGGTTCACGATCACGATCGGCAGGCCCCGCGCCGCCATGTCCCGGGCGACGGCCTCGGCCTCCCACTTGGATTGCTTGTAGGGATTGGACATCTGGGCGCGGGTGGCCTGGGCGGTCTCGTCGCTCGGGATCAAGCGCTCATCGACAGCTTGGGGGAGTCCGATACAGCCCACCGTGCTGGTGTAGACGATGCGGGAACAACCGGCCTGGCCTGCCGCTTCGAGCACATTGCGCGTGCCCTGGACATTTGCGGCAAACAGCGGGCGATAATCAGGGAGCCAGAGCGCATAGCACGCCGCCACGTGGAAGCACCAGTCACAGCCGCGCAACCCGTGTTCGAGCGCCGCCCGGTCGAGCAGGTCGCCCTCGATCCGCTCATACGCAAGCCGTTCGAGTCCGCGCACATCGGCGCTCGGACGCAGCAACAGCCGCAACGCGTGGCCCTGGGCCGCCAACTCATGCGCCAGATTCGCGCCGATGAACCCGGACGCGCCGGTCACGAAGCACTTCACGCCCGCCGTTATGAGGGCGGAGCGCCCCCCCTTTCAACCTCAAAACCGGCGGCTCACGGGGCGAGGGTGATGATCCGATGGTCGGCGCAGGGCACGACCTGGCGGCCGGGCGGAACGACGAGGAACTCCGAGTCGGTCCAGGGGCCGTTGACCCAGCGTTCGAGCAGGCGGAGATCGCCAGGCAATGCCTCGAACTGCCAGCCGCGCTCCTCGCACACCTGCCGCACCTGCGACTCGAGCGCGAGAGGCCTGGTGAAGTCGAAGTCGATCAGCACGCCATGCGTGTAGTTGGCCGCCCACCCCGCCATGACGTCCATCAGGTACCGCGCCTGTTCCTCGCCGTACTTCTTCGCCCACACGTCGAAGTCGTTTTGCCGGGCAGCCGCGGTGCCGGCGGGCATGAAGCCGCCGAAACCCGCCTGGACCGTATTGCCGCGCCGCTTGCGGCATTCGAGCCAGCCGGAGGTGTAGTAATAGGTCCCGGGGCGCTCGGTGAAACACTGCTGGTAACGTTCCTTCGATCCCAGGAAGAACGTGATGCAATCGTGGGCGCGCGGGATGACGAGCGGCGTCGGGCCGGCGCGGAGCCCGTTGAGGATGCTGCTGCAGAGGCCGTAGCCGATCAGGATGGCGTCGTACTTGCCGTCCGGGACGGCATCGATCCGCCGCTGCAGTTCGGCGCAGCCGGCCGCGGGCGTGTCATGCAGCCCCTGCGTCAAAAACTCGAGGTCGACGACGTTTGGCGTGCGGGCGGCGACGTGGCAGATTTCGCGAAAAGCGATCTCGCAGGCGATGATCTTGACGTAGGCGACAGAGGCCGGCTCCGGATCCATGCGTCAGTCCCGTTTGGCGGCCCACCTGATGGCGTTGGCGACCAGCCGGCGGAAACTCGGGTTCTCGTACGCAAGGTGGTCGTGTCCCAATTGGATGTAAACGACGCGCGCCACCTCGTAGGTTTTGGCCCAGGCGATGGTCTTGCCGCTGGCCGGCTCCTCGGTGGTGAGCAGGGCGTGCGTCTGCGAGCTGACATCGAAGGCCCCGTACACCTCGTCGTGGATCACGAAGTTCGTCAGTCCCTGGGTCACCGGATGCTGGTTGTTGGCAATCCGCACCGTGAACTCGACGTCGTGTTTGTAGGTGGACTGGGGCTTCTCGACGTGGTTGACGGTCTGCTTCTCGAGGTAGTACTTGCCGCCGACGATCCGTTCATACTCAGGCCACTTCTGGTAATTGGCCAGGGCATGGTGCAGGACGACCAGGCCCTTGCCTTCCTTGAGCCGGGCGGCGAGATCGGCCTTGGCGTCGTCGCCGATCTCCTGCCAGAAGTCGTACAAAACCAGCACATCCCACTCTTTCGCCGGCTCGGCCTGCCAGCGGGCGTGCGCCGCCGGGTGCTGGACCACCTCGAATGTCACATTCGTGTTGTCTCGAAAGACCTGGACGAACTGGTTGGTCTCGAACTCGTGTCCGCCGTGGGCCACGAGAAGCCGGACCTGCTCGGCGGCGATCGGTGTTGGAGACATCCAACAGAGGCCCGCAAACATGAAAGCGGGCCACCAGGCAAACGAATGTGCGCGCATAACAATCTAGTCGCGGCCTAGGTTACCGACCACGCGCTCCTTTTCAACCTCGAAGAGTGTGTCGCGCCACCGCAGGCGCGAGTCGCCGAAGCCGTGGTAAACGCGGACACCCGGCGCCCTGGCCAGCGGGCGCCCGGATTCGCTCCGGATCGTGAACAGGACCGGGCCGTCGTAGTCGATCCCATTCCAACTCAGGGCGTGGAATGCAACAAAGTCGCGCGACTCGACCAGGAACCCGTAACGCGGCAGCCGCACCTTGCCCCCCAGCTCCGACTCGGCGGTGAACTCGTCGGCCCCATAATTGGCGATCACCGACACGGCGGTGCGCCCTTGGCCGAACACGCTGCTCTGCACCAGCCCGTCTGGCGTGAGAAAGGCGTGACCGGTCATCGGGGCGCGCGAGGTCAACTCGTTGAGCGGAGAGAGGATTTCATAGGTGTTCTTGACGAACCGGTCGAATGGATGCAGGCCGTCCGTCCACCCGTTGTCGCCGCGCACGAAGGCCTCCGCATCGGCGTCCGAGGCCCGGTAGGCCGGCGGCAGCAACTCGATGCGCTCCTCCCCCAGCCAAAGCCGCCCAACCACGTGCCGGTGCGAGCCGTCGTGGCTCCCGCGCAAACGGGCGCGCTCGCCCGTGGCCGGATCCCACAGCCCGACCCTCACATCGAGGGAGCCGCGCAGCCGCTCGGAAAGCCGGATCGTGAAGGCGGCGGACTCGATCCGCCCAGGCAGCCATTTCGAGGTCGGCACCCGCGGCGCGTGGTCGTTTTCCTGGTACTGGTTGCCGTCGGGATCGGTGAAGTGGACAAAGACCCGCCAATCGCGCTTGGGCGTTTCGCGCACGATCCACTGGTAACTGAGACGCACCGCGCGCGGCTCGATTTCTTCGAGTTCTTCGACCTGTTCGAGTTCCGGGCGGCACGGCTCGACAGCCAGTTCGTTGGCGGGTGGAGCCCAGTTCCGCCAATAGAGGTGCGGGGGCACGTTGTGGTGATTGAGCGGGCGCCCGATCAGCACGTGGTGGAGCACATACTCCCCGGCGCGCCGGATGTCGTAGCCGTATTTGCCGTACAGGGCGATCCCGTCGCGGTACACAAGCTCGAATAGCGGAACGACGCGCCCGCCGGTCTTCTTGAGCAGATCGGCGTTGTGATAATAGCCGCCGCTGACACCCGTCAGGCCTTCGAAGAAATCGCTGTGCGGCAAAGCCCACTCGCGCCCGCATTCGCTGCCGAAGATGCCGAAGAGGCCGCGCGCGTAGTCCGAGATCTCCTGTTTCCACCGAAGATCGTCCCCGCGTTTCAACGGATGCCTCGGGTCGTGGCACTCGAACAGACCGGCCGCATAGGTGGTGTCGATGAAGTACACGTCGGCGCCGGTCAGGCCCTTGACCGCGGGCAGATTCTGATCCCGCCGGGCCAGTTCGATCGCCTTCTGCGAGCATGTCAGGTAGGCGCGTCCGCCCGCCCACCGTCCGCCCCGGGCGATTGTGCCGTCGGCGTTTCGCATCAGGTAGTCCTCGTTCCACGAAGGCGCGTCGCGGTACATGTCCTGGTAGTTGTCGTGCAGGCCGAACAGGTAGCCAAGCTCGCGGACACGCCGTGCGCATTCGGCCAGCCCGTCATTCCCGCCGCATTCCGGGGCGGCGGGCAGAATGTCCGGATGCTGGTTGTCGTAGCCGCGATGGATCCAGCCGCCCATGAGGAAGAGCACCCGCTCGAGCTCGAGATCGTGCTTGAGATGGGCGGCCACCGCGCCCGCCTCGGCGAAGGTCCAATTGACGTGCGACTGCTCCTCCCGCGTGCTGGCTTCGTCCATCTGCCGGTCCAACACGCTCCACAACTTGAAGTTGATGGCGCCAAAGAGGCGCGCGCGTTCCGGATGCCGCTTAAGTTTCTCGGCCCAGGGAACGACCCAGCCGCGCTCCCGCGCGACCTGCTGATAGGCCCTGGCCAGCGCCACATGATCGGCCGCGCCAAGAAGCCGGACGCGGAAGGCCCGGGCGCTCTGCCTCAGAACAAGCGAGGGGAAGAGCGTCTGGGTGTTCAGGGCCGGATTCTCGGTCGGCAGCACGCTCTTGACCTCGGCCGTCACGTACGGATCCTCCCAGTCCACCAGGATCATTGCGCCGCGCTTCCCCACGCCCAGCATCGTCAGATGGCACCCTTCATACGCGTAGGTGTCAAAGGCCTGCGTGAACGCCAGCCCGGTGTCGGACGGAATCAGCAGACCCTCACGCACCGGAACGAGCACGTGACCGCCCTCGTGCGCGCTCACACCCAAAGCGTCATCGAGCAACCGCACGCTCTCGACGCCAAGCCGCGGGTCGGACGAGTAGCTGAAACCGAGCGCAGCCCCGCCATCCACCAGGGAGACAGAAACCGTCAGAGCCGCCTCGGCCTGATCCGGCACCGGGCGAAACACGGCGCGCAGGGCCGATCCGGCTCGAACGACATCCGGCTGCGTGAGATCGATCGTCCGCCGCTCACCGTTGACCGTGCATGTCACGGTCCCGAACCGGTCGTGGACCGGATTCGACCGCCAGGTGACCTGACCCCGGCGATCGAGGATCTCGTAGGCGCCGGAGGGCGCCAGACGGAATTCGAGCGCGCGACTTTCGAGCCTGCCGGCCGGGGCAGCCGGGTCCGCGACGCTGCACATCGAGCCGGCGCCGAGAAGAAGCGCCGCGAGAGATAAGGCCGCGCGCGCGCCGCCCCATCGCGGTGAGAGAAGATTGAATCCTGCTCGGTTCCGGTCAGATCCAGAACGGGCGCGCAACCGCCAGCCGCTCTCGTCGCGTTGGTCGCAACTGAGAGGTCCGCAGCACACGCGACAAAGACCCCTCACCCCGTCCCTCTCCCATCTGATGGGAGAGGGTGACCCGCTATGCGTGACGGGTGAGGGTGACGATGTCTCACATCCCACGGATTCCTCCGTACCTTTGTCGCTAAACACGTCCGCAGTCGACAAAGGTGGCGACAAAAGTGACGAAGAAGGTGGCGTCAACGCAGTGTCCATTCTCATATGGTGCGGTATCCCCGTATGGGAGGTGTCATTCATGGGAAGCGTTGTCATTCAACGAGTTAATTCGCATGGAGACCATGAACCCGAAACGTTCAACGTCCAACTCTCAACTCTCAACTCTCAACTCTCAACTGGCCCGGTGGCGCTCCCGCCAAAATCGGAAGTAATTTTTGCACAGACCCTAAGAGGCATTCAACACGTATGCAGAGCGAAGCAGACCACGCACGCGACACGGCATTCGATCGGGCGCCGCATTGCCCTGGCGGCGTGCTGACGCGCCGCGCGTTTCTGGAACGTATGGCAGGCGCCGCGACGGCCGCGGCGGGGACGGGGATGGCGTGGGCGTCCGGTGCGCCGGAGGCCGAGGGGCCGGTGGGGCGGGCGCCGACCAGCATTGGCCTGTGCAAGCGCTACGAGTATCCCGAGGTGCGGCGCGCGCTCGGTCGGATGCTGGACGAGATCGGCGGGGTGCGGCCGTTGGTGCGGCGACGGCATGTCGTGGTGAAGTTGAACCTGGTGAACACCTCGGCCGAGGATGTTGGGGGGGTGCCGCTCTGGCTGACGGTGACGACGCATCCGGTGGTGGCGATGGCCTTGGGGAGTTTGTTGGTCGAGTCCGGGGCGCGGCGGGTGACGTTTTGCGACCAACTGCCATTCCGTGCGCTCGATGAAGAGGCCTTTGCCGGCTACGGCTACGACGCCAAGGCGTTCAACCAGGCGCTCGACGGGCGGGCGCGGTTCGAGAACACGCGCAACCGCGGGCGGCATCGCCAGTACGCCTGGGTGCGGGTCCCCGGCGGCGAGCTGGCGTCGGCCTGGGAAGTGAATCGAACCTACGTCGAGACGGATGTGTTGGTGTCGCTCGGCAAACTCAAGAGCCACATTTCCGCCGGCGTCACAGGCGGCATGAAGAACCTGTTCGGGGTGCCTCCGAGCAGCCTCTACAGCGAAGACCTCAAGGGTGAGCCGGATGAGGATGCCGTCGGCTACCGGAGCACCACGCTGCACAGTTGCGTGCGCCGGCCTTTGACCTCGGCGGAGTCGGTGACCGGACGGTCGATCGAGGGCGATCACGGCTACAACGTGCCCCGATTCATCGTGGATCTGGCGGCGGCCTTCCCCATCGACCTCGTCGTGATCGACGGAATCAGCACCCTCCAGACCGCCGAAGGCTGGTGGATTGGGTCGATGGTCTCGGTGACCCATCCGGGCCTGCTCATTGCCGGGCGCAATCCCGTCTGCACAGACGCCGTCGCCGCGGCGGTGATGGGATTCAATCCCGACGCGCCGGACCGGACCTTTCCGTTTGTCAACGGCGCGAACCATCTGGCGCTTGCGCGGCGGCGGGGGCTGGGGGAGAACCGCCTGAACCGACTCGAGATTGCGGGGGTGGGTCTGGACGCCGCGCGCTTCGAGTTTCACCCGACCTACCAACGCGTCCAGGGATGAGTGATTTGAACCCGGGGATTGACACGTGTTGATGGCGGTGTTGTACGAGACGGTTCCCATGACGAACAGGTTCACAGACACATCGGAGATCTGGAGCGCTGCCGGGGGCGGGCCGGGGCGGCAAGGCCTCTGGGACGGGCGCGTCCTGCTCGAGTCGACTCCCGTGCGGTGTCTGGCGGCCAAGGGCGCGGTGCAGGCCTCGGTGGTGTTCGATGCCGCCGGGCGAGTGTTCGTGGCCGACATGGCGGGCTGGGTGCACGCCTTCTCGACCGAGGCGCGGCTTCTCTGGGAGCGGCAGATCGAAGGGGCCGTCTCGGCCACTCCGGCGGTGGACACGACGCGGGATCGTGTGTTTGCCGGCACGCATCTCGGCTGGGTCTATGCCTTGAGCGCGTCCGACGGCGCGGTTCTCTGGCGGCAGCGGGTGCCGACCAAGAGCGACGCGCGCATCGTGTCGGATCTCCTCCTCACCCCCGGCGCGGCGGAGGTCGTCTCGAGCAGTTGGGGTGGGCAGTTCCATGCCTTGGACGCCGGCACGGGCCAGACCAGGAGGACGTGGGACGCCGGGCTTTCCCCCCAAGCCGGGGCCAGCGCCGATCAGCGGGGGAACATCTACTCGATGCGCGCCGTCCGGGGCGAGGGTGTGGTGTGTGTCCGGCTCGCTCAAGATGGGCGGGAAACGGTTCTTTGCCGCCAACCGGAGGGCAAGCGCGGCGCGTCACGGATGGTGGTGGCCGCGGCGCCCGTGGTGGATGAGGATCGGGGCGTTGTCTTCTTCTGCGTCAACGGTGACCGAGAGACCACGCTGCACGCCTGGTCCCCGCGCGATGAGCGGGTTTCATGGACCCAGCAGATGCCTTGCTTCACCGTGGCTACGCCCGCGCTGCGGCCAGATGGAGCGGTCCTGGTGGCCGGCATGGACGGCGCGGTGCGGGCTTTTGCGGTCGGGGGCGCGCCGTTGTTCTCGTACGCAACGGGCGCGGATTACCTCTTGGCCGGTCCGGTCTGCGATGCGGATGGCACGGCGTTCATCGGGGATCCCCTGGGCCGACTGCATGCGGTGGACCAGGACGGCCTGGGGCGCGCCGTGTTCGAGGCCCCGCGTTCGATCCAGGCGCGGCCGGCCTTTGACCGGGAGGGGCATCTGCATGTGGCGTGCACCGATCGCACCGTGCGCGTGTTCCGAAACCGGCTCCCCGGTGTGTGAGCCGGCCGCGGCTCGATATGGGGGCTGCGCGGCGAATGACTCGATAGGAATGGATCGCGGTGGCTCGATCGAGGCGGTGCGGCAGGCCAGACGACGGCGTCATCCTCGAAAGAAGAGCAGCCAGACCAGAAAGACCATCGGCAGCATGAACGGCAGAGTGAATCGGAAAATGTAGCCGAGGAAGGTCGGGGTGCGAACCCGCCGCTGATCGGCGATGGTCTTGACCATGAAGTTGGGGCCGTTGCCGATATAGGTGTTCGCGCCGAAAAAGACCGCCCCGATGCTGATGGCGACGATGAACTGGTTGAGGTGTTGGTCTCCGAGCAGGAAGGCCATTTCGATCTGATTGGGCGAGACTGATCCCGCCGCCACGGCGGCCGGGTAAAAGCGCCGCAGCGTATCGAGAGTCTGCCGCACGGCCTCGGCATTGGGGCCGTCGGCCACGGCTGCCAGCGATCCTCCCGCAGCCAGAATGGCGCGCACCTGTTCGACCACGTCCGAGTCCACCAGCGATCCCAGGCACGCGCTCAGGAAACTGAGGTAGGTGGGTGCGTTGTCGAGGACACTCGAGAGCATGCCGCAGGCCCAGTAGAATTGGCCCACCTGAGGTTCGCCGAACCGCGCGGCGTTCATCTCGAGCCAGTCGAGAGCCGGCATCATCGTCGCGAAGATGCCGACGAAGAGAATCGCCACTTCCCGGATGGGATGGAAATTGAAATGGTTGGCGTGGTGGACCGCCGGGCGCGTGGTGTAGTAAGACGCGGCGGCGGCGCCCAGCATGATGGCCTCGCGCAGGAAGGGGGGGTGATGGATAAACACAGCGCCCAGGATCGCCCCCAGGAACACGAGATTCACCAGTCCCTCGAACCGCCAGCGGTCAGGCGGTTCGGCCATCGTCTCACGGACTTCCCGAGGCGCCCGGACGTAGTTGCGCCGATCCACCACATAGAACATGAGCAGCAGGACCCCCACTCCGACCGCCCACATCGGCCAGCAATGTTGTGCCACCCACCAGAACGGGATGCCTTTGAGAAAGCCGAGGAAAAGCGGCGGATCGCCGATGGGGGTGAGGCACCCGCCGACGTTCGAAACGATCAGAATGAAGAAGACCACATGGTGGGCCGTGATGCGATACGCGTTCATCCGCAGCCAGGGCCGGATCAGGAGCATCGAGGCCCCGGTGGTGCCGAGCACATTGGCGATGATCGCGCCGATCAGCAGGAACACGCAGTTCGCCCGCGGGGTGGCTTCACCTTGCACCGTGATGTGAATGCCGCCGGAAACGACGAATAGCGCCCCGATCAGGACGATGAAACTCACGTACTCGATCGCGGTGTGCTCCACGCGCTCGTGGGCGTGAATCCAGAACAGGTAGTAGCTCAGCGTGAGGGCGCCAAGGCCCAAAGCGACTTTGGGATAATGGCGTCCCCACCAGTTCGCGCAAACCAATGGCGCCAGCGCAATGGCCGCCAACAGCGCGCCAAAGGGCAACATCATCCATGGACTTGGAGCGAGGATCGGCCCGTGTTCCATCGCGAGAGGCTATCGCGTCTCGCCGATCCGATTCAAGCGCGGCGCGCAACGGGCATGACTTTTGCCGTTGCATTCGGATGGCGGAGGGCCTTTCATTTGAGGCGAACACCACACTGAACGTGCCTGCAGCAGCAAGTGCAGACGCGGCTTGGCGGTGGGCTGAAAACATCAACCAAATCCCTGACAAAACCATGAACTGTCTTTCATTCCGTTCCCGAGCGGTTCGTTCGGTGCTTGGCCGGGCGGCTGCGTTGGGCGGCCTGGCTGGCCTGTGCACGGCAATGGCCGCGTCGGAAGTTCTGTGGCTGGACAACTTCAGCACCACAGAGCCCGCGTGGGACGTCAACTATCAGATGAACACCCGCATGAGCGGGTCGATCGGCGCCCTGCCCTATGTCGAAGTCGCGGACACGGCCGCCAATGGCACCTATGACGACCGCACCGCGGTCAACACAGCCGAGTTTCCCGGCACACTCGCCCTGACGGCCGTCAACGGCGGGTGGACATCGCTCAGCCCCAATCACAGCTTTATCGAAGGCGGCCATTTCAGCGTCGAATTCGATCTCGATCCGGGCGTGAACGACCTCGACTCGAGCTCGGGCGACTGGGCGGCGATTGTTTTGGGCGCCACCGCCCGCAACGTGTTCGTGAACGCGTCCGACGGATTCGGCATCCTGTTCCGGCACAATGGCGCCTGGCAGGTGTTCGACCGCACCGCGGCGGTCTACGGCTCGCCGGCGGGGACGACGCTGCCCACGGGCGAGGCTTTCCGCGTGAAGATCGACGTGTCGAGCGACGGTTTTCGGGGCACGAACACGCCGGTGGCCATCAGCGTCTCGGTCAATGGCGAGCCGCTGGCCATCACCAGCGATCCATCGAGCCCGACGGTGCTTGTGAATACGAACGGGTTTCTTGCCAATTACATCACTCTGTTGAACTACGCGGACGCCGCCCAGACGTGGATTGACACGTTCGACAACTTCCAGATCTCGGGCGAGCCGTGCGTCACGGCGTCGCCTTCGAGAATCTTCGCCACGGTCGGCGGCAGCGATCAGGCCGTGACCGTGCGGATTCCGAAGTCGATGAACGCCTCCGCGCCGGCCACGGTAACCCTCACCAGTGCCGACCCGGCGGTGGCCGTGCCGGCTGGCGCCGCCGCGGGCAGCCTCGACGTCACATTCGCGGCGGGCGCCGCGCCGACCAAGACGGTGAATCTCGTTGGTGTCGGCCGGGGGACGACGGAGATCGCGCTCAGCAACGGCGCGGGCGTCTGCGTGGGCGACCCGGTGAGCGTCACCGTCTACCCGGCGTCTCCGGCAGTCTGGTGCGACGAGTTCCCGAACGAACCGTTTGATCCGTTCTATCGTCTGAACCTCGCCCCGTTCGAGACCGGATCGGCCTTCGGCCAGGTGATGGTCAACCCCGCGACCGGGATCGAGTTCAGCCTCTACGCCGACGGCACCTACTGGGGCGGCCAGTCCCTGGTGACGGAGAAGACCTTTTCGGCTTCGCCCGAGGCGCCTTTGACCTTTGAGATCGACCGCGTCTTGCACGAGAGCTACGGAACCCTCTCGGGAACCTCCACGCGATCCGGCGTCTGGATCACGGATCAGACCCGCTCGCGCTACGTGGTCTTTTCCTACAACACGGGCGAAGGAGGCTGGGAATACAACCGCAGGATCGGGTTGGCCGGCGACTCCGCCACAGGAAACGGAGTCGATATCCCCGCGTTCGACTATCCCCCCTTCGAGGATGGGGGTCTGCATCGGATGAAAATGGTTGCGGACGGCGCGACCGTGAAACTGTTCCTGGACGGCCTGATGGGAGTCGACGTGCCTTTCCCGGTCAGCAGCGGCATCGTGTTCGAGTTTGGCGCCTATACACGCGCCCCGGACGACATGGTGACGGCCACATTCGACAACCTGTGCATCTACTCCGACAACGCCGCCGCCGAGCCCTGCGTGGCCGGATCGCCCTCGCTCATCAGCGGCAGCGCCGGCGGCACGGCGACGGTGACGATCAGCGTCTCCACGCGCCTGACCGCGACGCAGCCGGTGACGGTGACGGTGACCTCGGCCGATCCGAGCGTCGCGACGCCGGCAGGCGGGGCTGGGGGCGCGCTGACACTGACGTTCCCCGTTGGCGGGCCGATGGAGCAGACGTTCGATCTCAACCTCGTCGGGGGCGGCATCACGACGCTGCAGATCGCCAATAGCGCGGGCGCCTGCAACTTCCCAACGGCGATTTCGGTCAAGGTGAGCGGCGCCTTCGTGCGCAACCCGAGTTTCGAGAGCAACTACAACGCGACCTGGCCGTCGTACAGCGCGATCGACAACTGGGACGGCGGCAGCGGCGTCAACCAGGGCGCGACGGGACCGTTCGCCGACAACGGCACAATCCCGGACGGCAATCGCGTCGGTTTCAAACAGGGCGGCGGCAGTGTGTCCCAGACCATCTCCGGACTCGAACCCGGGAAGGAGTACTGGGCGCAGATCTGGTACAATCGGCGCAACTGCTGCGGCGACGTGCTCGACGACATGACGCTTCAGTTCGAGGGGGTCGAGATCGGCAGTGTCAAGGGCGTCGTGCCGGCGGGCGGGCAGAATCCGTACGGATTCCGGAGCTTCGCGTTCACGCCGTCGGGTGCTTCGGGCCTGTTCGAGATCGTGCACGCCGTCCATAGCGGCGACGCCTCGCTCGTCTTTGACGCCGTCACCATCGTGCAGCGCGACGCCGGCAACGTGGTGGTGCGCAACCCGAGCTTCGAGGCGAGCGGCGAGCTCGCCGGGGAGGGTGTGCTGGCCAGAATCGCCGGCTGGACGGCCGAGGGGACGACCGGCATCAACTTCTCGGGCCTGGGCGTGTACGCGAACAACGGGGCCAATCCCGACCAGGACCTCGTGGCCTATATCCGCGGTCCGGGTGCTCTGAGCCAGACCATCCCCGGCCTGCTGCCCGGCCAGAACTACAAGGTCGCCTTTGCCTACAATGCCCCCTTGGGCCAGGCACCCCGCCTGAGGGTCAGCGCCGACGGCGCGTCCCTGCTCGAAGTGGACGTGGCGCCTGTGGGGGGATCGGCGGCTTACTGGGTTGGCTCGACCTCGTTCACGGCGGCGTCGGATACCGCGGTCCTGCGGTTCGAACAGGTGGCCGCGGATCCCACCCAGACCGTTCTGCTCGACGACGTCAAGGTGACCGGGGTGTCCATCAACGTCCCGTGCATCGAAGTCCGGCCCGCCGCGCTTCAACTGGCGGTGGGCGAGACGGATTCGACCAGCCTCACCGTCAGTGTGCCCGGCGAGTTGCTGCAGTTGAGCAATCCGGCGCGTGTCACGGTCAGCAGCCTGAACCCTGCGGTGGCCAGGATCGAGGGCGCCGTGGGCGGCGTGCTCACGATCGAATTCCCGGTCGGCGGGGATCCGGAAGCCTTGTCGGCGACCGTGACGGTGACCGGGGCATCCCGGGGCGCGACTGCCCTGCAGTTCGCCAATCCGCACGGCGTCTGCTTCAGCCGGAAAGAGGTGTCTGTCCTGGTGCTCGGGTCGTTTGTGCGCAATCCGAGCTTCGAGGCGGACGAGGTGCCGGGCTATCCCGGTTACACGGCGATCCAGAACTGGCCGAGCGAAGGGGGCGGCAACACCGGCATCAACCCGGTGCAGGCGGATGGGCCGTTCTCGGACAACGGGGCAACGCCCGATCGGAACGTGGTGGCGCTGCTTCAAACCTCGAAGATCATCCGTCAGAACATCATGAACCTCACGCCAGGCAAGACGTACTGGCTGCAGTTCTACTACAATGTGCGCAACTGCTGCGGAGGCACGATCGACCTGACGGCCAGCTTCGACGCCCTCCCTCTGGGCACCATTGCGGCCATCACGCCGGTCGGCGGGTCCAATCTCCCCGATGGACCGTCCTATCACTTCCAGCAGTACGAGTTCACGCCCGCAGCCACCTCGGGCCTGCTGGCGTTTGAAACCATGGCCGCCGGCGATGCCACCGGGCTCCTCGATGCCATCAGCATCGTCCAGCGCGACCCGGACAACATCCCGGTCGCCAACCCGAGCTTCGAGGCCAGCGGCGTTGTGCCCCTGCCGGGCCTGATCACCATGAACATCGCCGGCTGGGCTGCGGGCGGCGCAGGCAACCGGGGCATCAACATCAGCGGGCTCGGCTTCGCGGACAACGGCGCCAATCCCGACCAGGACAACGTCGCCTTCCTGCAAGGCGCCGCTTGGCTGAGCCAGAAGATCACCGGCCTCACCCCAGGCCAGAACTACACCGTCAGCGTCGCGGTCAACGCCTCGACCGGCACCACGCCCACCCTGAAAATCAGCGCGGATGGCGAGGAGGCGGCGACCGAGGCCGTCACGCCCGTCGGGGGCAGCCAGCCGTATGCGGTGAAGACGGCGGTGTTTCAGGCCGCCGGGACGGAAGCGGTCATCCAGCTCGAACAGGCCGCCGCCGGCGACCAGGTGCTGCTGCTCGATGACGTCAAGGTGACGCCCGGCGGCACCGTGCCGGTGAAGGCGTCTCTCAAGGTTGGGATGACGTCCACGGGCACCGTGCGCGTGAGTTGGCCGGCAACAGCCGTCGGATTCAGCCTCCAGGTGACAGGCGCCCTGCCGGGCGGCTGGGCGGATTCCACGGCCCCGGTTGTGGCTGAGGGAGGCGAGCTCGCGGCGTACATCGCGCCCAGCGCGAACGCGCAGTTCTTCCGGCTGCGGAAATAGCCGGCGCTCTGACCGAGCGCTCAAGAACTGTTCTGCCGACATGACCGGGGGCGGGGCGCCCCCGGTCACAAGCCGGTGATGCCCATGCTGCAGGCCGCGTGCCCTCACCCGGCGTCAAGGCCCTGTACGCAAAGTGAGAACTGCCGCGCGATTCCCGATCGCGATTGCGTTGCCGCGCGCGCCAAGCGTAGGCTTGTCGCTGTGATTCGGAATGTCATTTTCGACTGGTCGGGCACCTTGGTGGACGATCTGCCGGCGGTGTTGGCAGCGAGCAACCACGTCTTCCGCCAGGCCGGGGTTCCGGAGATGACGCTCGACCAATTCCGGTCCGAGTTCTGTCTGCCGTTCAAGACATTCTACGACCGCTACGTGCCGCACGTGCCCTGGCCGCAACTCGAAGAATGGTTTCACAACGCCTTTCGTCAGTCGCAACACCTGGTCCGCGAGCTGCCGCACGCGCGCGAGTTTCTCGAGTTCTGCCGGCAGCATGGGCTGCGGACCTTCCTGCTCAGCAGCGTGCACCGGGACCATTTCGCGGCTCAGGCGGCGGAGACCGGATTCGGGAGGTACCTGGACCACCCCTATGTGGAAGTGTGGGACAAGCGGGCCAAGATTCACGAGTTGCTGGGAGAACACGGCCTGGATCCGCGCCAGACCGTGTTCATCGGCGACATGGAGCATGACATCGAAACGGCACGGTGCGGCGGTGTGTACGCGTGCGCCGTGCTCACCGGGTACAACAGCCTGGCCCAATTGCGGGCGCGCCAGCCCGATCTGATCGTCGAGCACCTCGGCGAACTCCGCGATCTGCTCGAGATCCAGGGATTCCAGATCGAAGGGGCGGCCCCCAGCGGCGGAAAACGCACGCCCGCCGGCCCCGTGGCCACGGTCGGGGCGTTGGTCTTTAACCAGGCCGGCGAGGTCCTCATGGTGCGCACGCGGAAATGGTCGAATCTTTGGGGGATCCCCGGCGGCAAGATCAAACTCGGAGAGCGGTGTGTGGACGCGCTGCGGCGCGAGTTGAAGGAGGAGACCGATTTGGAGGTCCGCGACATTGCATTCCTCATGGTCCATGACTGCATTCACTCGCCCGAGTTCTACAGGGACGCGCATTTTCTCCTCCTGAACTACACGTGCCGGTGCGCGGGGCCGGCGACGGTGCGCCTGAACGCGGAGGCGCAGGAGTACCGCTGGGTGGCGCCGCCGGCGGCGATGGATCTGGCGCTCAACCAGCCGACGCGAACCCTGCTGATGACCTACCTCGATCAGGCCGGACCGCAGTGATGGACACGATCATCATCCGGGACCTCGAGTTGTTTCTGCGGGTGGGCGTGCCCGAGGACGAGCGGGCCAAGCCGCAACGCCTCCTCGTCTCGATCGAACTGGCGCACGATTTCGCCCGCGCAGCCGAGAAAGACGACCTGCGTTCGAGCATCGATTACGCCGCGGTCTGCCAGCGGCTTGCCGAATGGGGAGCGGGCCGCAGTTGGCGCCTGATCGAAACCCTGGCCGTCGAGATGGCCAATCTGCTCCTGCGCGAATTCGGCGTAACAACCGCAACGGTCGAGGTCAGGAAGTTCGTCCTCCCGCAAACACGCTTCGTCGGGGTCCGCGTGACGCGCCACGCTAAGGTTTGCCGGCGGACGGGGTGATCCCGAGGGACTGACGCACCAGCGCGTCGAGTTGGCTTCCCCGCGTGCCGGTCGCCGCCATGATGTGGGCCGCGTAGGCCGAGGCGTTGGCCGTGGCTGTCGAGGTGCCGGCCACGACATAGGACTGGCCCTGAAACGGAACCACGCTGGTGCCGGGAGCGGCGGCATCGACGAAATCGCCCCGGTTGGCGTAGGAGGCGATCTCCCCGTGTTGTCCCAGCGCCGTCACGGCGATGACCTGTGAGTAAGCGGCGGGATAAGTGGGTGTTGTCACCGGCTGGTTTCCCGTGGCGGCCAGGAACACGGCGCCCTGCGCATAACCCGCCTGGATGACGCTTTCGAGAAGCGGGCTTTGGGTTTCGCCGCCGAGGCTCAGGTTGATGATCGAGGCCCCGCCGTTGAGCGCCTCGAGAATGCCCTGTGCCAGTTGGAAGGTGGTGGTGCTGCCCGAAGCGCCGTAGACGTCCACGGGGAGGATGCGGACCGGTGTGTCGATCGAGGCGCCGGAGGATCGGGCCAGACCGTAAAGGATCGTCGTCGCCATCGCACTGCCATGACTGAGCGTGTCGGCGGCGATTGCGGAATCCCCGGCGACAGAGACCCCGGGCAGGAGAAAGTCCTTGAGGATTGTCCCTTCCTGTTGGACAGGCGTGTCGATCAGGCCGATGACAACCTGGCTGCCGTCGGTCACTGCCCGCGGGCGCAGAACCAGCGGGGGCGGGGTCCCGGCCACCTGGACCTGGGGAACCTCGGGCCGCGCGAAGCCGAAATTTTCTTCGATGGCGCTGACGTCGCTGTTCTCGGCCAGAGCGGCGCGGGCGGCGCGGGCGGCCGCGCTGTCTTCAAACTCGAGCCGGTAGGCGCCCAGGGCATCCAATCGGCCCGCCACGCGCGCGCCAAGCCGTTTGGCGAGTTCGTCAATGGACTCCTTGGCGCCCGGCTTGAGCGTCACCACCAGTTCGTTGGGCACGGGGCCTTTGGCACGCCCCTCCGTCTTGGCCTGGTCCGGGGCCTCGATCCGCACGGTGGCGCCGGCCTGCGAGTCGAGAAACACGTAGAGGCGCGCCGGACCGTTGTTGGACGGGATCAACGCGAAGTTGAGGCCGCCGAGGAGTCGGCGCAGAGCGTCGCCCGGCTTCAGGTTCTTGAATTGGGCGGAGACGACATGTTGGGCGCCGGGTTCGACGTAGACCTGCCAGGATGTCCGGGAGGCGATCCGCTCGAGGACCTTCCGCAGCGGCCAGCCCTCGATTTGCGCATCCACCAAATTGTCGCTTGCGCGCCACTCGATGGTCCCGACCAGCGGCGCATCGGCCCCATGAGCCCACACAGCAAGGCACAAACCCGCCGCGATCACCGGCCAGAGGCGGCGGTGAGTGCGGCGCGCGGATCCCGTCGCGGCCAGCAATTGCATGGCGCTCAATCTAGTCGGGCGGGCTGCAAAAGCAAAGCCCCGGGTTTCAGCCCCGGCTTTCTGTGCGACCAAACGCACAGTTCCGCCTGATGCCGTTTTGACCTAAGAAGATCGTTGGCTCAGCACCCTGAATCCTCGATTCGCGGGACCGTCGGGAGGCCGGGGTTGGATGAACGTCGGATTAACGGTTTGCATTCGAGCCGTGGATTCGTAACCTTGCGGGCGGCAAACACTGGGAATGCGACAATTCCTAACCATTGCGAGCAATGCCTTTATGGAGCTGGTTCGGCAGCCGATCTTCCTGCTGCTGATGACAGCTTCCGGCGTATTTGGGGTGTTCCTTGCAATCGTGCCGTATTTTGGATTCGGCGACGATCCGAAGATGGTCAAGGACAGCGTCATGGCAGTCATGCTGGTGGCCGGTCTGCTCGGCGCCGTCCTGAGCGCCTCATCGTCGCTTGCTCGCGAATTGCGCACGGGGACAGCGCTGGCCGTGTTGGCCAAGCCGGTCAGCCGCACCCAGTTCCTCACCGCAAAGTACACCGGCGTCGCCGCGGCCCTGTCCGTGCTGACCTATTTCAACCTGATCTCGGCGCTGCTGGCCAGCCGGATGGCGTACGACGCTTACGGATCGACCGACACCGTCGCCCTCCGGATCTACGGGGTGGCGATCGTGCTGGCGTACGCGGTGGCCGCGTTTGCGAACTACTTCCTGAACCGGACGTTCGTGTCGGACGCGGTGTGGGGGCTGCTGCTGTTTGGCACAGTGGCCTTTTGTGTGATCAATCTCTTTGACAAGGAAGGGGCGCTCCAGAAGTTCGCTCAGGGCGTCGATTGGCGGTTGCTGCCGGCGACGGTCCTGATCGTCTTTGCCGTGTGGATCCTGGCCGGGCTCGCCCTGGCCTGTTCGACCCGTTTCGAGATGATCCCCACCCTGGCCATTTGCACCGCAGTGTTTGTCCTGGGCCTGATGTCCGACTATCTTTTCGGCATCCGGGCGTCCCAAGGCCAATGGTGGGCCAGCATCTGCCACACGGTCCTTCCGAACTGGCAGATTTTCTGGATGGCAGACGCCCTGGACCAGGCGAAGATCATTCCATGGGGCTATGTGGGACGGGCCTTCGGATATGTCGTCGGGTATCTGGGCGCGGCGTTGGCGCTGGCCCTGCTGTTTTTCGAAGATCGCGAGTTGAGCTGAAGCAGGTGAGTCATGGAACAGAACATCCATCGCAAAGGACTGGTGAATTGGCTGCTGCTGCTGGCGGGGGCCGTGTGTGCGCTTGTCTTGGCGCGCTACTGCCACTCCGCCACGGGACTCGTCGCCGGGGTGTTCATGGCCCTCGGATTCCTCGTCGCGGCCGTGAGTTACTTCCAGATGCGCCTCGAGCATCGGGAACGGCTCGAGCAGATGGAATTCGACGAGCTGAACCGGACATCGACAAGCCGGACACTGTTCACCGAGGTGCAGGCCGACACCTTCCCGGCCCGGCGCGCGCGGGAGCAATTCGAGCGGTTCATCGTGCCGGCGTTCGCTCTTGTGTTGTTCGTGCTGCAGGCCGGCGCGTTTTACCTGTTGTGGAAGCAGGTCGGAGACGACCAGCCCGCGACAGGGCAGCAAGCAACGGTGGCCATGGCGGTCAACGCCCTGCTCGCCCTGGTTCTCTTTCAGTTCGGCAAGTACTCCGCCGTCCTGGGCCAGATCGAAAAGCAGCGCCTCCTGCGTCCCCAGGCCAGCTACCTCCTGCTCGGCTCGCTCTTGGCGATCGTGACGGCCGCGGTCGAGGTGGCGGGTTGGGCGGAATACCCGAGGGTGGATCTCATCGTTGCGCGCGTGCTGACGATCGTGCTGGGATTGGTGGCGGTCGAGAACCTGCTAAGCCTGGTGTTCGAAACCTACCGTCCGCGCGTCAAGGGCCAGGCGGAGCATCCGCTGTATGAAAGCCGGCTGATCGGCCTGTTGAGCCAGCCCGGCGGGTTGATCACCACGGCGGCCCAGGCCTTGGATTATCAGTTCGGATTCAAGGTCTCCGAGACCTGGTTCTATCGTTACCTCGAACGCGCCCTGGCATGGTTGGTCCTCGGCCAAGTCGCCGCGCTGGTGCTGTCGACGTCCTTCGCTTTCGTCGAACTGGGCGAGCACGGCGTGCTCGAACGCTTCGGACGTCCGGTCGCTGGAAGGGAGGTGCTCGATCCGGGTCTCCATGTGAAATGGCCCTGGCCCATCGACAAGGTCCACCGCTTCCGGACCGACCAGATTCAGACCTTCCTGATCGGGCTCGAGTCCGATGCGGACTACGAGAAGGACCGCGTCCTGGTCTGGACCAGGTCGCACGCCAAAGAGGAGGCGCCCTGGCTGGTGGCCAGCAAGGCGCAGCAGACAACCAACGCGGCGCCCGGCGAGGTGGCCGTGCCGGTGAACCTGTTGGCGGTCAACATCCCGGTCCAATACCAGGTCCATGATGTGCGGGCTTTCGCCTACAACCATGTCGACGCCGGGAAACTCCTCCAAGACCTGGCCAACGAAGTGGTGACGCGCTACCTGGTCAGCGTCGACATCGACGACGTCATGACCTTCGGACGCAAGGCGGCCGCCGAGGATTTGCGCCGCCGCATCCAGGAGCGCGCGGACGCCCTGCAGTTGGGTGTCAAGGTCCTCTTTCTCGGGCTGCACGGCATCCATCCGCCGGTCAAGGTGGCGCCGGATTTCGAGAGGGTCATCGGTGCGCTCCAGGACCGCGAGGCCACGAACCTCTACGCGCGCGCCTACATGGCCACCAACATCCCCGTGGCCAGCGGACGATCCAAACAGAAGGTCAGCGATGCCCAGGGCTACTATGTCCGCACCACAGCAGCGGCCGAGGCCAGCGCGCAGCGCTTCGAGAATCAGATGCTGGCGTCCCAGGCATCGCCCGAGGTTTACCGGGTGCGCACCTACCTGGACACCCTGGGACGCGCCATGGCCGACGCCCGCACCTATGTGGTCGCGCTGACCAACACCCACGGGGTCGCCATTCTCAACCTCGAAGAGAAGCTGCGCAAGGACCTGCTCGACATCGAACTGCCCAAACCCCGCAACTGAGTGAACTGAGCCGCAACGCCTGACACCCCCTTTTTGATCCTCTGATCCCGATATGAAAAGACAACCTGTCACGCTGGTCGCCGGCTTCCTGGTGGCCGCCGTCTTCCTCTCGATGCTCGTCCTCTTCCAGGTGCGCCAGACCGAGTACGTGGTCGTCACGACCTTCGGCAAGTTCACGCGCACCATCGAAGAGCCCGGTCTGAACTGGCGCCTGCCCTGGCCCATCCAGAGCCTGCATCGCTACGACAACCGCGTCCGCAACCTCGAACGCAAGTACGAACAGACCTCGACCCTCGATGCCCGGAACATCCTCATCCAGGTGTTCATGGGATGGCGGGTCAAGGACGCTCGCATCTTTCTCGAACGGTTTGGGGACGACGAGGCGCGCGCCGAGCAGGTGCTCGAAAGCATTCTGCGCGACGCCAAGTTCGTGGCCGTCGGCGCCCACCCGCTCAGCGATTTCATCTCGCCCGATCCGAAGGATCTCAAGTTCGACCAGATCGAACAGGAGATGCTGGCGGGCATCCGGCCCAAGGCGCTCGACAACTACGGTGTCGAGGTGACGCTGCTGGGCATCAAACAGATCGGCCTGCCCCAGAGCATCACCGAGAAGGTCTTCGAGCGCATGAAGGCCGAGCGGGATCAGCTCGTGAAGAAGTTCCAGGGCGAAGGGGCCGGCGAGGCGATTCGGATCGTGTCCGAGGCCGACCTCGAACGGGACAAGATGCTGGCCGAGGCCGAGAAGAAGGCCACCATCATCCGGGGCGAAGCCGACAGGGAGGCGTCGCGGTGGCTCAAGACCTTCGAGGAAGATCCCGAACTGGCGGTCTTTCTTCTCAAACTCGAAGCCCTTGAATTGGCAGTCAAGGACCGCACCACGCTTGTCCTCGACACGCGCACAGCGCCCTTCGATCTGTTGCGGGCCCAACCGCGCGCGCCCGAGTCCGGCAAATAGTCGCACTGGATGAGCCCGCCATGAACGAGACACCGCCATTGCCTCCCGTCCCGCCGAGTCCGCCCCCACCGCCCGAGGCCGGCCCCCCCGAGCGGCTTTCGAGCACATTCGAGGACGCGAGCTCGACCGCCTTGTCCGAGGCGTTGCGAAGCAGCTTCCGCATTCTCAAGGTGCTGATGCTGGGCTTGGTCCTGCTGTTCCTCTGCTCGGGCATGTTCGTGGTCGAGCCCAACGAGGTGGTCGTCAAACTCCTCTTCGGCAAGCCGGTCGGAGTCGGCAAGGACCAGTTGCTCCAGCCGGGCTGGCACTGGGCCTGGCCCTATCCCATCAACGAAAAGGTCCGGATTCGCGTCGGCCAGAGTCAGACCGCCGCCTCGACCAGTGGCTGGCACGCCACCACGCCCGAGATGGAGGCAATGAATGAGGAACCGATGGCCTATGGGTATTTGCGCCCCGAAGCCGACGGCTACACCCTGACCGCGGACGGCAACATCATCCACGTCCGGGCCAGCGTGAAATACCGCATCACCGATCCTCTCCAGTACGCGTTCGGTTTCGCGGATGTCGAGCGGATCCTGACTAACATCGTCAACAACGCGATCATCTATGCATCCGCCCGCTACACGGCCGAGGCGGCGCTCTACAGGGACAAGCTCGCGTTTCGGGACACGGTGATCCAACGCGTCGCCCAACTGACCGAGGCGGCCAACCTGGGAATCACGCTCGAGCCGAGCGATGTCGAGACGAAGACCCCGATCGACGTGCGCGGCGCGTTCGAAGACGTCAACAAGGCCGAGCAGATCCGCAGCACCGAGATCAGCAAAGCCTTGAGTTACCGCGACGAGCTGGTCAACCGCGCGCTCGGCCAGTCCAACGCAATCGTCAATGCCGGCCTGGTCAGCAGCAATCAGATGGTCGCGGCGGTCGCGGCCACCGCCCAGGTCTTCAAAGACCAGCTCCCCAGTTACCGAGCCGATCCGCACCTGTTCAAGGAGCGGCTCCTGGCCGCCCGTCTGCAGCGGGTCCTCACCAACGCCAACGTCAAGTTCACGCTGCCCGACGGCTTCCAGGAACTCCGCCTGCAATTGAGCCGCGAGCCCGAGAAGGCCGAAACCACCTCCACGCCATGAGACTGTCCCCTGCCGTTCCCGCGAACCGTTCGCACGCCCCAGCCGCGCCGCGGACGCCGCCGGGAACCGCGCGGGTTCATTCCTGAAGCCCTATCCTTTCGCAACACCATGCAGGTCACCTCTCTCACCAGCCGCGCCGAGGCGGCGTGCGACCACTGCCACGATCATCACGGGCACGCGCATCATCACGAGCACATCCCGGTGAAGCTCTCCCAGACGCTCATCGGCATGATCTTCATCATCAACTCGTATCTGCTCGACCTGTTGTTCCCGGGGAGCCGTGTGGTGGCGAGTTTCAGCGCCATGATCGGTGCCGTCATTCTCGGGACGCCGATCATCATGACCTCGTTCCGCGATCTGAGCCGCGGTTCGCTGAGCATCAATGAGTTGGTCAGCATTGCGGTGCTCGCCTCGTTCGCCAGCGGCGATCTCCAGAGCGCCGGCAATTACCAAACCGCCGGCATCGTCGCCTTCTTCATGCTCCTGGGCGAGATCATCGAGACCCGCACCGCCGCCGGCGCGCGCGCTTCCATCGAATCCCTGATCCAATTGACTCCAACCAAGGCGCGCCGGCTCCTGCCCGGCGGCCAGGAGGAGGAGGTCCCGGTCCAGGACCTCAGGGTGGACGACCTGATCCGCGTGCGGCCGGGAGACAACGTGGCGGCCGACGGCGTGGTCGTGTCGGGCCAGGGGTCGATCAACCAGGCCACCATCACCGGCGAGTCGCTGCCGGCCGACAAGACTCCGGGCGACCAGGTGTTTGCCGGAACCCAGAACCTCACCAGCGTGCTCGACATCCGCGTGACCAGCGCCGGAGAGGACACCGCTCTCGGGCGCGTGCACCATCTCATCCTCGCCGCCGAGCAGACCAAGTTCCCGCTGGCCCGCATCGTGGACCAGTACATGGTGTATTACACGCCGCTGGTCCTTGTGATCGGCGCCTTGGTCTGGGCCTTCACCCACAGTCTCGACCGCGTGATCGCGGTGTTGGTGATCTCCTGCCCCTGCGCCTTCATCCTGGCGTCGCCGACCGCCATGGTGGCCGCCCTTTCCGCCGCCGCCCGGCTCGGCATCCTGGTGAAGAACGTCGCCGATCTCGAGTTGGCGGCCCGCATCAATTCCTTCATCTTCGACAAAACGGGCACGCTGACCACCGGCAAACTGGCCGTCAGCCGGCTGGCCCCGGTCGGCGAAATCAAGCCGGCCGAACTGCTCCGCTACGCCGCATCCGCCGAGAGATACAGCAATCATCCGACCGCCAAGGCCCTGCTCCAACTGGCCGAGGAAGTGGGCGTGCCGCTGATCGAGCCGCGGGATTTCTCCGAGACCGCCGGACGGGGCGTGAAGGCCAGCGTCGACGGCGGCCGCATGGTCATCGGACGCGCCCAGTGGCTGAAGGACAATGGGATCCAGGAGGACGTGTTGAAGTCGGTCGACCTGAGCGAGGCGGAGGGATTCAGCATCCTGTTTGTGGCCCGCGATGGCCGTTTCGTGGGCTGGATCGGATTGCGCGACGAGGTCCGCCCGGAAGCCCGCGAATCCCTCGCTCACCTGCTCGAAGCCGGCGTGCGTCGGGTCGCGATGGTCACGGGCGATCGTCAACCGGTCGCCGCGCGCGTCGCGCGCGAGATCGGATGCGAGGAGGTCCTGGCCGAATGCCTCCCGCAGAACAAGGTCGATTATGTCCGCCAAACCAAGGGCAAAGGCTACCGCGTGGCGGTCGTGGGCGACGGCGTGAATGACGCCCCGGCGCTGGCCGCGGGCGACATCGGCATCGCGATGGGGGCCGCCGGCAGCGAAGTGGCCATTCACAGCGCGACGATTGCGCTGATGAACAACGACCTCCGCCGTCTGCCTTTCCTGGTCAAGCTCTCCCGCATGACGCGCAATGTCATCAACCAGAACTTCCTCTTCGGCATCTGCTTCGTCATCGGCGGCCAGACCCTGGCCGCCTTCGGCTACATCAACCCGATCGTCGCCGCCATCATGCACAACGCGGGGTCCCTGATCGTCGTCTTCAACAGCGCCCGCCTGGTCCGCCAGGGCGAGGAACTCGAACCGTTCAAGAAAGCGGCTTAGCCCGCATGTTTCATGGAGTTGTGGCCACCGCGAAGCGGGAGACTCCGCAGCGTGGACCCGTGCGGGCTAGCACAGCAAAACCGCGCCAGGTCATGAGATTTCCGGTTCTGCGCGGATGGCGTGTTCGAGTTGTTGGCGCGTCATGGGGCTGAAAAGTCCAACTCGAGCGTGACGAGTTGATCGGCCTCCTCAAGGGCCCGCCACCGCTCTTGCGGACTGAGCACGGGGCCGAGCGGCGAGCAGGCCGCGGCTTTTGAGCCGTGGGGCAAATTGCGACTCAAGAGGTTAGCATTCTTTGCGGAACATCTGCTTTCCATTTCTGGGTTCGCGAACTGGTCAAGCACGGCTTCGCCCGCGTGCGCTGTCCCAAGTGCCGCGAGGAGCTTTTGGTTCCGTTCTCCTGCCGGGTTCGATGTTTCCACAACTGCCAAAGAACACCGATTGGGTCTTCCCCAATGCTCAGGGTGGCCGGCTCAGCGCGGACGCAGTCCAGCACCTTTTGGTGAAGTACCTACGGATTGCTTGTCGCTCCTGCCAAACATTTTGGCGGTCGGAGAGGGCCCGGGCGAGGGTGGCCGCCAGGCGGACGCTGAAGCGGGTGATGGCACTGACGTTAGAACAAACCGTGCGACCTCACCCGACTGACTGCGCGAATCTATGGTTCTGAGCGGGGGCTGTCACGCCTGCCACGCTCTCCGTCCTTGGACCCAATGCCAGTTTCGCACCTGCGTCAGTTCCATTCACGATTGAAATGCGATCTGGACATGGCAGTGAATATGCTAATTGTGAACAATGGCAATGCACGGGGTGTGTCAAATCGAGTCGTGCGTTCGGCGCCCATGCGGGATTCGTCGGCGCATTCCTGTTTGGCCGTTTGCCAATAGAAGGCCGCGCCTGTCCGGGTAACACTCAAACGAGGCACCCTCGCAAAGGGATGATACCCCCTATGACAAACGAACTTTCGCGCCCAATGCCCCCTGCATACCGCAACCGAGTGGGGAGGCCCGCTTCAGTGGTGCGTCACATCTTGCCTGCGGCCTTAGGGCTTTTGGCCCTGGTCGGGATTGGCAGCCCGATGGCGCAGTCTACGGCTGGGGAGGTCCGGCGGCCAGGCCTCTTCTACTCGCTTCAGCATCCCACATGGCCGCCCTTCCCGGCTAATCCGTTTCCGGATCTGCCCGTCTACTGGATCGAAGCGGACCGCTTTGTGTTCGATGACGGTGCCGTGGACTATGACCAACTGGCAGCCAAAGCGGATGCCCTTGCGACAGAAAGGGCACTGCT
>CAYPUR010000034.1:0-28279 GCA_964413865.1 uncultured Verrucomicrobiota bacterium
GATGATGGGGGCCCATCTCGACCACCTCGGCCTGCTGCGGGGTGAGCAGCCGCACCGCTACCTGCGCCAGGGCGAGGCCAGGGTGCATGAGCATGGCGGCCAGGACCACGAGCGCGCATTCCTCACCCACTTCTTATGAACGCGGAGCCGAAAAGGCGAGCTGGTGCTCCAACCGGGCTCCATATGTCAATCATACGGATCTGGACGCGCTTGCATGACTTGTCCCAGCCGCGGCGTGTCATCCGTTGAGGTATTCGGCTGGGAACTTCCACGGCGCCCGGTACTCGGGAACCGCCAGACGCGCCGCCTCGGCGTCGCCGACGATGCGCTCGGCATCGGGGTCGAACCGGATCGACCGGCCCAGCTTGAGGGAGAGCAGACTCAGGACAATCGGCACGTCCACCTTGACGTGATAGAACACGCAGCACGTCGGCTGCTGGCGCGACTTGATGCAGTCGAGCCATTCGCGCTCGTGCCCGGGCGAGGGCGGGATGGTCGCCGGAGGCGGTTCCTTGCTTTTGAGACGCTTGCCCTCGGCCAGGAGCCGGTACATTCCATAGTTTGCGTAGAGCGTGGCGTCGGTGCCCTGAAAGTAAATCCCCAGCCGCCGCTCGGGTTCGGCATCGCCGCGCATCGTGAAATCGTAGCTGTTGGTGAGGGAGGACATCCAGGAGAGGGTGAACTTCGGATACTGCCAGAGCACCTCGTGGTGATCGTAGGCGTCCCCATCGTCTTGAACGATGTACCGCCCCCCAGCCGCGCTGGTCACGGTCGGATAGCCCAGGTCCAGCGCCCATATCGGCAGGTCGATGATGTGGGGCGCCATGCCGGGCGTCCAGCCGCCGCTGTAGTCCATCCACGATCCATGGTTGTAGGCGTCCTGAGCCAAAATGGGATTGAACGGACACAACCGCGCCGGGCCGCACCAGAAATCCCAATCCATCCCCTCGGGCGGCGTGGTCACCGGACTGGTCCCCACACCCTCGGGCCCCTGGTTCATCACGTTGAATGTGCGCGCCACGCCGACCGGGCCGAGCTGGCCGGACCGGACGAATTCGACCACCCGGCGGTAGTTCTCGCCGGCATGAATCTGGGTGCCGATCTGGCTGATCCGGTTATGCCGTCGAACGGCATTGCGCACGGCCAGACTCTCGCCCACATGCAGCGTCATCGGCTTCTGCAGGTAGATGTCCTTGCCCGCTTCGCACGCGGCGACTGCGTTCAACGTGTGCCAGTGCGGCGGCGTGGCAATGATCACCGCGTCCAAGTCCGGCTGCGCCAGCATCTCGCGGAAGTCGCGATACGGCTTGCAGGTGTCTTTGAACTGCGCGCAGACGGAGTCGCGGCGCGCCTGCCAGACATCGCACGCCGCGGTGACAACCACGTCGGCGTGCCTCGCGCATTCGTTGAGGTTCGCCCGGCCCATTCCGCCGCAACCCAGGAGACCAACATGAATCCGGTCGTTGGGGCCGACGCGGCGACCCGGACGCGGCGCATCCGCCGCCCCGATGGCCGGTGCGGCAAATCCGATGGCAGTGAGAGTGGCCGCCTTCTCGATAAAGGAACGGCGCGTGAGGGAATCAGATGTGTTCATGGGAAACGGAAGTGCACGCGCCCGATCTTGAGTCTCCGAGAGCGCAATTCAATCCGAAAAGCGCCCGTTGAACGCCGATGCCGCATCTGTTAACCTCTGTTCGATGTCATCTCCGCGCCACGCGTGGCCGCTGGGCCTTGTCGCGCTGATCTCCTGGTTCTGTTGCGGGAGCGAGGCCGCCACCCTGGTCGCCCCGGACTCGATGTGGCGAATGCGCAAGGGGACAAACGAGGTGTCGACGCCGATCGAAGCGTGGCGGTCGGCGGCGTTCGAAGACACCGCCTGGCCGCAGGCGCCGGCCCCGTTTCACTTTGGGGAAGGCGCCATCACCGGCGGCACCCGGCTGGGCGACATGCGGAACAACTACAACGGCATCTTCCTGCGCCGGTCGTTCACGGTCACCGAGCCATCCGAGCTGGTTGCCCTGACCCTGAGCGCCGCATGCGACGATGGCTTTGTGGCGTGGATCAACGGGACGGAGGTGGTCCGCTACAGGATCAACGCCGGAGAGGTCGCCATTTCGACCCTCGCCAATTCGTCGGCGCCCGAACCGATCGAGTTCATCGACCACACGATCGCAGACCCGGCGCGTTTCCTGGTCGAGAGAACGAATGTCCTGGCGGTCCAGGCCTTCAATCGCCTCAAAGACAACGGCGATTTCCAGATCAACGTCGGCCTGGTCTCCCATCGGCTCGACAACCAACCTCCCGCCCTGGCAGGCGTGTCCCCTGCGCCGGGCCTCGCCGGTGACCTGACGACCATCGTGGTCGAATTCACCGAGCCGGTGACCGGGGTGAACGAGGAGGATCTGCTCATGAACTCCGTCCCGGCGGAACGCGTCCGAGGCACCGGAACGGCCTACACCTTCACATTCCGTCCGCCGGCGTACGGCGTCGTAACGATGCGCTGGACGGTTGGCCACGGCATCGTCGACCTCGCCCTGCCCCCGAATCGGTTCGTCCCAACCGGCGAGGCCGCAGAGTGGACCTACACCCACACGGACTTCAATCCACCCAAAGTGCTCAGCCGGGTCCCGCCGCCGGATGCTGCCGTCCGCCGACTCACACAGGTCGCACTCCGATTTGATGAGCCCGTGACCGGCCTCGATGCGTCCGACCTCCTCGCGAACGGGCAACCGGCCGCCGCGCTCAGCGGAATCGGCGCCGGCCCTTTTGTTTTCGCGATCTCCGAACCGCAAGCAGGAACGGTCCATTTCTCCTGGGCCGCCGCCCACGGCATCACCGACCGGGCGACTCCGCCGAATGACTTCGCCGGCCAGGGTTGGACCTGTGCCCTGGATCCCGACGCCCCACCACCCACGGTGGTCATCAACGAATTGTGCGCGGCCAATGTGAGTGGACATAAAGACGAGGACGGCGACGCGGAAGACTGGATCGAACTTCGCAACAGCGGGGCCGCGTCCGTGGATCTGACAGGCTGGGCCCTGACGGATGACCCGGACATCCCGGACAAGTGGATCTTGCGGCCCGTGACGCTCGGGGGGGGGCAATTCCTGGTCATCTTCGCCTCCGGAAAAGACCGCGCCGCAACGGGAGCGGGCGCGCGACTGCACACGAATTTCAAGCTTGCGGACGAAGGGGAGTACCTGGGGCTCTACGACGCCGGATCGCCGCGCGCTGTGGTCAGCGAGTTCGCGCCGCGATTCCCCGAGGCCCGCAACGACTACTCGTATGGTCTCGGGACCGAGGGCGCGGGGCGGTACTTCAGCCCGCCCACACCTGGCGCAGCCAACGGTTCGAGCTCCATCACCGGTGTGGTCAGCCAGGTCGAATTGAGCCTGCCGCACGGTTTCTACGACGCGCCGTTTGACCTGACTCTGTCGAATGCCACGGTCGACTCGACCATCCGTTACACCGCAGACGGCTCGGAGCCGACGTCCGTCAGCGGTTTCGTCTACATCGCGCCGATCCGGGTCGCCCAGTCGATGATCGTGCGCGCCGGAGCATTCAGTTCGAACAGCCTGCCGTCGCGCGTCGAGACGCGGACGTACCTCTTTCCCGCCACGGTCTTCGAGCAACCGTCCGCTCCTCCCGGTTTCCCGGGCGTCTGGGGCTCGATCAAGATCACGGCTGCCGATTACGCCATGGATCCCCGCGTGACCGGCGATCCGGGTTACGCGGATCGTTTGCGTCCGGGCCTGATGGGCCTCCCGACGCTCTCGCTTGTCATGCCGGTAGACGACTGGTTCAGCGTCGCGCGCGGGATCTACTCGAATGGGCAAAGGGAAGGGATCGCCTGGGAACGGCGCTGTTCGGCGGAGCTGCTGATGCCCGACGGGGAAGAGGGATTTCAGGTCAACTGCGGGGTGCGCATCCAGGGCGGCACGAGCCCCAACCCGTGGAATGACTACAAGCTGTCAATGCGGATGGTTTTTCGATCGGACTATGGGCCGGGCCGGCTCGATCACGAGTGGTTTCCCGATTCGCCGGTCGGCTCGTTCAACACGCTGATTCTGGACGCAGGCTACAATTACACATGGTCCTACGGCGGGGGTGTAGAACCGGCAACCCAGCGCGAGCGGGCCCAGTACGTGCGGGATCAGTTTGCCTGCGACTTGCAGGCTGCGAGCGGCGCCCCGGCTTCATTCGGCCGTTACGTTCACCTGTTCCTCAACGGCTTGTACTGGGGGGTCTATGACGTGCATGAGGAGCCGGAAGCCGTTTGGGCCGCCGATCATTACGGCGGCGACCCCGATGAGTACGACGTGATTAAGCATACCGGCAGCAATGTCCTGGACGGGAATGGCGAGGCCTGGAACGTCATGATGAGCCTCGCCCGCGCCGATCCCGCAAATCCGGAGACCTACGACGCCCTCGCACGGATGCTCGATCTGCCCGGCTTGATCGATTACCTTCTTGTCCACTTCTACATCGGCAACACCGACTGGCCACACCACAACTGGTACGCCTTCCGCCGGCGCATCCCCAACGCCCTCTGGCGCTTCGTCAGCTACGACTCCGAGCACTGCCTCAAGGAGGTTACGCACGACCGCACCGGAGTCAGCGATGCCAACACGCCCGGCGAGTTGTACTCGCGCCTCCGGTCCAGTCCCGAATTCCGCCTGCTCTTCGCGGATCGGGTCCACCGCCACTTCTTCAACGGCGGCGTCTACTTCGTGGACTCAGCCTACCCGGCCTGGAACGACACCCATCCCGAGCGCAACCGGCCTGCCGCGCTCTACCACCGGCGCATCGCGGAAATCGACCCCGCCATCGTCCTCGAGTCGGCCCGATGGGGAGACAACCAGCGACCGGCTCAACCCTTCACGCGCGACAAGGAGTGGATGGCGGAACTGAACCGGCTGCGGACCGGTTATTTTCCGCAGCGCTCGGCCACCGTCCTCAACCGGTTGCGCACGCTCGGCCTCTATCCCAGCGTGGCCGCCCCGGCCTTCAACCGACACGGCGGCGTCGTTCCCCGCCCCTTCGAGCTCGCGATGAGCGCGCCGGCGGGAGTCATTTACCACACGGTCGACGGCACCGATCCGCGCCTGCCGGGCAGCGGCGCAGCGGCCCCGGGCGCCCAGGTCTATGCGAGTGGCATGCCGCTCCTGTTGATGCAGAGCACACACGTGAAAGCTCGCGCGCTTGTGGGAACCGCCTGGAGCGCGCTCACCGAAGCCACGTTCCGGGTCGGCGATCCGGGGATGCCTCTCCGCCCGAGTGAAGTCATGTACAACCCGCCCGGCGGCGGCGCCTTCGAGTTCATCGAACTGCACAACGCGAGCCCTGTGCCCCTTGATGTCAGCGGCTTCACACTCCAAGGGATCCAGTTCCCCTTTCCGCCGGGCAGCGTGCTGCGACCCCACGAAGTGATCGTGCTCGCATCCGATGCCGACCCCGCCGCGTTTGCCGCCCGCTACCCAGGCGTCGTCGTCTGGGGCACGTTCAAAGGCGCGTTGTCGAATTCCGGGGAAGATCTGAGGCTCAAAGACGCCGGCGGACGCCTGATCTGGCTCTTCGAATACAGCGATGCCAACGGATGGCCGCCGGAAGCCGACGGCCGCGGCCATTCGATGGAAATCATCGACTTGGCCGGAGCGCTCAGTGACCCGGCCAATTGGCGCGCCAGCGAGCAATCCGGCGGCTCGCCAGGGACTGTCACCCAGGCCCCGCCGATCCCGATCGTGCGATTGAACGAGGTCATGGCGTCCAACCCCACCCGACCGTCCGCAAGCCCCGCAGCATCCGACTGGGTCGAGTTGTGCAGCACCGGACCCGCGGCCATCGACCTTTCCGGGTGGAGCCTCAGCGATAGCGAAGATCCGCGCCGGTTTCTCTTTCCCGCCGGAACGACCCTGGCTCCTGGTTCCTTCCTGCTGGTCTGGTGCAACCAGGCGCCCGGTGAACCCGGTCTGCACACCGGCTTCGGACTGGATCGCGAAGGCGAGACCCTCTTTCTCTACGACGCCCAAACCAACCGCATCGACGCCATCACCTTCGGCAACCAGATTCCGGAATTCAGTCTGGGGCGTGCGCAGGACGGCTCCTGGCAGCTTGCCGACCCGACTCCGGGCGCCCCAAACGCGCCGGCCCCGACGACCTCCCTGTCGAGCGCCGTTCTCAACGAATGGCTGGCCAACCCGCTGCCCGGAGACGGCGATTGGCTCGAACTCTACAACCGCTCGACCGACCAACCGCTCGATCTCCGCGGGCTCCACCTGGCAATCGACGATGCCCTGTTCACGGTCCGCACCGTCTCATTCATTCCGCCCGGCGGCCACCTTCGCCTCTGGTGCGCGGTCGAGTCCGGACCCGGTCACGTCGAATTCAAGCTGCCGGCCGCGGGCGGCTCGATCCGGCTCATGGACGCCGACGGCAGTTTGATTGACGAGGTGGTCTATGCGGCGCAAAACGAGGACCAATCGAGCGGGCGCCTGCCCGACGGCAGCCCTCAGATCTCGGCCTTGGGCGCTTTGACGCCAGGATTGCCGAACGCGTCCGATCCCGCGCGCTCGGACCGCGACGGCGACGGCTTGCCGGACGCTTGGGAATTGGCCAATGGACTCGACCCGCGCAGCAGCCGCGGCAACGACGGGGCGACGGGCGATCCGGATGGAGACATATTCACCAATCTGGCCGAGTTCCTGGCGCTGACAGATCCCCAGGACCCAGCCAGCGCCCTGGCGATTCTCTCGACCGTTGCGGTGCCGGGGGGCGTCGAGATCGTGTTTCGCGGGGTGGCCACGCGGTCTTACAGACTCGAGTGGGCCGTGCACCTCGCCGGCCCCTGGACCACCATCGAGACGATCGGCCCGCTCGAGTCGAGCCGGAATGTCACGTTGACGGACCGCGAACCGGGACCAACGACCACTCGCTTCTACCGGTTGGGCCTCGATCGGGACCGGAGCCCCTGAAATCCTCGAATTCAAGAACCTGGTCGTGAGCGGGCTGCAACGCATGGTCGCCGGCCTGGCGGCCTGGTGGCGCGCACTGAGCGTGCCGCGGCGCGTGGCTTACGCCGCGGCGGCAGTGCTGATGGGCGTGAGGGCGGTTACTGGGAACGGACCACCCGGTAGAAGCGCCTGGCCGCCAGGCCGCGGCAGTCCGTCCAACTCGAGAGCGGGCCGTCGGCGACGATGGTCTCGCTCACCGCCTGCCAAGCGGCTGAGACAAGGGAGTCCGCCGATTCCACCCGATAGGCGTAGCCGGGCTCGCTGCGCCATGTGAACACGACGCAGTCGCCCATCCGACCCGCCCCGCCCTCCAAGGCGAAGGGAATGACGAGGCCAATCTCGATCGGGCGCGTGCCGCCGCCACTGCGAATGCGCAGGATGTGGCTCGCCATGCCCGGGGCCAGGCCGGCGCGGTCCGCGCTCATGCCCACGATGGTCGCCTCCCCCGGATCCAACTCACCTGACATCCGATCGAGCTTGAGCCAGGCCGGGGGCGGTTCGGGAATTGCCCAGACCAAAGGGCGCCCGCCGCTGTTCTTGAGACTGACGGTCGTTGCGGTCTGATCGGCGCCGAGCAGGATTGTCGAGGGGCTGACCTCGATCTTGGGCGCCGCGTTTGCCCCGGCCAGGGCTGGTCCGCCGGGATCGATCAGATTGCCGTCCGCCTGCAAGTCATCATCCCCGCGCACGCCATCCACCAGGTGCAGCAGCACGCGGTTGCCGTCGATCTCAGCGCCGCTCTGTCCGTCGAACATGAACTCGTGCCAGCCCGGCTCGATCGAGCCTGGGACACGCCCGTGTTTGTAATAGGAGTTGAAATCGACGCCCATTGGGAACTCGAGTTCGACCAGCAACTCGCCGCCCGGCTCGACCGCGCCATAGGCCCGGATGTCGAACGCGCCAAACGGCAGGAGAACGCCGGCGGGCAGACCGTCGAGGCCCGACACCCCCAGCGCGGTCACCTGGGCCATGGCGGGACGGTTGACGACGCGCGATCGGTAGTAGTATCGGCCTTCGTGCGTGAAACCGCTCACCACGACATCCTGCAAGTAGTCGGGCACCCCGTCGCCATCGCCGTCGTAGAGCGGGTGGTTGCCCTCGGGACCCTGCTCCTCGGCATCCGGAATGCCGTCGCCGTCCTGGTCGGCCGGTCCAGCGTCACGGGCAAAAACGAAGACGTCGGCGGACCAGTTTGGATCGATGAAACCGGGTTTGATGTTTGTGGCCTCCGATTCAAACACGACGACGCGGCCGTCGCCGCTGATCAGCGCCCGACTGGCGCCGTAATTGGGTTCGGTGTCTCCACCGCAGGCGCACGCGCTCACCCGCCGTGTCTCACCGGTTTGAACATCATGCAGAAAGACATCCGTGCCGATGCCGGTCTTCTCCGGGACAAGAAGCGCCCTCGAGAGAAACACAACGAACCGGCCATCGCCGCTGACATCCGGTCCCAAACTGAAGGCCCAAAGCGGATTTGCCCATGACGGGTCCGATCCTTCCGCGCCTGCGCTGGTAAGGCTCACTCGCACGGTCCGGCCTGTCTCGCGATCATGCACAAAGACGTCGCGACACCCATTGGCATCGTCAGCCACAAGATTCGTTGCCTCCGAATCGAACGCGACGAAACGTCCGTCGGCGCTCAGAGATGGGCGGGTGGGCAGGGGTGAGATACCGACGCCCTTCGCCGAGTGTCCGTTCCCCTCGATGCCGTTGGACGAAACGCTCACCCGCACGGTCTGGCCGGTTTCGAGATCGTGCACAAACACGTCGGCGGCTCTGTTGTGGTCGTCCGGCACCAGGTTCGACGCATCGGAGGCGAAAGCGACGAAGCGGCCATCGGCGCTAACCGCGGCCCCCCAGGAGGCCGCGTTCGCCTGGGTGCCGTCGCTGGCCACGCTCACGCGTCGGCGGGCCCCGTCGGACTGGGTGACGACGAAGATGTCGGCAACGCCATTGGCGTCATCGCCAACGAGGTTGTCGGCGAGCGACTCGAAGGCCACGACCGAGCCGTCGCCGCTGATGCGGGGTTGGTCGCTGTGGCCGTTGGCTTCGTTGCCACCCTCCCACGCCGTCAGGCGCTTGATGATGTTGAATCGGCGGTCGCGAAGGAAGATGTCCCGCTTGCCGTTGCCGTCCGGTATCACCAGGTCAGCCGCCGACGACGCGAAGACGATGGACAAGCCGTCGCCGCTGATGTCCGCATAGACGCTCGATCCGGGCGGGGCGGTCTCGCCGCCCGCCGCACGCGTGCTGACGCGCTCCGTGGTTCCGGCCCACCGGTCTCGAAGAAAGACGTCCGAGTGCCAGAACTGTTGGAGGCTGCCATCTTCGTAAACGATCGTCGTCACGTTGTTGCCGTCATTCGGGACCAGGTTGATGGCGGCTGAATCGAATACGACAAACCGGCCGTCCGCATTGACGGCGGGGCGCCGACTCCCGGCCACGGACCAATACTGTCCGTCGTCCGTCCAGCCCAGCGCCAGCGCGCCTTGGGTCGGCTCTTCCTCCGAGTTGACGCTGGCCAGTTCGAGTGCGCCCTCGCACTCATTGGGTCCATAGACTGTCGAGGTCCTGGCATGCGGACCGCCGGTGCTCCAGTGGCCCGCAGCGTCGCCGGCCTCGATGGCGAACTCGAAGGATTGACCGGGCACGAGGCAGCTCAGGGCCAGGTTCGTGGTGGCGCCATCGACCATGGTGAACAGCCGGGAATCGCCGCGTTCGATCAGGTACAGGCTGTAGAGGGACACACCCACGTTGTCCTCGGCCGGAGTCCACCCGAGCACGAGGCGATGCGTGCCGCGTTCGACCGTGTCGAGCCGGCTCCCCAGGGGCCAGGTCGGTGGCGAAAGATCACGCATGGTGATGCGCAGACGGGGGCCATCGGCGCTCCACTGGTCCTGGGCATCACTGGCCTCGACACGGAATTCGTAGCTCTGGCCGGTGACCAGCTTGCCGACAGCATGCCCGCGTTTCTGAGCGTCCAAGGTCGCCAGGACGACGCCGTCCTGAAAGACGCGATACGCCGTTACCGCCGCGTCGTCCACAGCCGCCGGCCATTCGAGCCGCAGGCTGGTTTCCCCGACGTCATGCGCGAGCAGTTGGGCATCGAGCGGCCAGGTGGGAACCGCGTTGGCCTTGGCGGTCTGCACCGTCAGCGTCAGCGCGTGCTCGGTCCAGAGTTCGGCCTCATTCCGGGCCCGCACAGAGAAGGAATACTCGGTCTCCGGAGTCAACCCCTGCAGGGTGAGATCGCTCTGCTTGGGTGTCAGGGTCCCCAGCACCTGTTGCTCAGGCGCCTCCTGGTAAAACTCGTAGACAACGATCTTGCCGCCCTGGCTCTGAGCCGTGGGCCGCACGAGGCGCAAGCTGGTCGAACGGATGGCCGTGGCGGCCAACTTCGCGTTGGCGGGCCAGTCGGGAGCTTCGGACGGGATGTCGCGGCAGGCTTCAGCGGCGGTGTTGGCTGTCAATCGCACCCAGCCCTGGCCCGTCCGCGCCACATGCCAGCCCAGATCAGCTTCGAGAAAGCCGAAGTTGGCCACGGACGCTCCGGGGACAACATGGGTGCCATCGAGCGTCCGCTCGAGCCAGACTTGGGCAGCCTGGGCCGGGTAGCGCACGAGGCTCAGCAGGTCGCCGCACGGACTGAACTGCACTTCCACCGTCCCTGTAATCAACCAACTGTTGATGACGTTGTGGCGGCGAGGCAGGTTCACCAGGTTCAGACTCACCCCGTTCTCGACGTTGAACAGGTAGGCGAGCGACGCATCCTCCGGGTCCGGGCTGAAGCCCCAGGTTGCCAACCCGAACTTCTGGCCTGCTTCGCCAATCCCCGGCACGGCCCGGTAATCATGACGCCAGGCCTCGGTGAGACTGGCAACCTCGACCGCCCACAGGTGCATGCCATCGTTCGGATCCCGAGTGAGGTAAAGCAGGTACCGCCCTGACGGACTGAAAACCGACACCGCATCGGTAACTGCAGTCTGGATTTGCCACACCCTGTCCGGATCGCCTTCGAGGTTGTAAAGCCAGGCGGTGTGCTGCGCCGGAATGCCCGGTTCGCCATGGCGAGTGGCATGGATCACCAGGCCTCGTTCGTCCGGGCTGAACCCCCAGCCGATCACAGACGAACTCGGGCCAAAGGGCAGCACTGTGCTTCCCTCCTTGCTCACCACTAATCCGTTGCCGCCGGCAAAGGGCTCGACCAGGTAGGTGCCCCGCGGGGAGCGAAGGGCATTCCATTGGATGCTGGCTCGAACCGGCCGCACATAAGCGCCCGTGCGATCACAGCCACAGTCGATGCCCAAACGCGGAATCTGAGCCACCGCCGAGTTGGTGAGCGAGACCGCCAACCCCCAAAGCAAGACCTCTATTCTCATAACGCACACTCTTCGTCTGCGGGGCAACCCGATCAGACCCGGCGCGGCGCATCCGGCAGAGATGGCTCAGGACGATCCACCCTCTCGCCGCATGCTGAAAGGCGCGAGTCTGCGGGGTTCACCCTGTGTTGGAGTTTCGACAGACTACGCCCTCTCCCCGGCGCTGTCGACCCCCAACCGCAACATGATCGCGCGCGCAGCCCGCAGAACCTGACCCCAGCCGCAGCGGCCGAATCTCCGGCTTTTTGGACCCTCGGCATTGACATGCCAACCCCTCGGCAGATCTCAAGGTTGGCTCCCAGCGGCACCGCACGAGTGCGGTGCCTCAAGGGGTCGGCTGGTAGTACCAGTCGATCGTGCCGGCTTTGATGGCCGACATGTCCGCCCTGAAACTCCCGGTCCGACCAGAACCGCATGTCCCTTGGGAAACGAATGCGGCGAACTGGGTTTGCGCCAACGGTCACGGCGCCACGTTCGGAGACAACCGCGACGACACCGCCACCATTCAAGCGGCCGTGGACGCGGCCGCGGCTGCGGCTGCGGGCAAGACGACGGTCTACGTGCGCGGCATCCGCGGCGGCGATCCCAACTGGTACAATCTGGACGGTGAAGTGTGCGTGCACGGCACCGTGCGATCGATCGTTGGATTGAGATTCGGCCGCGTGCTCGGTAGGGACAAAGGCCGGTTCGTCATCGACGATCGCTCCGCGCCGGTGGTGAGGTTCATCCACCTCCAGGCTTTTGGCGGGCGCCCGCCAATGGTCGAGAACCGCTCCGCCTTTGACATCGTGGACGCCGAATTCAGCGCCGCGGGCATGCGCGAGATTTCCTTCGGCAACACGCACCCGGTCAAAGCGCGCGAGCGCCGCGGGGGAGAGATTCACACCCAAAAGGGCGGTGGGGGGATTGGCTGGGCCTTGTTTCGCAGTGGCACGGAAATCGGAGGGCCTCGATAGTCCGACCAGCCGCCAAAGGGGACACTGGGTACCCGCTTGAGAATCCCACGCCGGCGCAGGTTAGCTTCGGATCAATTGACACATGAATGTCACCATCCAGCCACCTGATCGTCATTGGCGTTCGGGAGAGTGGGCGGGCCGTGAGAAGCCTGAGAAGCCTGATTGGAGTCATGACGTTCGTGGCCGCCACCGGGGCGGCGGACGGTGAGACGACGACGCCCCGAGGGGAAGCGGGTGCGGCGTCGCCCGCACCACGCGAGTCGAGTCTGGAACGAACGCGTGCAACCGTCGAAAAGTGGGTCGAGGTGCGCCAGCAGATCTCGCGGCTGCGGTCCGATTGGGAGGCAGACCGGGAGACGCTGAGGCAGATGGGCGCCCTGCTCGATCGCGAGCTTGCGGCGGTCGATGAGCAGATCAGCCGGTTGGGCACAAACAGCGTTCAGGTCGAGACGGAGCGCGTGCAGGCGGAGGAATCGCTGGGGGCGTCGAACGCGCAACTCGATCAGGTGCGTGCGTTTGCCGCGGACTTCGAGGGGCAGATCGTGCGATTAGTCCCACGACTTCCCGAACCGCTCGGGGCTCTGTTGCGGCCCTCGCTCAACCGTCTGCCCGAGGACCCTGCCAACACCAAGATGACCGCCGCCGAGCGGATCCAGGTGATCGTCGCGATTCTCAACGAGGTCGACAAATTCAACAACGGGCTCACCATCGCGAGCGAAAAGCGGAAAAATCCCCAGGGGGAGGAGGTCGCAGTCGAGACTGTCTACGTGGGCCTCGGGATTGCCTACTTTGTCAATGAAAACGGCGACTTCGCCGGCGTCGGATCTCCGTCCGGCGAGGGATGGGAATGGACTCCCCGACCGGAGCTGGCCTCGACAGTGCGCGAGGTGATTCGGATCTACCGCAACGAGCGTCCGGCCCGATTTGTTTCACTACCTGCGATTATCCGATGACACACGACACGTGGACGGCATACCGAAGCAGTGCTGCCAAGATGGCGAAACGCGTTGGGACCGTGGGGGCGCAGACGGCTCTCCGGTTGTCCAGGATGCAGGCGGGCGGCAGACCGCGCGTGTGGGTGGCGGCCTTCGCTGCGCTGGTCTTGGCGGTGGAGATGGGCACTGTCGCGGTTCGAGCCGACGAGCTTGGTCGGTTGGCCGAGGAGTCGGCGTCGGACCTCGAGCGCGCGCTCTCGGAGTTGGCAGCCGAGCGGCAGCGGGTCGAGACGGAGCGTCTGCCCCAGGCACGGGAAGTGGCTGAACGAGAGCAGACGTTGGCGGCGCGGCGCGCGGCGTACGCTAAGGCGCAGCGGTTTCAGGAGAACCAGTTGGTGGAACTTAACGCCCTCAAAGCCGAGGCCCGGGTGCGGGGCGAGGAGGTCAAATACATCGATTCGCTGCTTGCCGAGTATGGCCGTGCATTCCGGTCCCGGCTGGCGTTTGTCGAGGAACCGCGGCACGCGCAGATGTTCGAGGCGGTGGCGAAGGCGGAGGGATCGGCTGATTTGTCGCCTGCCGAACGGTTTCGGCGCCGCGCGGTGCTCTTGACGACAGCCCTTCAACGGGCGGAAGCCGCGCTGGGCGGAGAGGTGTTCGAGGGTCGGGCGATCGACAAGCAGGGGCGCGTTCAGTCGGGTCGGGTCGCGTTGCTGGGGCCGGTGGCGATGTACGCCGGGGACGCCGTCGGTGATGTCGGGGTCCTCCAGCAGGAATTGAACAAGGCTGAGCCGACCGTGGTTCAGCCGCCGCGGGGCAGCACGGAGGCGGCGCGCGCATTGGTCACGACGGGCACCGGGGAGGTGCTGTTGGATGCGACGCTGGGCAACGCGTTCAAGCTGGCGGCGCTCGAAGATTCGCTTTACGAGAAGATCGCGAAAGGCGGTCCTGCAATGATCCCGCTGATCGCGCTGGGCGTGGCCGCGCTCATCGTCGCTCTCCTGAAATGGATTCAACTGGGTCGACTGCGGATGGCCACCGAGGGCGACTTGCAGCTCGTTCTACGACGGATCGAGGACGGGGATCGGGACAAGGCCCTGGCCCAAGCCCGTGCGATCCCGGGGCCGGCGGGGGATTTGCTGGCCACAGCGGTGGAGCATGTTGACGAGAAGAAGGAGTACATCGAGGAGGTGGTGTACGAGAAGATGCTCGGGGCCCGCATCCGGCTCGAGCGCGGGCTCCAGTTCCTGGCGCTGACCGCCACGGCGGGGCCTCTGATGGGATTGCTCGGCACCGTGACCGGGATGATCGCCACCTTCAAGCTGATCTCAACTTTCGGCAGTGGAGATCCGCGGCTTTTGGCAGCAGGGATTTCGGAGGCGCTGATTTGCACGGCCACAGGGATGCTGATCGCCATCCCGGCCCTCCTGTTTCACTCCTTCCTCGGCCGGCGGGCCAAGGGGATCCTGGGCAGCATGGAGAAAGTCGCTGTCGGTTTCATCAATGGCATTCCCGAGTCCTACCGCACCACGTTTTCCTGAAAGCAGAGTGTATTCCTATCGGCTGCCTGAACACCAAATCCAAGAGCCATGAATGTCGATGTGATCCTCCAACAGATGGTGCACACGTGGACCAACGGCGGATGGGTGATGCCGGCCCTGGCCATATTGTCCCTGGTCCTCTATGGCACATTAACACGGGTGCTCCTGATGCTCTACCACCGCGGACTGACACGAGCGAGTGATCTCAAGGTGACGCAATGGGTTCGACACCCGGCCTCCGCGCCGCCCCAGATTCGCGAGTTGATCCGGTACACTCAGGACGAGGTTCACTCTCTCTTGGACATCGAGGGCCGATTCCGCGAGGTCGAGGCGTGCAAGGTCACCGAGTTGGATCGGCGGATCTCAGTCCTGAAGGTTCTGGTAGTCGCGGCACCTCTGTTCGGCCTCCTGGGGACGGTCCTGGGCATGCTGCTCACCTTCAAGGCCATTGGTATCGGCGGCAGCTCGGCAGGAGAGATCGTCGCCAAAGGGATCAGCGAGGCGCTTGTAGCCACGCAGACGGGCATGATGGTCGCCTTGCCCGGTCTTCTAGGGGCCTTCGTCGCCAAACGCTGGCGCAATGAGTTCGTCGCCTTCCTCGCCCGTCTGGAAGGAATCACTCTCCGGCATTTCCGCCCCCATTTCGGCGGGGTGAGCCGCCGCTCGGAAACCGAAGCGGTTGAAACCCCGCGACCGGTGGTTCTCGCGCCGCTCGACATCCACGTGAAGGCCCACACTCTCGAACCCGCATGAGACTTCGCCGCACACTCGCGGAGGCGGAGGAACCAATCGAGCTGAACCTGATCCCGTTGATCGACGTGATTATGTTCCTGCTGATCTTCTTCATCTCGACCACCAGTTTCATCGAAGAGCCCGGGGTGCAGGTGGACAAGCCGCAAGCGGCCAGCGCCCGGCAACTCGAAAAGAACAGCATCATCTTCGCGGTGACCAGCGACGGCAAGATCGCCTATGGCGGCAAGGAGATCGGCTTGGGCGGCGTGCGTCCCACCGTCAAACGCTTGTGCGCCAAAGAAGCCCTGCCGGTGGTCATTCAATCCGACGAGAACTCGCGTTCGGGCATGGTGATTCGGGTGATCGACGAGGCGAAGCTCGGCGGCGCCAAGGACGTCAGCCTGGCTACGGCCAAGACCTGACAGAGCGCAGACCACGTATGCGCAAGGTCTACCAGGTTGCCACCGGCTCGCTCGGATTGTCGCTTTCTGCCGGTGTATCCCTGGCTTTGACCGCAGCCATCTTCGGGTTCATTCCGTTCTCGAGTTCCGTGGCCAAGCCCTCACGCAGCCTCGAACTGCGCAAGGCAAGTGTCGCGGATCTGCCGCCACCCGCCGAAGAGGAGCCTCCACCGACGATCGAGGAGATGGAGGCCCCGCAGGAAATCATCGCCCCACCGCAACTGAGCGAGGCCCCACAACCGATCAGCCTCAGCACCGATCTCGAAGTGGCCACCGGCGCAGGGGGCGCCCTGGCAGGCTTCGGGGAAGTGCGGGCGCCGATGGCCGTCGAGGGGACGCAGCAGGAGGTCTTTGATGTGGCCGAACTCGAGCGCCGGCCCGAGGCCCTCTCGCAGGTCCCCCCCACCTACCCGCCGGAGCTGCGCAAGGCCAGAATCGAGGGTGTGGTGACTCTGATCTTCCTCCTCAGCGAGGAGGGACGCGTCGAAGATCCGCGGATCGAAAATGCGTCCCGCCCCGAGTTCGAGCGACCGGCGCTCGAAGCCATTCGCAAATGGCGATTCCGTCCCGGCATGCGAGACGGACGCACCGTCCAGACCTACATTCGCATGCCGATGCGCTTTCGCGCCGCTCCCCAATGAACGCTGTTTCGATGCTCATGAATCGATGGATTTGCCTTGGACTGCTGCTCCTGGCGCTGCCCACCGCCAGAGGCGCAGCCGACTCGCGCCACAACCGGAAAGAGAAGCCGAAAGACAGCTCACCCGCGGCCGGCGCGCCTGTGACGTTTGCGCCGCTGCCCGTGGAGCACGAACTCGCCTCGATCTGGAACGAGCCGGAGTTCGTGCGGCGGCTGCTGGGGAGCTACGGCTTCGCTGCGGACGTCGAACCCCGGATGACACCGGAGGAACAGGCGATCTACCGCGACAAGGTGGTGCCGGTCCTGCGCGAAGATCCGCAGAAGGCCATCCCCGTGCTCGAAGCACTGGTCAAGCCCGCGGCCAGTGCGGTGTTCGATTACACCCTCGGCACGCTCTGTTTCCAGACCGAAAACCTCACCAACGCGGTCCAACACTTCGAGGCTGCACTGGCCAAGTTTCCCGACTTCCGCCGCGCCCATCAAAACCTGGCGTTGACTCTGATCCGCGACGGCAAATACGCCGAAGCGGTCAAACCTTTGACGCGGACAGTCGCCCTCGGCGGCGGCGACGGCAAGGTGTTCGGCCTGCTGGGATTCACCTATCTGAGCCAGAACCGCTTCGTCTCCGCCGAAGGCGCCTATCGGCAGGCTCTGGTGTTCGAGCCGGAAAACGTGGATTACCGGCTGGGGCTGGTCAAGGCCTCCACCGGCAGTGGCAACTATGACTATGCCCTCGCCCTTCTGGACGAGTTGCTGCGCCAGTCTCCGGAGCGGGCCAATCTCTGGGCCCTTCAGGCGAATCTCTTCATCCAGAAACAGCAACCGGCCAAGGCCGCCGTCAACCTCGAAATCTTGCGCAAGCTCGGTCAGGCCACCCCGCAACAACTGAACCTCCTGGGCGATATCTACCTCACACAAGAGGCCCGCGACCTCGCCCTCGAAGCATACCTCGCCGCTGTCGAAACAGACTCCGGAAGGGACCACGACCGGGCGTTGCGGGCCGTTGACATTCTGGCCAGCCGGGGCGCCTGGACCGAAGCGGAACACCTGGCCCGCAAAATCCGTGAGACCGCCGGTGCAGGCCTTGACGCATCCGCGGAACTTCGGCTTCTGAAGGCAGAATCCAGGATCGCCCTGGGGCGCGGCAGCGGCGATGAGGCAATTGCGGTGCTTGAACGGATTCTGGAAAAAAACCCCTTGGACGGGGAGGCGCTGCTGCTGGCAGGAGACTACTACGCCAAGACCGGCGACAAACAGAAGGCCGAATTCCGCTACGACGCCGCAGCCAAGCTGTCCGCGTACGAGCCGGACGCCCTGGTGAAGCACGCGCAATTGCTGATTCAGTCGCAGAGCTATCCGCAGGCGATCGAGCTTCTTCGCAAAGCCCAGAGAATCAAACCCCGTGACAACGTCCAACGCTATCTCGAGAAGGTCGAACAGGTCGCGACTCGATCTCGAAGCTGAGCTCGCGCCAGGCGTGGACTCCGGATCACGCGTCAGGCGCCGGACCTCGCCGTTCGCTGCAACACCGGCTTTGTCGCCGCCGCGCCGGGGACGGTCTCCGGGGCTCTTGTCGTGGGGGTTTCTGGTCGTCTGTGCATTGCTGTTCCTGGCCTCAACCGTCGGGAGCCAGGCGCAGAGCGACAGCGGCAGCGTGGCAGGGACCGTCGTCGAGAGTTGGGACGCGAAACCGTTGGCGGGCGTGACGGTGACGGTGCGCGGCACCACGCTGGCGACCACCACCGATGCCCTCGGCCAGTACCGCCTCGATCAAGTCCCGGCGGGCGATCAGACACTTCGGTTCTCGCGCGCAGGCTATGCGGCGGCGGTCGTGACGGACGTGCGGGTTCTGACGGATCAAGTCACGAAAGTCGACGGCCTCCTGCGCCCCGAGTTTTTCGATCTCGAGGAGTACGTGGTCACCGCCGAAGAGTTCGAGGAGCAGGTGGTTCAGTTGTTGCAGGAGCGCCAGGAGGCGCGGGCGTTGATCGAGGCGATCGGTTCGGAACGCTTCTCCCGGCTCGGGGCCAGCGACGCTGCGGACATTGTGAGCCGGGTGTCTGGCATCACCGTGTCGGAAGGCAAGAACGCAGTCGTGCGAGGCCTGAACGAGCGCTACGTCGGCGTCACACTGAACGGAGCGGAAGTGCCGTCTGCCGACCCCTACAAGAAGAGCGTTCAGTTAGACCTCTTTCCCGCCGGCTTGATCCAGAGCGTGATCGTGAACAAGAGCTTCACGCCCGATCAACCCGGGAATTTCACGGGCGGCGGCGTCAATGTGATCACCAAGTCGTTCCCCGAGCAACTCGCCCTGAGTCCCGGCCTGGGCGCGGAGTACAACACGCGCACCACCTTCCGCCAGGATTTCCCGACCTACCACGGCGGGGGGACCGACTGGCTGGGGATGGACGACGGGACACGCGCCCTGCCAAGTTCGCTGGCGGTGGACAACCTGGTCATTCCCACCCGGGTGACCAGCAGCGGCCTGCCCTCGTCCCCCAATTATGAGACCAACATCGCCCGCGCCGATTTGCTCGACAAACAGACGAAGATCATGGGGCCGACCGAGTTTGCTCCCATCCTCCGGACTGCTCCGCTGAACCGCAGTCTCAATGTTGCCCTGGGGGACACGCTCAAGGTCTTCGATCGTGACCTGGGACTGTTCGGCGGACTCACCTATAAACGCAACTTCCTCTATCTCGAAGGCCTTTCACAACGCCACCTGCCGGGGGCCAAGAAAACCCTCGAAGCACGAAAGAGTTTCGAGGACGTGCGCGGCATCACGGAGGTCAACTGGGCGGCGGCGGCAAATGTGGCGTTTCGCGCTAGCGAACATCACGAATTCAACTTCAACTTCCTGTTCAACCAAAATGCCGAGGATACCGCCCGCACCCAAACCGGCACGATCACAGACGATCCCGAGTACACGTACGTCCTCAACAGGCTGCATTGGATCGAGCGCAACCTGACCACCTACCAGTTGAAGGGTGCGCACACCCTTCCCGAATTGGGGGGGCTGCGGGTGGATTGGCTGGGCGCGCTGTCGGGGACGACCCAGGACGAGCCGGATGCCCGCTTCTTCAATTACCGCGTCAATGACCAGTCCTACGAGCCCGACCACAACTCTCTGCCCACCCCCAACAAACCGACGCGCTATTTCCGCTATCTCGACGAGGACAACTACAACGTCAAGCTGGATCTCACGCTGCCCCTTGACCAGTTGTCCGAGTGGGAGAGCGAGCTGAAGGGTGGTTTGTACGAGAGCACTTCCAGTCGCTCGTTTATCGATCGCGAGTTTTACTACGAAGGTCTCTACGGACCGAACGCACAGTACCCTTTCCAGGGTGATCCCAACGCGTTCTTCCCAGAGGGCAGCCTCGGGTACTTCCCCCTCATGAATCCCAACGGCCGCATCAACTACATCTGGAACCGCTACATCCAATCCCGGGAGAGCACGTACGCCGGCGACCAGACCATTCGGGCAGGTTACCTCATGCTCGAGGTGCCGGTCGCCGCGCGGCTTAAACTGATGGCCGGCGCCCGTTACGAGACCACCTGGCTCGAAGTCGCCTCCCGCAGCTATCTGGCCAACCAGAACACGGGCAAGACGACCAACACAAGCACCCTCGACGAGGCAGCCCCGCTGCCAGCGGTCGGCGCCGTCTGGACCATCATCACCAATATGGACCTCCGCGCCAGCTTCAGCAAAACGCTCGCGCGTCCCACCTTCCGCGAACTGGCAGCCTACCGCAGCTACGATCCGGTTCTCGACGAGATCGTCGAAGGCAATCCCAGCCTCTCGACCAGCAGTGTGCTCAACTACGATGCTCGCTGGGAGTGGTTCCCTGCCCCAGGCGATGTCCTCGCGGTCGGCGTGTTCTACAAGAAACTAAGCGATGCTATCGAGCGCCGCTACCTCACCATCGGTGGCGAGATCGTCTCCTTTGTCAACCGCGAGTTTGCCGAGGTCTATGGCGTCGAGTTCGAAGCGCGCCGCAATCTCCGCTTCCTGAGTGATTCGCTCGACGTTTTCAGCCTCGGTCTGAATGCCGCGCTCATCGAGTCCGATGTGCCCCTGACCGCCGCCGAAATCAAGAACCGGACCCAGTTTCTCGGCGACAAGTCGACCTCGCGCCCGCTCTACGACCAATCTCCTTACGTCGTGAATGCGGACCTGACCCTCGATCGCCCCGAGTGGGGGACCACGGCCACCATCGCCGTCAACATGTTCGGCCCGCGCATCGTGATCGCAGGGCTGAACACCCCCGACGTCTATGAGCAGCCGGTCCCCAGTCTTGATGTTGTCCTGACCAAACGCTTGGGCAAGCACTGGAAACTCCAACTCACCGCCAAGAACCTGCTCGACCCGGCCCACGAACGAACCTACGGCGAGGAGCGCGACGGCCCGCTCTATTCGAGTTATCGCCGCGGCCGGCTCTTCGGCCTTTCTGCCAGCTACACCTACTGATTGGTTTGCTCTTTTTGCCGAATCGTCACACCGCTGCCATGCCTGCGTGACTCGCTACTGGTTTGCTCGACGCTTGTTCGAAACCAAACCAAAACACATATGAGCAAAGCCAAGAACACTATTCTCATTCTCCTGGGAATTGCAGCCATCGGCACGGGCGGATTCCCCAATTCTCGTGCCGCGACGATTCAAGTAACGGGGCCGATCACGGGAAAGGTCGCGTGGGCGCGCGCCAACGAGTACGTGCTCAACAAGTTTGTGCATGTTCTCGATGGAGCCGAACTGCACATCGAGGCGGGCACTGTCGTCCGGGGCAAACCGGGCATGGACGCCGACACCAGCGCGCTGATCATCTGCCGGGGCGCCAAGATATTCGCCGAAGGCACCCCGACCCAGCCCATCATCTTCACCGCCGAAGCGGACGACCTGAGCGATCCGGAAGATCTGGATTTGTACGAGCGCGGGCTCTGGGGCGGGGTGGTCCTCATGGGCAAGGCGGTGCTCAACACAACGGTCGACGCGGCAGGCAACGCGGCCAGCCCCAAGTACGAGGTCTATGAGGGGATCAGCGACCTCGAGATCAACGGCCAGCGCGTCCACCGCTTCGGAGGCAACGACGACAACGACAGCTCGGGCGTGATGCGCTACGTCTCGATCCGCCACGGCGGCGTCGCCTTCGCCCCGAACAAGGAAATCAACGGCCTCTCGCTCTGCGGGGTGGGACGCGGCACCACGCTCGAATTCATCGAAGTGTACGGATTCGCAGACGACGGCTTCGAGTTCTTCGGCGGCACGGTCAACACCAAGCACCTGGTCAGCGCGTTCAACGACGACGACGCGTTTGACATCGACATGGGCTATCGGGGCAAAAACCAGTTCTGGTTTGCCCTCCAGGAGGCGGGCAAGAAGGACAGCGGCGGGGAATGGAACGGCGAGCCCAACGAGGCCAACTCGGGGGCGGCCCCCATTGCCAATTACCAGGTGTGGAACGCGACGTTCATCGGAGCCGGCGCCACCAGCTCGGGCAATAACGGGTTGACAGTGCGGGTGTATGCGGCGCCGGAGGTCTATAACAGCATTCTCACCGGGTTCGGAGGAGTCGGCCTGCGGATCACAGATGACAAGGCCGGCCAGTACGTGACCAGCGGACTCATGAAGTTCCGCGAGAACTTCTGGTTCGGATTCAAGGACGCAGCCGCCGGAGATCGGGCAGCGGTGTTCTTCGACACACCCGCTTTCAACAACCAACAGGTCGATCCGCAATTGCGCGGAATCAGCCGCTCCGCCAACGGCGGCCTCGATCCTCGCCCCCAACCCGCCAGCCCCGCACTCACCCCATCGAGCCTCGTGCCGCCCTGTGACGGCTACCTCGAGCAGGTGACCTACCGTGGCGCCTTCGGGCCAAACGAACTCTGGATCGACGGTTGGACCTATCTGTCGCATCGCGGCCTGATCGCGCCGCGCGGCGGCAGCACCATCCAAGTAACGGGGCCGATCACGGGAAAGGTCGCGTGGGCGCGCGCCAACGAGTACGTGCTCAACAAGTTTGTGCATGTTCTCGATGGAGCCGAACTGCACATCGAGGCGGGCACTGTCGTCCGGGGCAAACCGGGCATGGACGCCGACACCAGCGCGCTGATCATCTGCCGGGGCGCCAAGATATTCGCCGAAGGCACCCCGACCCAGCCCATCATCTTCACCGCCGAAGCGGACGACCTGAGCGATCCGGAAGATCTGGATTTGTACGAGCGCGGGCTCTGGGGCGGGGTGGTCCTCATGGGCAAGGCGGTGCTCAACACAACGGTCGACGCGGCAGGCAACGCGGCCAGCCCCAAGTACGAGGTCTATGAGGGGATCAGCGACCTCGAGATCAACGGCCAGCGCGTCCACCGCTTCGGAGGCAACGACGACAACGACAGCTCGGGCGTGATGCGCTACGTCTCGATCCGCCACGGCGGCGTCGCCTTCGCCCCGAACAAGGAAATCAACGGCCTCTCGCTCTGCGGGGTGGGACGCGGCACCACGCTCGAATTCATCGAAGTGTACGGATTCGCAGACGACGGCTTCGAGTTCTTCGGCGGCACGGTCAACACCAAGCACCTGGTCAGCGCGTTCAACGACGACGACGCGTTTGACATCGACATGGGCTATCGGGGCAAAAACCAGTTCTGGTTTGCCCTCCAGGAGGCGGGCAAGAAGGACAGCGGCGGGGAATGGAACGGCGAGCCCAACGAGGCCAACTCGGGGGCGGCCCCCATTGCCAATTACCAGGTGTGGAACGCGACGTTCATCGGAGCCGGCGCCACCAGCTCGGGCAATAACGGGTTGACAGTGCGGGTGTATGCGGCGCCGGAGGTCTATAACAGCATTCTCACCGGGTTCGGAGGAGTCGGCCTGCGGATCACAGATGACAAGGCCGGCCAGTACGTGACCAGCGGACTCATGAAGTTCCGCGAGAACTTCTGGTTCGGATTCAAGGACGCAGCCGCCGGAGATCGGGCAGCGGTGTTCTTCGACACACCCGCTTTCAACAACCAACAGGTCGATCCGCAATTGCGCGGAATCAGCCGCTCCGCCAACGGCGGCCTCGATCCTCGCCCCCAACCCGCCAGCCCCGCACTCACCCCATCGAGCCTCGTGCCGCCCTGTGACGGCTACCTCGAGCAGGTGACCTACCGTGGCGCCTTCGGCCAGGGCAACTGGCTCAGCGATTGGACGCTGTTGTCAGCGGTCGGCATCCTAAACGCGGCCGGAGGAATGAACCCCATTGCACTGCCGTGCCAGGCGAACGAGGCTCCGACCATCGGCGCCACCCGCGACGCCGCCAACATCGTGATCGCCTTCGATTCACAGACCGGCAAGACCTATCAAGTCCAATTCCGCGACCTAATTGGAGCGGGCAATTGGACCAACGCAGGCGCCCCGCTGGCAGGCACAGGCCAGACCATCACGTTTCCCGAGCCTGCGGATGCGCCCGCCAGGTTCTACCGTGTCGTGATCCCCTAAAGCGCAAGCCGAAACCCGGATATGAAATCCCGCGAAGCCTTATGAGGTATCCGGGCTAGCCGCACCAATCGCAGCCGGGGAGGACCGCGATGTCCTTCCCGGCTTTCTCCTCTTTTGGGAGGCATTCTCGAATGCGTCCGGGCGTGTTCCAAAAGACAGGAGTGGAGAACGCCTTTCCCCCTCAGCATTTATTCCTGTTCCTCGCCCCCAACACCGCGCCCTCGCTGAAATGCCTCACCCCCAACCGCAACACCTGCCCCAACCCCACTTCCCTCTTCCTCTTCAACTCCAGCCGGATCTCCTCCGGATCCAACACCACCTTCTCGGCACTCCCGGCACTCCCGCTGCTCGCCAACAACACCTGCCAGAATTCGCTCCCCACTTGCCCCCAATCCCTCGACCCATAGAAACTCTCCAATCCACCTTCCTGTCGCCAAGAACGGGCTTGCTTCCAGCCGACGTGTCCTTAGCCTAACTGGGCCTGTTTTTCGATGTTGACCGCGGCTTTTGCTGAGGAGCGCCAGGACACACCACTCCGAAAGCGCGCCCCGGCTCACTCTCCGCCACAGGGAGGGTGACGCCGTCAACGGAACCGACGACGATTTCACAGACTGACGATATTGCCATGATGAACGGCACCGATGCTCCTGCCCTGCCCGCCCTCCCCCCTGAGGCCTTCGCCCATCCGGATCGGTTCGTGCGACGCCACATCGGCCCGCGCCCGGACGATGTTCAGCACATGCTGCAGACTCTCGGGTTTGCGAGTCTCGACGAGATGACCCAACGCGCCGTTCCGGGCGCGATTCGCCGTCAGACTGCGCTCCGCCTGCCGGAGCCGCTCTCCGAATTTGATGCCCTTGCCCAACTGCGGGCCATCGCGGGGCGAAACCGGCTTTTCCGCTCCTTCATCGGCCAGGGCTACTACGATTGCATTACGCCGCCCGTCATCCAGCGCAACATCCTCGAGAATCCGGGCTGGTACACGCCCTACACACCCTACCAATCGGAGATCGCCCAGGGCCGGCTCGAGGGATTGCTCAACTTCCAGACGCTGGTTTGCAGCCTGACCGGAATGGAAATCGCCAACGCCTCGCTCCTGGACGAAGCCACGGCCGCAGCCGAGGCGATGATGATGTGCCATCGGCTCAAGGCGGCTGAGGGACGCAACGTCTTCCTCGTTGCCGCAGGAGTCTTTGCGCAAACCCTCGCCGTGGTCCAAACCCGTGCTCGCGCCCTCGGCGTGAAGGTGCGCTCCGTCGAGCCTTCGCAGATGACCTTCTCGCCCGAGGTGCTGGGCGTCCTGCTGCAATCCCCTTGCGCGAGCGGGGCGATCGAGGACGATGGTGATTTGATTCGGCGGGCGCACGCCGCCGGGGCGATGGCGGTCGTTGCAGCCGATCTTCTGGCGCTGGCCCTGCTTCGTCCTCCGGGCGAGTCGGGAGCCGACATCGTGGTCGGCAGCGCCCAGCGACTGGGGATACCGCTCGGCTTTGGGGGCCCGCACGCGGCGTTCTTCGCGACGCGGGATGCGTTCAAGCGACAGATGCCCGGGCGCCTGGTTGGCATCTCGAAGGATTCGCGTGGACGGCCGGCGTACCGGCTCGCGCTGGGCACACGCGAGCAACACATCCGCCGCGAGAGGGCCACCAGCAACATCTGCACCGCGCAGGCCTTGCTTGCCAACATCGCCGCCGCCTATGCGGTCTATCACGGCCCGGATGGCCTCAGGTCCATTGCGCAACGCGTCCACCGCCTCACAACCGCTCTGGCTCAAGGCATCGAGAAACTCGGACGCCGTGTGGTCAATCCGACCTTTTTCGACACGCTCACCATCGAGGTTGGCGCGGGCGGTGCCGCCGCGGTTCATCGCGCCGCCGCGGAGCGGAGCGTCAACCTGCGCGCCGTGGATGCCGATCACGTGGGCATGTCGCTCGACGAAGCGGCATCGCTCGACGACGTCCAACTGCTGCTCGAGATTCTGAATGGCGGCCAGGCGGCGCCTTTCGATGCCGCCGCGTTGCCGATCGCAGACGCGCCTCTTGCGCCCGCGCGCCAGACCCCGTTCCTCGAAAGCGCGGTCTTCCATCGCTATCATTCCGAGACCGAGATGCTGCGGTACCTGCGGCGCCTCGAGTCGCGGGATCTTTCGCTCTGCCATGCCATGATTCCTCTGGGATCGTGCACGATGAAGCTGAACGCGACTTCCGAGATGCTCCCCATCACATGGCCCGAGTTCAGCCGCATCCATCCGTTCGCGCCTGTCGGCGAGACGCAAGGCTATCAGCGCCTGTTCCGCGACCTCGAAGCCTGGCTGGCCGAGATCACCGGCCTGGACGCCGTGTCGCTCCAGCCCAACGCAGGGGCCCAAGGCGAGTACACCGGTCTGCTGATCATCCGCCGCTACCACGAGCACCGAGGCCAGGGGCACCGCAATGTCTGCCTCATCCCCGCCTCGGCGCACGGCACGAATCCCGCCAGTGCGGTCATGGCCGGGTTCAAGGTTGTGGCGGTTACGTGCGACCACGAGGGCAACGTCGATCTGGCCGATCTGCGGGCGAAGGCCCAAACGCATGCGAACGCCCTGGCGGCGTTGATGGTCACCTACCCTTCGACACACGGGGTGTTTGAGCCCGGCATCCAGGAGATCTGCCGCATTATCCACGCACACGGAGGGCAGGTGTACATGGACGGGGCGAACATGAACGCCCAGGTTGGCTTGACGAGCCCCGGGGCCATCGGGGCCGACGTCTGCCACTTGAATCTCCACAAGACGTTCTGCATTCCCCACGGTGGGGGCGGGCCCGGGGTCGGTCCGATCTGCGTCGCCAGGCATCTCGTGGATTTCCTACCCGATCATCCTTTGGCCAGCCCGGGCCGCGACCGATCGATCGGACCGGTGTCGGCCGCGCCGTGGGGCAGCGCGAGCATCCTGCCGATTTCGTGGGTCTACATTGCGTGCATGGGCGCGGCGGGGCTGACCGAGGCCACGCAGGTCGCGATCCTCAATGCGAACTACCTAGCCCATCGCCTGCGCGACTACTATCCGGTGGTGTACAAGGGGCCGGGCGCCATGGTCGCCCACGAGTGCATTCTGGATTTCCGTTCTTTTGGGACGGTCACGGCCGAGGATGTCGCCAAACGGCTCATGGACTATGGATTCCACGCGCCGACTCTGAGTTGGCCCGTGGCGGGCACGCTGATGGTCGAACCGACCGAGAGCGAGTCGAAGGAGGAACTGGACCGGTTCTGCGAGGCCATGATCGCCATTCACGCCGAGATCGCGCAGATCGAATCGGGCCGTGTGGACAAGCAGAACAACCTGCTCAAGAACGCGCCGCACACCGCCGACATGCTGGCCGCGGAGCCGTGGACCCACCCCTACACACGCGCCCAAGCCGCCTATCCCACGCCGCACCAACTCGAGTTCAAGTTCTGGCCCGCGGTCGGGCGCGTGGACAATGTCTATGGCGATCGCAATCCCGTCTGCACCTGCGTCGGGATGGACGCCTACACGAACGCTTGAATCAGAGGCGCGGGCGCGGTTAGCCCGGATTTCCCACCACTTGAAGGAGTAATCTGAAATCCGGGCTGTGGCAAAACCGCGCCGGGACAAGGGGGGATGAGGGTCTGGTCGTGGAGGGAAACGCAGTTGCGAACCAACACTCCGTTGCCTTCGCGGATTCTACGCCAGCGCTCCGGCTCGGCCATGATGCGGCGCAATGTGGATTCGAACTCCTCAACGAAGTGGCCGCCCAAATCGAGCTGGCGCTCTTCATACCAGAGAGCGGCGGCTTCCAGTTCCTGGTCGGCTTCAGGATGGCTGACGACGTGCATGGAGCTTCGCGCGAATGTCTCGAACGGCCCGTTCCACTGGACGGCAGGTCACTTTGCCTGCTTCGATCTCGCGGGAACGGCGATCAATGACCTCGTTCCATTGCGTTTCAGCGTCAGCATCCACGACGTCATCAAGGCTGGCGATGAGCTGGCGGGCCAGGTAGGCCCGGTCCTGCTCCGGCAAGGCCAGCACTTCGGCGACTTTTTCAGCGGTTACGCTCATGCGCGCACGATACCGGCTCGTCCATCGGGCTGACAAGCTGTGCTACACCCCCCCCCCCGCGGGGCGCAATCGCGAGATGACGGTAGGTTCTTAG
>CAYPUR010000035.1:0-27879 GCA_964413865.1 uncultured Verrucomicrobiota bacterium
CACGATGCACTGGAGGGCGAAAAAGCGCGAAAAGCCCGTTGAAAAGGGATGCGGGCTCGCCTAGTCTCTCTGTTGTGATTGATGACCGGGCGTATATGCGCGAAGGCCCCGGCGGCATACGGTGGTCGCTGACGACCGCCCTGATTGCGATCAACACGGCGGTGTTTATCCTGGGGCTGATCGCTGCGCTGGTATGGCCGCAGGGGCACGGGCGGCTCTTCGGCGCGCTGGCTCTGTCGCCGACCGGGCTGGCGCGCGGCTGGTTCTGGCAGATCCTCACGTTCCAGTTTCTGCACGGGAGCCTGTTTCACCTGATCATCAATTGCGTCGTGCTCTATTTTTTTGGACGGCCTCTGGAGCAGAGCCTTGGCCGCCCCTTCTTCCTGCGTTTGTACTTCGGCAGCGGGGCTGTCGGCGGCATTCTGCAAGTGGCTCTTGCCTGGATCTTCCCCGGTCACTTCGGGATGAGCGGCGTCGTTGGCGCGTCGGCCGGGGTGTTTGGGCTCATTGCGGCATTCGCCTTGCTCAATCGGGAGACGCCGATCACGACCCTGATCGCCTTCGTGATTCCTGTCACGATGCGCGCGAAGTATTTGCTCGTGTTCGAGGCCCTGATTGCTCTGCTCGGCATGCTCAGTCCCGGCACGGGCGTGGCCCACGCGGCGCATCTGGGCGGGATGCTGGCCGCCGTCGGCTACCTTCTACTGCGCCAACTGGCCGCGTGCAGACACCTTCGAGGGCTGCGTCTGCGTCCCACTGTGATTCGCCGTGAACTGGTCGGTGCGGCCGCGCCGCGCGTTCGAGCCCATCGCCAGCGTCGGGCCATGGACCCCGAGCCGTCCTCCGGAGCGGACTTCATGAGTCGTGAGGTCGATCCGATCCTGGACAAGATTTCCGCGCAGGGCATCCACAGCCTGACCGAGCGTGAGAAGAAGATCCTCGAAGCGGCTCGGGCAAAAATGAGCCGCCAGTAGGGCCCGCGGCATGCGGATCTTTCCAATTGCGCACTTCGATACAAGTCCTTCGTGTCCATAATGATACAAGTCTATTGCGCGGATTCCATGTCGCGATCGCGACATGGAATCGGTCTGTGGGCTTAAAGGTGACTTGATCGCACATTGCTGGGGGGCAAGAATTCCAGAGGCCGTCACTGTTTCGCTACGGCGTCCATCTCGAGGCACCGGGCTCGGTGATCTTGAGAAGCTGCCCGGCTGCCACGTTTGTCAGCGTCTGAGCCTGTCCGCTGGACCAGCGAATCTCGATCCGGTCCGCTGCCGGGCTCGCCCCCAATCCGAAGTGCAGACGCGGATCCTGCTGGAAGATGTAACTGGTCGGGCAGCGGGACTGCGCCGCGCGGGTGCGTCCGCCCGCGGTGACTCGGACGTGGGCTCCGAAACCGTCGCGGTTGCTCTGTGTGCCTTCGAGTTGGAGGGTGATCCAACGGGTCGGTGTTGACCCGACATTGCGGAGCAGGACGGCTGGTCCGCCGAGGGTGGTCAGGATGAGGTCGAGGCGTCCGTCGTTGTCGAAGTCCCATGCCCCGCTGCCGCGGGCGTTGTGGGGCGCTGCAAAGGCCGATCCGCCTCGAGCGCTGGTCTCGGCGAAGGACGCCTTACCTTGGTTTTCGAAGAGGAGGGGCGGCATGCCTTTGAGGAAATGGGCGTCGCCATTGGCAATGAACAGGTCCAGGTCGCCGTCGTTGTCGGAGTCGAGGAAATTGCCGCCCCAGCCGGTGAACTTGGATGTGACCTGGAGGATACCGGAGGGCTGAATCCGATCCTCGAAGAATCCGCCGGGCGAGTTGATATAGAGCGAGGCCTTGCCGAAACGCGTCACGAACATGTCGGGAAGCCCGTCTCCATTGCAGTCCCCGATGGCGGCTCCCATCGAGCCCTCGGCGCCCCCGAACTGGTTGAAGCCCGCGCCGGACTTGAGGCCGACCTCGGTGAACCGCCCCTGGCCATCGTTGGACAGGAGCAGATTGGGCGTGCCGTCGTTGGACACGTAGAAATCCGCGTCGCCGTCCAGGTCGTAGTCGTACGCGCTGACCGACATCGCGCGATGGCCCGGGATGCGGATGCCGGCGCGTTCGCTGATGTCCTCGAACGTGCCATTGCCGCGGTTGCGATACAGCAGGTTGAACTCCGGTTCGTAGGCCAGGGGGCCGGGATAGGGCGTCTGGGCGCCTGGCGGCACTTGAACCGCCGGGTCGTAACGAAGGTAGTTGGCGACGAAGAGATCGAGGTGGCCATCGTTGTCCACGTCCGCAAACGTTGCCGAAATGCCCGCCTGGCTCGAGATCAAGCCCGCGCGCTCGGTCACGTCGTTGAATGTCTCATCCCCGTTGTTCCGGTAGACGATCAGGCCATTGAAGTTCACCACCAGCAAGTCCGTGTCCCCGTCGTTGTCATAGTCCGCGGCGGCAGCCGTGGTGCCGAAACCGTGCCCGCCCACCCCGGCCCGCGCGGTCACGTCCTCGAATGTGCCATCGCCGCGGTTGCGATAGAGCCGATTGGGCCAGCGGGGCGTCCCCTCCGGCGTCTGTCCCAAGACCGGGTCGGGACCGGAGTTGACCAGATAGAGGTCCAGATACCCGTCGCGGTCGAAATCGAGGACGGTCCCGCCTGCGCCGTCCGATTTCATGATGTTATCCAGTGTGCCGCCTGCGAGTTGATGGACGAAGTCGATGCCCGCGCGATGCGTGACATCCTCGAAAAGGTCTGGCAGGCAGGCCGCCTGGCTGGAGGCGGGCGTGGATTGTCTGGCCGAAGGCTGGCCGTCCGTCTCGACGGGTGCGGGGCCGCAGCCGGCAAGCAGGGCGAGCCCCGCCAAAATGCACGCCCCTGCCCGCCACGGCTGGCGTTGCTGTCTGTCGGAGGCCGGCGCGCTCGACGATGCAGTGGCTGGCGAGGCGCGACTCCCACCGATTCCGATCCTCGACGTCATGAGGCAGCCCCCGCCGCTTTTCCACGCTCGTCTCCCACGCCCCGCTGGGACTTCCCTTCAGGCGGCGCGTTGTTTGGGCCGGGGCCCTTATACTGGTCCCAATACAGCTTTTTGTAGGGATTGATCGAGGGCGCGGTCTTGTGGGCCTGCTCGTTGTCGAGGCAGGGCAGGATGGCGCTCCACCATGCGTCATAAGCTCGATCGAGTCGGGTCACCACCTTCGGTTGATCGAGGGCGAGGTCGGTCGTCTCGCCAGGGTCGGCTTCGAGGTCAAAGAGGGCCCATCGGTCCTTGGCCCGCCACAGGAGATACTGCTGCCAGCGCACGCTGCACGGCCCGTATTTGACGGGGTCAGCACCGACGGGCCAGCGACCGACGTGAGTGAAGAGCATGCGGTCGTCGTGCCACGCGGCGCGCGGGTCTTTCAACAAGGGCACCAGGCTGAAGCCGTCCTGCGAGGCCCTGACGTCGTCCGGCACGCGCGCCCCAGCCAGTTCGGCGAGGGTCGGGAAGATGTCGACATGCGCCGTGAGTCGATGGCACGCGCCCGGTTCGAGCGTGCCCGGCCAGCGCCACAAGGACATAGCGCGCGTGCCGCCCCAGTGGGCGGTTCCTTTTTGGCCCTTCATGCCTGCATTGTGGATACTGCAGCCGAAGGTGCCGCCGTTGTCGTTGAGGAAGATGAGGAGCGTGCTCTGTTCGATCTCGAGTTGCCGCAGGCGGGCCAGGAGCCGGCCGACGTTGTCGTCGATGTTCGCGACCATGCCCAGGAACTTCGCCTCCTTTTCGCCGACCTTGCCGGCATAGCGGTTTTCGTATTCCGGCGGGCAATCCAAAGGCGTGTGGGGTGCGTTCGGTGTCAGGTAGACGAAAAAAGGCCGATCGCCCTTCACCGACTTGATCCAGGCAATCGCCTGGTCGAAGAAGACATCGGTGCAATAGCCGCTGGTCTTCACGAAGCGGCCATTGTGGCGGATGACGGGACTGAAGTAGCTGTTTTTGGGCGCATCGCCGCACGAGCCCGGATACGATTGGCCGATGCCGCCCGCGCCGTGGATGAACCCCTCATCGAAGCCGCGGTTTTGGGGTTGGTAGGGGTCTTCATCGCCCAGGTGCCATTTGCCGAAGATGCCGGTGGTGTAGCCGGCAGACTTGAGGACCTGGGCGATGGTTGTGCTCTTCAAGCTCAGGCGCTCCCGTTCGTGAATGGTGTGGGTGACGCCGTTCTTGAACTCGTGTTTGCCGGACAGGAGGCCGCTGCGCGTGGGCGAACAGGTTGGGCTGACATGGAAATCCTCGAACCGCACGCCTTCGCGATGCAACCGATCGAGGTTGGGGGTCCTGAGAACCGGGTTGCCGCTGCAACTCGCATCGCCATACCCCTGGTCGTCGGTGAGGATGAGGATGATGTTGGGGGGCGGGGCGGGGCGGTCGGCCCCAGTGGCCCCCGTGCAGGCTAGGAGAGCTGCGAGGCCGAGCGACGCTACGGGTGATGAGTTCATAGGGAACGCTGATTCTGAGCCAGGTGTCTTGAACCACTCCACCACCCTTCCAATTGGTTGGGAACGAGTTAAGCGCCACCAGACCAGCCCAAGCTTGCCCTTGTATCCCTTTCTTGTATCCCAGGGCTCAAACCCAGGCCAATCATGCGCTCGCACGCGGGGCGAATATGCCACACGACACATTGGCCTCAAGCCGTTTCAACCGGCGATCCATAGCGATTTCGGTGACCCGACATGAGCCAGACGGCATCTCATGGACTTGCTCGTGGTTGGCTTGCGCCTGTCTTGCTCGATGGCCAACCGAGGTGCTATCGTCGCGGGCATGATGACGAAGAACCCGTTTCCAGGGATGAACCCGTTCTTCCAGCAACGGTGGCGGGACGCGCACACGATGTTGGTCGCCTACTGCCGCGATGCCCTGCAGGAACGATTGCCCGCGGACTTGGTGGCGGGAGCCGAGGAGGAAACGGTCGTGATTGGCGCGGACGAGCGCGGGACCGAGTACCGTCCGGATGTTCAGGTGCGCGAACCTTGGAGGCTGCAGGAACCCGCGGCGGCGGCAGTTGCCCTGAACTCTTCGACACCACCGGCCACCGAACCGCTGCGGGTGCTTGTCGAGGATGAGATCGAGCGCTGGATCGAAATCCGCGACACGACCGGACGGCTGGTTACGGCTCTCGAGTGGCTCAGCCCAAGCAACAAACTTGAAACCGAGGAGCGCGAGCGTTTTCACCGCAGGCGGCGCCGCTTCCTCAGTGGCGGGGCGAGTGTCGTGGAGATGGACCTGGTGCGGCAAGGCGGCTGGCTATTGCCCGAGGGTGTTCGCCGTGCTCTCCGTGGAGCTGGCGCGACCTATGGCGTCTGCGTTTTCCGGGCCGGTCGCACTGGGGAGTGCGAGGTGTATCCGATTCGGCTGCGCGACCGGCTCCCGTGTCTCCGCGTCCCGCTGCGCCCGACCGATGCGGACGTCGCCCTGGACCTGCAACCATTGATCGATCAGTGCCACGAACGGGGACGGTACCACCTGCTCGACTACCGGTTCCCGCTCGATCCGCCGCTCGGGCCCGAAGACGCCGCCTGGGCCGAGCACCTGTTGGGAGAGGGGCATTTGATCTGAGTGAATGAGGGTGGAGCGTGGGCGGCATTATCCCGCCCGCGTCGGCCGAACTCAGACCCCGTTCATTGTGCGGACTTTCGCGTTTTCACGTCAAACACCGCCAAGACAGTTCCGGCAGCAAGGCTAGCCCGGATTTCTCACCACCGGGAAGATGACAACGAAATCCGGGCTGGGGCAATTCCTCCGTTACACATGGATGGCGCTGCCGTTTACCGATCCGACCGCCGGTGATCCGCCCACCGGCGACCAGAGCTGGACGTGCTTCCTCAGCGCAGCGAACTTCAAGGGCCCCATCGCCTATTACATCCCCGAGACGTGGAGCAAAATCGGCAAGCTCTTCAACTACCCTTTTCTTTACGGGCGCGGCCTGGATGCCCGTCCCGGCGTCATGGGCGGCGGCGCGATGGAGATCAACACCGTGCCGCGTCTCGAATCGAAGGATGCGCGCGGGACGACCTACTCGAAGCTGCCGAAGCTCCAGTTCCCCGTGGACGCCGAAGGCCGGCCCGTTCACCGCCAGGCTCGCGGACGGCTCCGCGGTGACTTACCTGTGGTATCGCTTTGTGGACCAACCGTGCTTCCAGCAATACAAGTGGAGCGAGGAGAAGAGAGCGAGACTGCAGGCTTTCGTGGAGAAGGTCCACGCAACCTGGCCGGTCGACCGTGACTACATGGCGGCTCCCACTCGCGGCAGACTGGTGGCCCTCGATCCCGCGTTGCTTGTGACGCCACCCAAGGGGTTGGACGTGGGCTACGTTCCCATTGTCACGCGTCAGGAAAGGCAGTAGTGCTGCGCGGGGATGGCGCCGCCCTCACGGGTGAGAGCGCCGCGGACAGCCGCCAGTGCGCACAACACCGGACAGGCACTCGTGGTGCCCAACCCCAACTCGAACGGCTTGCGCATCGATCATCTTGACGCCAGTGCGGCCGAAACCCATTTTCGGCACATCATTGACCAACTCCACACAATGCGTCCAAGCCTCGACGCCCAGCGCTACATGGAAGTGGACAGCGTCGAGGTCAACAACCACATTGGTGAGGGATTCTACGGGGCGAGGACCTCGGCGAGCTCGGTCGAGCCGCGCGGGAGAGAAGCGCAGGAGAACGAAAGGGCGATTCATGATGTCGAGGATTGGGATTTGGTCTGAGGCGCGCCTCGCCAGAAGTCGCCGGCCCGCCTGGGTCAGTGCCTTCGTGCGAGTGGCGATCGCGATTGCCGTCATGGCCATCGCCTTGCCCGTGCCGGCCGGTGATCGGGCTTACAAAGGCGAAATGGCTGGCTACCTCCTCGTCCCGAACGAGAGAGTTCCCGATGCCTACGATGTCGGCTTCTCGATGTATGTCGCCGCCTGGCCGTTGTTGGCCCAGTATCCGGGACAGCGTTTTCAAACCGGCCTGTTCGGCACCTGGATGTTCGCACGCAAAGACGCTCCACCTCCCATTAAGCTGTATTCCGACATCGAAGGCGGCCTGGGCTGGTGGCGCGACACCGAGTATGCGACGGAGACGCCCAAATTCATCATGGGCGGCGTGGCGCCGAATTTCAGCGAGTGGGCCAACGGACCCGGGGCCGGGAAGGGCAGAGACTGGGCGCAACCCAAAGGCAAGTACGGTGTCGCGCAACTGAGCCCCTGGCTGCTGTGGCCGCCCGATGGCTTAAATCTCAAGCAGGGCACCTGTGGCGAGTTGTTCGGCTACGGCTACCTGCCGCTTCCGCTCACGCCGCCCAAGACCACCACCGCCGGTCAGGACATCCCGACCGGGGATCAATCCTGGACGCTTTTCCTCAACACGGGGAATTTCAAAGGCCCGGTGGCGTTTTTCACCCCCTATTTCTGGTCCGCCGGTGCGGTCGCGGAGCCGCGGTTCAGCGGCATGCTCCTGGATAGCCGTCCCTCGGATCCCAACCGCGCCTTGCAGATGGAGACCCAGCACGTCCCCAGCATTCAGGCCCTCGACGCCAAGGGTGAGACTTACGCCCGCATCGCGCCGACCTTCTTTCCCTGTGAGACAAACGGCGAATCACGGCTCGTGCATCACATCACTTCCTACAACAAGCAGGCGCTCTGGGGCGCGGTGAAGACCTGGTTCGCCGGCGGCGCTGAGGCCAGCGGCGCGATTCAGCCTGAAGGTGCCATTCTGCATCGGTTCACCGGCAAAGGCGGGGCCACTTGGAGAATCTATCCGGACGGCACTCCGCAGGAGGAGAAGGCGCCCGTGGCGTGGACTTCCTTTGCGACGCCGATGGCGGCGGACTCGAATACCTTCGGCTATCGCTGGAATCCCGAAGTCGTGACGCAGACCGAATCCAAGCATGGTTCGCTGGTGAAGCTTCCCGAGTATTACCACCTGGTGAAGAACGGCGGGGAATCGCAATGGGTCCCGGTGCGTGCGGAAGAGGTCCCGGCGGAAACGGGTTTGACCGAGGCGTGCTTCGAGCGGCCCGCCGGCAGACGCCCCAAAGCCTATGTCACGCCCGAGGATCCAGCGAGTTGCTGGAAGAAGCCCGGCCCCCAAGCCGGCCCGTTTCAGGCGCACCCGGGGGACGGCAGCGTGGTCACTTACTACTGGTATCGCTTCGCCGACCAACCGTCCTTGCTGAACGCCGACATGACGGTTCAGGAGCGGGAGGCTTTGCAGGCGCGCGTGGAGAAACTCCACCGGAGTTGGAAGAAAGACCGGGACTACCTCGCACCACCTGGGTTTGGCAAACTGGCGGAACTCGATCCGGCCCTGATTGTCACGCCGCCGCCGGGCCTGGAGGCCGGATACGTCCCCATCGTCACCCGACAGGCTGCGAAGCAATAAACCACTGAAGACAGTTGGGAATCGTCTCGGCCAACTTCCCGCGGATCCGGCTCCTGACTCTCCCGGTGGGGAAGGGCTTCGTGTCGGTCCGCGGCTTTGAGCGTCTCGACGGTGGAGCGACTGGTCGAATCGGCACTTTCGCAAGGGCGACTGGGACATCTGCTCGCCCGGAATGGTCAGGGATTTCTCCGCGATCGGGTACGTGATTGGGCGGCGGGTGCATATGGCCTCCGGCGTGCGCAATGTGGCTCGACAGTACGCCGCGTTCGATGATGTCGACATCATGCAGCCGCACCGGGTTACGTGGCGATTGCGCCTGGACGAAGATCCGTCGGCTTTCGAATCTAGTTTCACCGCGCTCAACGACCGCGTCCACTTTTTCGGCCGCAATGCCCCCCGTCTGGAGGCCGGCACCGATGCATCATCGTCATGGTCGTTTTTCGCCACGGGCGGCGTTCATGCGCCCGGTGTCGGTGCGGGCCGAACATTCTGGGTTTTTGACAATCTCACCGGGGACAGCGCTTTCATCTTGAACCAGATCCCGAATCCGGTTTGCCGACAGGTTGGTCACCTCGATTTCAAGGCGGTTGCGGCTCGGTCGAAGCGAGGGAAGGGCCAGTCGGTAGGGAGGCATGATCACATGTCCGATGTCCTCGCCGTTCAACCTCACACGCGCGCTGTGACACACAACGCCCAGGTCCAGCAGCCACGGGCCTTCTCCCGGCGGCGCCTCGAAGGTTGTTCGGAATACCGCCGTGCCGGCGAACCGTTCGGCCTCCGGGTCGCCATTGCGCGCCCAGGACTCGAGAGCTGCGGTCTCGTAGCTCCTGGGCAGCGCGGGGCCGCCCTCGACAAACTCGACCTGCCATGGGCCCGGAAGGGCGAGTGACTCGGAGCCGGGCGTCAGCCACGACCGCGCCGGCCCCTGCACATCGCGGCGGTCCAATGTCCGCAGGAGAATCGAGTGCCCGGGCTCGAGTTCGAGCCGGACCTCGATCCGGCCAGCATCGAAGGAGCGTGTTTCGGCCAGACCGGTGCGTCGGGTCATTGGATTCATCGGCACAATCGACAGTGCGGGTGTGGCAAGGGCATGCCAGCCGGAGAGGAGGTTTGTGCTTTGGTTGGCGATGAAATAAAGGCGCCCCTCGTCATGACGGCGGCGGAGGAGACGCAGGCCGGCATGGTCGCCGAGCGGTTCGCGCGGCACGCCCGCAGCCGCGAGGAGTGTCTCGAGTTCGCCCACCAGGATGCGTCCGCGTCCCACGCTGGCCTGGCGGAGTCAATGTGTCGGCGACTCGAAGCGCAGCGCTGCCACGATGTCCTTGAGCTCAGCGCGGCGTTGTTCGAGCGTGGCAAGGCCGGGCACGTCGTCGGGAATCCGATCCTCGAAGAGCACTGTGGCGCCGCGGGAGGCGAGCGTGGCCAGGTTGTTGGTGTCGACGCCGCTGCCCAGCTACCAATCGTACGCCCACGGCCGGCTCTCGCGCGTTGTGTCCGGCCAGGCCAGGGCGGAGCCGTCCGCGCCCTGGCGGGTGTCTGATTCGACGGCACGGACCGAACCGGGCGCGGAAACGAGGAACACGGACTTGAGATGCGGCAGGGCCAGTCGGACGCGGGTGAGGGCGATGCCGTCGCGGTCCGAGTGGGTGGAATTGACCGGCGCGATTTCTCCCGTGTGAGGGTTCCAGGCTTCCAGATCGTGGCGTCCGCGCAGTGTGAGGGCGCATTCGCTTAACTTCGGATCGAGGTTCGCGAAGAAGTAGATGTGTTGGTTGTCCCGGCATTTGTGAATGTAGCGCAGGGCCTGTCCGGGTTGGAAGGCCACGTCGCAGACAGGTCGGGCCGCTTCGAGCGCCTGGCGCAAGGCGTCTGCGTTCAAGGCGCGCAAGCGGATGGCGCAGCCACCCTCCGCGTTCCGGCGCAGTGCGAATGGCGCAGACGCGTCGGCGCCCGGTTCCGATCTGCCGAACATTTCTGCGACAATGCGCACAACGTCCGCGTCGCGGCCGAACTCGGCTGACTTGGACGGGAGTTGGCCGGTGGCGAGGATACAGCCGCCCTGGTCATAGAAGGCCTTGATCTTGGCGAGGCTGCCCGAGTGGATTGTGTTGTGGCCCGGCAGAATCACGACGCTGAAGCGGCCCGGATGCACGCGATTGGGCAGGACCAAATGGCCTCGTTCGATCACGCACTTCCGGTCGAGCACCTCTGGATGGAGGAATGTGTAATCGCGGCCCAGGTTCACGGACAGCAACTCGCCCACGTCAACGTAGTCGGCCTCGGGCACGGTGACCCCTCCCTGGTAGTGGCCAAGCGGCCCGTCGAGGCGGTGGCTGCCCTGGAGCGTGGCGATGGGATAGAGCAGGGCGATATCGGCGACATGAGCGGCGTCGTTTTGCAGCAGCACATTGAGCCGGGCCAGGTAGGTGTTGAACTCGGGGAGGCGCTCGGCATAGAGCGGGTGCCGCCACGACAGTTCGGGTTTGAACGTGACCTTCGTGTTGTCGTACCACACGGCGTGAGGGATGAGCACGTTGATGCCTTTGGTGTACTGCTCCATCGCCACCATGTACATGGCGTCCCACGAGATGTCCCCCATCGCGCCGTAGGTCTCGGACATTACCAGGGCTTTGTCCCAGTTGTAGGCCGCTGAACTCACCAGCTTGTAGAAGCGCTCGGCCGGGCGGTCGCCGCCGATCTTGTCGATTCCCGGAATATCGAGGTGCTTGAAACACTTCAGAAGATCCCCCGAGACCGAGACAGGGTTCACCACCTCTTCCTGATCCTGGTGGCCGGTGGCCTGGATGCCGTGCCCGGTGCACCAATCTTGAATCCGCTTGGTGAATCCCTCCGCGTAAAGCTCAGCGCGGAATCCGAAGAGGGAGTTGCGGGCCGCTTGGGTCTCCGGACCAATGTCATACCAGAGGGCCGGATAGTAGGGACGCGGATCGAACCCGTGCCGCGCCTCGAATTTCTCGTTGAAGCGGTCGGTCCAGGTCCGGCCCGCCGCACGGTAGAGCGTCGGCTCGTCAAAGAACGTCGAGTCGATTGTGGTGCCGAAATGAGCGGCGAACCGGTCGTAATAGGCCTGGTGCGTGATTTCGATGAAACGGTCCGCCGCCTCGGGATCGAGGTAATCGCAGATGGGATCGCCGTCTCTGACGCACAGAAACGCCATGACATTCCAGGAACCTTCCGGGGCCTTCCAATCGAACCGGTCCGCCTGGACGGTTTTCGTGAGATCCACCCGCTCGAACGTCGCGGTGTTCATCGCCACCAGCGCGGCCAGTTTGCCGGGCGGGAGATTCGTCGCGAATCGGGCCGGGCCGGCGACTGCCCATTCGTGCTTGTCCAGCCGCTGGATCGTCAACTCCGGCCAGCGCTGCGCAAACAGACTCGTATCGCTCGAGTTCTGCGACCCGGCCGAGCCGCTCGGGAATCCGTACTCGTCATAGAGCGAGAGCGTGAGCCCCAGGGCCTTGGCCTGATCGAGCGCCGCACCGTACACCGCGAAATACTCGTCGCTCAGGTAGGCCGGTGTAAACTGCTTGCCGAAGGGCAGGATGCCGAACCCGCCATAGTGACAGAGGTCGCGCGCTTGGCGCATCTGGTCCCGGACCGTGTCGGCGGTGACAGGCGTGTCGTTCCAGAACCAAAGCGGACGCGGCCAATAACGCTGGGGCGGGGAGGCGAAACTCCTCCGGAGGTTGTCTGGGGATTGGGCTGGCAGGGCGTCGCCTGAGGCGGCGGGCGCACTCATCAGCAAAGAGACGGCGGACACGACCCAGGACAGGGCGGAACGATTGGGTGTCATAAGGGGGGGGAAACTGACGAGCGATGGTCCGAGATCACTCCTTTCGTCAGTGACGAGAGCAAGAAATCGCGCTGGCGGGTGGCGTGCGGGTTCAGTCGCAGCAGCCGGGGATTCCACGCCAGCCGATATTGATACCGCGGCGCGTCTCCCGCCTGACCCGGCAGACATAGAAACCGGTCGGCGGCCTGCGCGGGTGCCAGGAACTCCGGCAGGACAGCGGCCACGCCTTGCCGCTCCAACGCTGCCTTTGCCTCCACAAAACTCGAACAGATGAGACGCGGCTCGCCGCCCCGAAGAACGCCGAGTTCCGACAGTTCGAGCTCATCCTCTGGCCAGACGAAAGGCAGTTCTTTGTCCCGGAGCGCCTGTCGTACCCGCGATTCGTCGGGGCACAGGGTTTTGGGGATCCACAAGCGCAATCCCCAGCTTCTGAGTTCCGCGAGTTGCAGAGGTCGGCTGACCGCCGTGGTGCTGACGATCCCGAAGTCCAAGGTCAAGTCGTGGAGTCGTCGCTCGATTTCGATGTGACCGGCCCGTTCGAGGGCGTATCGGGGACCGGGATCGCGCGAGGGCCGGGCGAGCAGGGGCAGGAGGAAACGATCAATGAAAGTCGAGCTGGCGCCGATGCGAAAGACCTGTTCTTCGGCCAGGCAGCCGCGCCGGAAATTCGACAGGCCCAGCAGGAAAAATCGGGAGATGCGCGCCAGTTCGCGTCCGCCGGGCGTGAGGCGGATGCCTTTGCCGTGCCGCTCGACCAGTTTGGCTTGGAAGAAGTCCTCCAATTCCTTGATCTGTCGGCTGTATTGGCTCTGGCGGGTCGGATCTCCTTCGGCGGCTCGCGCGATGCTCCCTGCTGCGCTGACCTCCACCAGCGCGCGCAGGCGGTCGAGCGACAATCCACTGTCGGTGAAGAGTCTGGCAAACATGACTGGCTAGTCGAGTGCCTCGCAATCATCCACATGGCAGGCGGACGCCGCGTGGTTACGCTACACCCGCCGGACACTGTTGGGCACAACCATGAAACGTGGAATCGAAAATGAACAGCATTCTATCTGAAAACACCATCGCCAAAGTGCAAGAGATCCTCGTGCGGCAATTGGCGGTCGAACGAGCACAAGTCGTGCCGGAAGCCGATCTTGTGGCCGACCTGGGAGCCGACTCGCTGGACCTTGTCGAGATCGGCATCACGGCAGAGGAGACGTTCAACCTGACCATGCCGGACGAGGCCATGGAGAAGGTGCGAACCGTCGGGGATTTCTATGAGGCATTGGCGGCCCGGCTCGAACTCGAGGGGCGCCCCGCTTAGCCCGGTCATTTCACACGCCTCGCCAAAGCGCCGGCCAGCGCAGCACGATGGGCGCAGCACTCCCGGCTGTTGCGCGAGGCCCTGCAGGCACTTTGGTCCGCATTGACCCACGTCAATTCTTGCATTCGGGATCGCGGGCATGATGTTCTATGTGAAACTTGCGGCAAGGGTGAGTGACCCGCGACGGCCGCTGAAGAACCGAAGAACAACAATCAGGAGCCAAGAACATGTTTTGTTATCAGTGTGAACAGACCTCGAAGGGAACCGGCTGCACCGTGCACTCGTCGTGCGGCAAGGACGAAACCACCGCCGCGCTGCAGGACGTGTTGCTCCATGCGGCCAAAGGCGTGGCCCAGTACAACCACCGCGCCCGCCAGCTCGGCACGTCCGATCGCGAGATCGACCGGTACATTCTGAAGGCGCTCTTCATCACCGTTACCAACGTCAATTTCGACGCCGACGCCGTCGAGCGCGCGGTGCGCGCGGGTGCGACGATGCGCGACCGCGCCCGGGCCTTGTACGAGCGGGCGGCCGCGGCGGCGGGCAAGACCCCAGAGATTTTGAAAGGCCCCGCCATCTGGGTGCCCGCTCCGACGCAGTCCGGACTCGTCGCGCAGGCGGGTACGGTCTCCATCCTCGTGCGGCGCGATCAGTTTGGGGCCGATGCGGTTGGCCTGCAGGAGCTGCTCATCTACGGGCTCAAGGGCGCCGCCGCGTACGCGGATCATGCCGTGGCGCTCGGGATGGAGTCGGACGAGGTCTACGCGTTTTTCAGCGAGGCGTTGACCCACGTGGTCGAGACGCCGCCCTCGGTGGACGCGCTCTTTGCCCTGAACATGAAGTGCGGCGAGGTGAACCTGAAGGTGATGGAAATGCTCGATCGCGCCCACACGAGCACCTTCGGTCACCCGGTGCCCACCCCGGTCCGCATCGAGCCGGTCAAAGGCAAATGCATTCTCGTCTCCGGCCACGACCTGCACGACCTCGAGGTGCTGCTCAAACAGACCGAAGGCAAGGGCGTGAACATCTACACCCATGGCGAGATGCTTCCCGCGCACGGGTACCCCGGGCTCAAGAAATACAAGCATCTGGTCGGCAACTTCGGCGGCGCGTGGCAGGACCAGAAGAAGGAGTTCGCGCAGTTCCCCGGCGCGATCCTGATGACGACCAATTGCATCATCGAGCCCCAGGACAGCTACAAAGGCCGCATCTTCAGCACCGGGCGCGTCGGCTGGCCAGGCGTCCGCCACGTCCCCAATGGCGACTTCACCCCCGTGATCGACGCCGCCTTGGCAGCCCCTGGATTCGCCGAGGACGGGCCCGACAAGACCATCCTGGTCGGCTTCGGCCACAACGCCGTGCTTGGAGTCGCGGACCAGGTGGTTGCGGCCGTCAAGTCCGGCGCCATCCGCCACTTCTTCCTGGTGGGCGGCTGCGACGGCGCGAAGACCGGCCGCAATTACTACACGGATTTCGCGGAATTGGCGCCCAAGGACACGGTCATCCTGACCCTGGCGTGCGGCAAGTTCCGATTCAACAAGCTCGATTTTGGCATGATTGGGGGCATTCCGCGGCTGCTCGATGCCGGTCAATGCAACGACGCCTACTCGGCCATCCAGATTGCCGTGGCCCTGTCGAAGGCGTTCGGTTGCGGCGTCAACGAACTCCCCCTCTCGCTCATCCTCTCGTGGTTCGAGCAAAAGGCCGTCGCGATCCTCCTGACTCTCCTCTACCTCGGGATCCGCAATATCCGCATCGGACCTTCCCTGCCGGCGTTCATCACGCCGGCCGTCCTGCAGGTCCTGGTGGACAAGTTCGACCTGAAGCCGATTGCCGCGAGGGCGCAAGACGACCTGGACGCCATTCTGGGCCGGGCGGCCTGAGTTGAACGTCGCCGTTGCGCGCGTGGCGAAGCTCGATCCCGCGCGAGCGTTTTGAGCGCCTGTCTGTTGCGAGCCTGTGCTGGCTGGCAGACAGGCGCTTTGCTTGGCGGGTGAGGCGCGCATTCGAAAAGAATCGGCTCGCTTGACGAGGAAGTGGTTCACCGCCATGCTCGTGAGAGTGTCGATTCGGGGACGCGGATATGTGCGCGGAGCTCCGGCTGACACAGGCACATGACTAGAAACCACATCGAACGGCGTCTCTCGGATCGGACAAGGATCTGTGCGCGGAGCAAGGGCACGCAGTCGCGCGCGCTCGGGTTGGCGTCTTGCATCCTGCTGGTGGCGGGGTTTGTTTGCCACGCGCAGGAGCAACGCCAGAGCCCGCCCGGGCCTCCATTTCCCCCTCCGCGCGTCTACGCGCCGGTTTCCGTGGGAACATCTCAGCAGACACCAGTCGCGGCGGCGCAGTCGTCCGGGGGGCAACCGGTTCGCGGGGACGGGCCGCGCCTGAAGGTGGAGGCGCCTGTGCACGATTTCGGCAGGGTCAGGAACGGCGAGGTGGTGAAGCACACATACGTGTTCACGAACGCCGGCAACCAGGTGTTGAATGTCACGGATGTGCGGGCTTCTTGCGGGTGCACGACGATGGGCGGCTGGACGCGGCAGGTAAAGCCAGGCGAGACCGGCAGCATACCGATTCAATTCAACACCGGCACATTCGAGGGGCCGGTTGTCAAGACAGTCAGTGTCACCTGCAACGATCCGACGCAGCCGACCGCGGTGCTCCAGATCAAGGCCACCGTGTGGAAGCCGTTTGAAATCAGACCGCAATTCGCTGTCCTGAACACCACGGCGGACTCGCCCTCAAAATCAACGAATGTGCGGATAGTCAACAACACGGGGGAAACACTGACCCTGTCCGCGCCGGTCAGCAGCAATCCCTCGCTGGCTGCCGAGTTGAAGACCGTCCAGGCCGGCCGGGAGTATGATCTGGTCGTGAGGACCGTGCCGCCGCTGACGCCGGGGAACGCCGGGGGCACGATCACGCTGCAGACCTCCTCGACCAATCACCCGGCCATCGAGGTGCGTGTCTGGGCCAACGTGCAGCAGGCGGTGATGGTCCTGCCGGCTCTGATCAACCTGCCCTGGGCGCCGTTGTCGGGGACGATGCCCGTCAGCGTCTCGATCCGCAACAACGGCACCAATGCCCTGGTGCTCAGCGAGCCGTCGGTGAACGTCAAGGGCGTGGATGTGAAGATCAAGGAGATCCAGCCCGGACGCTATTTTACAGTCACGGCGAGCTTCCCGTCCGGGTTCAAGATCGAGGAGAACCAGAAGGTCGAGCTGACCGTGAAGTCAAATCACCCCGACTTTCAACGGATCACAGTGCCGGTCCGGCAAATGGTGCGCCCGGTTTCAGTCACGGCGCCCGGCCCGGCCGCCCGGCCTGCAACGCCCGCCGCGGCCGGGGCGCGGTGATCGAGGGGATGATCTGTCCCGGCACACTCAAACATCGGGCTCGAGTTGGGCTGGTCGCGCACTGTCGGCATGCGGCGTGTGTGTTCGCTTCGGCCCCGAACGATCCGGACCTCTTTGAAGGCTGATTCCCCTCGACTGCCGGCGCGCGCGCGCGGACTCCGGGTCGGAGACGTCCTGCGGGAGGGCGTTCTTGTGGCGATCGTGGGCGCGGCGTTCGCGTTTGCTGCCAACGCAGTGTCCCCTCGAGGCTTGGTGCTGGCGCGCAATTACTTTCCCACGGCCGTCCATGTGGCAGGTCCGGCGCCCGCGGCATTGCCCGCTGAGGTTGGCCCTGCCGGCACCAACGCGGTCGGCGCGGCGCCGGCGCAGCCGGTGGCGGGATCCCTCGATGCGGAGAGTTTGCAGCGGGCGGACGTTGACCAGGCGGCGGCCCTGTTCCGCGATCCGCGATACCAGACGGAACTGGTTGTGTTCATCGACGCGCGGGACGAGGCGCGATACCTCGAGGGGCATGTGCCGGGGGCCTATCAGTTCGATCATTACCGCCCCGAGAAGCAGCTTGCGACCGTCCTGCACGTCTGTCAGTTGGCGGAGCAAATCGTGGTGTACTGCACGGGGGGCGATTGCGAGGACAGCGAGTTTGCCGCGCTCGCTCTAGTCGGTGTTGGGATACCGAAGGAGCGTTTCTTCATCTACGTCGGCGGCATGAGCGAATGGGCCGCGCACGGCCTGCCGGTCGAAGTCGGAGAACGCAACAGCGGGAACATTGGGAACGCGGAGCCATGAGCGCCATGCCACTGACTGGAAGACGCAAAGGATGGGACCTCGCCGCCGTGCTGGCGCGGTGGCTGCTGGGCGGGTTGTTTCTCCAGATGGGACTGAGCAAGGCCCTGGATCCTGTCGATTTTCTCAAGCTGGTGCGCGAATACGATCTGACGCAGCACCCGCTTCTGCTCAACGGGATCGCAGCCGCATTGCCGTGGTTCGAGGTGTTTTGCGGCGTCCTTCTGTTGGCCGGGGTGGCCGTTCGCGGGTCGGCTTTGATGCTGTTGGCCATGCTCGTGCCGTTTACCTGGGTTGTCTTTCAACGGGCATTGCCTCTCCAGGCCGATCTGGGCATCCCCTTCTGCGAGGTCAAGTTCGACTGCGGCTGCGGCGCGGGCGAGGTGTACATCTGCCGCAAGCTGGTCGAGAACGGTCTGCTGATTCTCTTCTCGGCCTGGCTGCTGATGGGGTGGGGGCGGGGCCTGTGCGTCCACTACGCCCTGATGAAGCCGGGGGCAGAAAATTGACGTCCGGTGCGGTTTGGGATACACATTGGGTCAGTTTGATGGAACATGCTTATGAAGAAACGCAAAAACGCAACCGCTCCGAACAACGCGAACCTGGCCAACAGCCTCAATCAGGTATTGGCCGATTCCTACGCCCTGATGGCCCTGACGCATCTGGCACATTGGAATGTCGAGGGCCGCAGCTTCTTTGGCCTGCACGCCGCGTTCCAGACCCAATACGAGGAACTCTTCGAAGCAATCGATGAGATTGCCGAGCGCGTTCGGGCCTTGGGCCCCTATGCCATTGGCGGTTTGGGCACGTTCGCCCAGAAGGCGCGGATGAAGGAGTTCGTGTCGCCTCTGGGCGCCGAGGCGTATGTCCGGGCGCTGATCGAAGCGAACGAGAAACTCCTGGCCGACGCCGCCCAGGCGCGCGACTTGGCGGGCGAGGCGAACGATGCCGAGAGTCAGGACCTGATGATCGGGCGCATCACGCTCCATCAGAAGACCGTCTGGATGCTCAAGAGCTTCCTCAAGAGCTGAGACGCGGCAGCAGTTCTCACTCTGCGTGCAGGGCCTTGACGCCGGGTGAGGGCACCCGGCCTACAGCATCGAGGAATGTAGCGGTTGTAGGCCGGGTCCCCTGACCCGGCGCTCTGAGCGTTATCAAAGCGAGGATCGCTACTCGATCAGTCGCGTGTTGTAGGTCTTTAGAAAGGCCTGATGCATAGCGCCCGTGGGGTACTGTTCGGTGAGCGGATACGGATACCGGCTCATGGCGCGGAATGGGAGCGGTTCGAGAGTCTGGGGCGTGAGAGTGTACAGATCCATGTCTTTGCAGTAGGCGTGCGAGACGAGGATGAAGCTGCGCTCGTGGCCTGACGGCAGGGAGGGCAACCGGGTCGCGTCGAACTCGATCGCGATCTCGTCGCCCGGCCCGACCAGCACGTAGCGGTCGTCGAATTCGAGCAGCAACTCCGTCACGCCGCCGTATCGGGTGTAGGCCCCCTTCAGCGTGTGAAAGGGCGCCGTGGCGTCCGACAGTTCGTAGTCGAAGATCAGAGGAAACCGACCGTCCGGCGTGTATTCGCGGGCGAAACCCGCCGGACGCAATGTCGCGTCCCGCAGCGGCACCGTGCGCACGGTGGCCAGGTCGGTTCGGGCCAGACGCGCGACAAACACCTGGTCGTAGAACAGTTCGAGGTTGGCCGTGATCCGGAGCTTGCGGGTTGTGGGCGCAATCTGGCCGCTCAGGTCGATTGTGATCATGCGTCCCATGCCGCCCGGCGCGCCGCCATCGGGCACAACCGTGCGCCATTGGCCATCGGGATCGAGGCGATCGACCCGGATCGGTTCCCAACCCAGATGCGACTGGCTGGCGGCATAGACGGTTTGTGAATACGGGTACTCGATGAAGCCGTTGATGAAGAGGAACACCCGGTCGTTCGCGCCCAGGCCCGCCAGGCCGCTGCCGAAGTCCATCTCGAGCGTGTGTGGACGGCAGAACCCGATGTAGCGCCGATCCAGCACCGGCTCGAACGCGTAGACGCGGTCGACCCGCGCAATGCGATCTGCACAGTCGCGCTGTCGTCCGTCACCGCCTGCACTCGCTTCGATCGCGGTTTCGGCAAAGATCGGCGAATCGACAACGAGCAACTCGTGTGTGGGCGGGGGGCCGCTAATCGCGAGCCGCTCATCCGGGTAGACGGGGTGCTGCCGCGGATGGTCGATCGCCAGCAGTTCGAGCCGGTCCACATACGCGCTCTCTTCCATCGGCTCGGTCACGCGCAGCAGGCAGATTCCATCGCGCGGCCGCAGTTGATGGGACTCGATCTTCACATGCTCGAGCACCTGCGGCGGGGCCGCGACACCGGGCTCGGAAAAATACCCGAGGCCGCCCACCCCGGCGAAATCGGTGACGAACTCGAAACGCGTCCCGTTCCAGGCGAAGAGCACCGGGCAGCTCGAGATCTTGCGCTGGATCTCCGAGACCGTATGGACCTGGCCCGCCACCAGGCCGATCTCCGCCTGCGCCACGCCGTCCGGCCAGAGGAACTCGATAGAGTCCGCCTTGCCGGCGCCGCCCAGACCGATCAGGGCCGGCAGCGCGGACTGGTGGGCGCCGCCCGATTGGCCTGTGTGGAACAGGCGCTGCTCGCGCAGGCCGGCCCGCGCCGTGAGGCGGACGCCATAGCCGCTCGCTGGACTGCGCGTGCGCCCGTCGCGACTGCGGATGCCGCTGGGCTGGATGGCCAGCGCCGTCGAAGGCGGCACGAGTTCGCCCGCGGCCAGCGCCAGCCGGCTGGTGGCGCCCTGTTCCATCACAATCAGGTCCGGCACAAGGTCGCCCGTGAGATCCGCAACCTCGATTCCGGCCAGCGCCGCGCCCGGCGCGGCTTTCCAAACCTGTGGCTGCGGCACGAAGCGTCCCTTCCCGTCATTAAGCAGCAGGTGCGCCTCGGGACCGAGGCAGACGACATCGAGATCGCCGTCCAGATCGATGTCGGCGACGCGCATCCCGCGCAGCGCGCCCCACGATTCGAGAGCCTTCGCACTGCGTGCAAACGTCTCGTCCAGCTTGAATTGGCCGCGCCCTTGACCGAGGTAAAGGCCGAGCGATCGCGGCTCGCCGCCGAGCACGACCAGATCCAGGAGTCCGTCCCCATTGAAATCCTGGAGCGCGCCTCCTCCTTCCGCGCGGATGTCAAGCCCATGCGCCGCCTCCCGGTAATGCCCGAGCAGTTCGTTCAGGAACAGGGCGGACGATTGTCCGTCGCGCAGGACTACCAGGTCCATGTCCCGGTCCTGATCCACGTCGCCCGGGAGGACGAGCACCGACCGGCTGTCGGTCTTGGCCAGGACAGCCGGATCGGCGATGTTGGCGAACGCGCCGTCGCCGTTGTTGTTCCAGAGCTGGTCGGGGCCGTCGCGGCAGATGAACAGGTCGAGATCGCCGTCATGATCTGCGTCCAGGAACAGCCCGCTGCGGTTGTGTCCGGGTGCCGCCTCCAAGCCGGCGCGCGGAGTCGCGTCAGTGAACGTCCCGTCCCCGTTGCCTTTGAACAGGCGATTCGCATCGGCGCTGAGGACGCACAGATCGGCGATGTCGTCATTGTCGAAATCGCCGATGGCGCAGCTCAGCGCGTTGGTCAGACCCTCGAGACCCGAGCCGACGGTGGTTTCGAGGAAACGGCCTTCCCCAGTCTGCCGCAGCAGCGCCACGCCCCCCTGCGCTCCCAGCGGCACGATCAGGTCCAGACGCCCATCGCCGTCCAGATCGCCCGCCGCCGCGCCGTTCGGTCGCGCAGCCCGGGGATCGGTGTCCGATCCGACCGGGCCGGTCCACGTGAAGAGCGTCACTGCGGTCTTAAGACCGTACTGGCTTTTCGTGATGGGCGATGGGGAAGCGCTCGACAAGGGCTGAGCGAGCGCCAGATCGCCCATCTGATTGTACTGCGGCAGTTCGATGGATTCGCCCAGCGGACTCGCCCGGAGCGTCTTGAACATAGCCAGGTACTCCTGGGCCTTGGCGTCCTGGCCGGCGCGCAAGGCGCCCTGGTAGAGCTGATAATAGGCGCTGTACAGGTACGGGCGGTGCTCGACCGCACGCAGAAAGTCCGCCTCGGCGGGCTGACCGGTCCGCTGTCTGCACAGGGCCAGCAGATACCACGCGGCGCCGTCGTTCGGGCGATCCTGAACCACCCGTTCGAGCGGGGGAATGGCCTCCTCGGCCTTCCCCACGTGTTGCAGGACAATCGCATGGAAATAGAGCGCGCGCGTGTTGCTCGGATCCGCTTCGAGCAGGCTCCCAACCAGCTTTTCCGCTGCATCGAGGTCTTCCTTGCGATTGCGGTTGAACAGGGCGATGGCCAGGTTGAGCCGGGCCTCGACAAGATTGGGCGCGGCGGCGAGCACCTCCTCGAACGCCTTGGCGGCGTCGTCGTACAGATACTGCCCCATCAGGCTCACTCCGCGGTTCATGGCCTCGATGACTTGAGGCGACGGGCCCGCCGGCTCTGTGGCTCGTCGACAGCCGACCTGGGTGAGGCAGAGCGCGCCCGCCAGGAAAGCTGCGAGAACCCCGGCGTGAAACGAACTGGACGGCAAGACGTGTCCCATAGATTCGGGCTGAGGTTAATTGGGCCGGTCGATCGAGGCAATCAGACTCACAGACCGGTTCATCGGTGCATCGTAATCGGAATCGTCGAGAGAGGATTACGATTGAGAGCGGGAGACTTCGGTTCACGGTCCCCGCGCGCATTGATCCGTTGGATGTCATCGCTATCGATGAACAAGGGCTGCACCGTCACTCCTGCCGTCGGGCTGGCGGATTTCCATCCTCGGACTTTTCCGTTGCTCGACGCCAGACTCGTCTCCAGACTCACCCACCAAGCAACACCTTTGAATGAGACCCGGTGAGGTCGGCGGCGGCAGTATTCCGGACGCACGGGATCCGCGGACCAAAGCGGGAAGTCTCGGGCGTTGCGCGCGACGGATGATTCGTTATTCAAGCACGGAGGCAATACTATGAAGCAATGCGGAATTACGCGGCGGTCCTTCCTCGGAACCACGGCGGTCGGTTGTGCCTTGTGCGCGTCCAAGGCCTGGGCACCCTGGGCCATGGCGTCCACCGCAGGCGATTGGCCGAAGCTGCCACCAGCCAGAATCTACAAGGTTTACGCCGGCCGGACCGGAGACATGTACCTGGCTCACCCCACCGAAGAACTTGCGAAGTTCGAGCAGTACTTCGCGGACATGGAGGCGAAGCTCGGAGACGTCAAGTTCGTCGGGGGCGACCTGATTCCACCGGCCCAGGTCGATCAATTGGCCGAGAAAGTGCGCGACGCGGACGCCCTGATGCTCATCCACCTTTCCGGTCACGGTGGCGATGCCCCGGTGCTGGGAAAGCTCATCGACGTCGGGCTGCCGACGGTGTTGTTCTCGCAGCCGTTTAGCGGGCACGGCTGGATGTACTTCCCCCAGTGGCACAAGCAGGGCAAGAAGGTCGTTCTCCTGCCGAGCAGCGACTGGACGGAACTGGATCGCGCCGTGCGCCTGTTGCGAGTCCCCGCCTGGATGAAGCGGAGCCGCATCATCGCATGGGGGCCGCCGCAGGGGACGGCGGAGGCCTGCTCGGCGGATCAGGTGAAGGAGCGGTTCGGTGCGGAAGTGATTTCCGTCAGCAACGACCGGGTGCAGGAACTGATGAAAGGCATCGATCCGAAGGCGGCTGAAGCGGAGGCGGAGGAGTACTGGCTCAGCAAAGCCAGGAAGATCGTCGAACCGACCCGGCAGGAGATCATCGAGTCAGCGCGGCTCTACCTGGCGGTCAAGGAGTTGATGATCCAGGAGCGGGCTCAGGCGATCACCAGTTCGCATTGCATGGGCAATCCGCGCGGCTGCCTGACGTTCAGCAAGCTCAACGATCTCGGGTTCGTCGGCGCGTGCGAAGGGGACATGGATTCGACACTGACGATGCTCATGTTCACTTACGCCTTTGGCGTGCCCGGGTTCATCACCGACCCCGTGATCGACAAGGCCAAGGGTGCGATGGTGCATTTCCATTGCACGTCGGCCACCAAGATGGATGGACCCGGAGGGGAACGCCTGCCGTTCACGATTCGCACACAGACCGACAGCAAGGGCGGCGTCGCCCTCGAAGTCGAAAACCGCATCGGCCAGCCGGTGACCTGCGCCAAACTGGTCAGCCTCAACACGATGCTGTTGACGCCCGGCAAGATCATCGAAACCAGCACCAGCCCGCTGGCCTGCCGCACCCAGTTCGCGCAAAGCGTGCCTGATGCGCGGCGGCTCTTTCTCAACTGGGGCGAGGATGCGATCCAGGGGGGCGTCATGACCCTGTTGCACCGGGTGGTTTTCTATGGCGACTATGCCGAGGCGGTGCGCGACCTGGGTGACCTGATGGGCTTCAAGGTCATCGAGGAGGGTGGCGCGACCCAACGGGCCTAGCCCGGTTTGACTTTGCCGCGGGATGCGCTCCTTTATTCCGTTGCGCCGACTCGGGAGTGTCATCGATCTCCGGCCGGCCCAGGAGACCCTTTGCATGAACAGCTCTTTGAACGATTCACACGGTCGATCCCGAAGCGCCGCCGAACAGAACTCGGCTGGTCGCCGAGCCGTCGGCATCGCAGCTCTCGCCCTTGCCGGCCTGCTTGCCGTCGGGGGGCGCGCGGCGGATGCGCAGCCTCGAACGCTGCCGCTGGGTGCTGCCGCGCCTGAATTTAGTCTGCCCGGTGTGGATGGCCGCACCTACTCTTTGGGCGACTTCGCGGCGGCGCGGGCGCTGGTCGTGGTCTTCACCTGCAACCACTGCCCGACCGCTCAGTATTACGAAGGGCGGCTTATGCAGTTGGCCGCCGATTACCGGGATAAAGGCGTGGCGCTGGTGGCAATCTCGCCCAACGATCCGCATTCCGTCCGGCTGGACGAGTTGGGGTGGGCCGACCTGGGGGATTCCTTTGCGGACATGAAGCTGCGCGCGAAGGAGCGTGGATTCAGCTTCCCATATTTGTACGACGGCGAGACGCAGGAGGCATCTCGCGCCTATGGGCCGGTGGCGACCCCGCACGTCTTTCTGTTCGACGGCGAGCGCAAGCTGCGTTACGCGGGCGGGATCGATGATTCGGAGCGCGTCCAGCACGTCAAGGTCCAGCACCTGCGCGAGGCTCTGGACGCCGTGCTGGCGGGAAGAACGCCGCCCACCGCACAGACCAAGGTGGTGGGCTGCTCGGTGAAGTGGTCAGGCAAAGCGGACGCAGTCAAGGCCTTCATGGAAAAGCTGGCGGCGGAACCGGTCGGCCTGCAAAGCGCGGATGCGGACGCGCTCAAGCAGTTGCGGGCAGGGAACCCGGCGAAGTTCCGACTGGTGACGTTTTGGGCCACTTGGTGCGCGCCCTGCGTGGCGGAGTTCGACGAGTTTGTCACCATGCACCGAATGTATCGGCACCGGGAATTCGAGCTTGTGACTGTCGCGGTCAACCGTCCGGAGGAACAACGGCAAGTCCTCGAGTTCCTCAAGCAGAGACAGGCGTCCACCCGCAACTTCATCTTCGCCTCGTCCGACCGTGCCCCGCTGATCGACGCGTTCGATCCCGAGTGGCAGGGGGTGGTTCCCTATACCGTCCTGCTCTCACCCGAAGGCAAGGTGGTGTCTCGGGCGGTCGGCAGCATCGATGCGCTCGAGTTCAGGCGCGCGATCGTCCGTGCTCTGAACGAACGCAAGCCGTGGTAGCGGGGGGTTCGATGGAGGAACAGCCCGGACACAGATCACGCGCCGCCTTGTGAAATGCCCGGGCTGACGCTTCGGCAGCGTCACCTCGGCACGCTGGCCAGCACGAAATCGATCGCTCCCTTGACACCGGGAGCTGCCCCATGAATGTTACGCTATCCCGCCTGCCTGGTGGCCCGGCACCAAGAACAGGAAACCGCCAGCAGGGGCGATAGGAACCACAACCAAAGGATTGGCCATGAAAAGAGCACTTGTGCTCGGAGGGGGCGGAGCCCGCGGCTCGTACCAGGTCGGAATGCTGCATAGCCTAATCATCGACCAGGGACTCGACTTTCAAATCATCCGCGGAATCAGCGTCGGGGCGCTCAACGCGTCGTTTCTCGCCCAAGCGCCCACCGGGCAAGAGTCCCTCAAATCCCTTCAGGGCCGGGTGGTGGACCTCGAGCGGCTCTGGCTCGATGAGATCAAAGGAAACCACAGCGTGTATGGCGAACGCGCGGGGGGGGTGCTGGGACTGGCGGCCGGAGCCGACAGTCTGTACTCGCTGGCCCCGCTCGAGCGGTTGCTGAACAAGCACCTCTCGCTTCCGGCCCTGCGGAAGTCGGGACGCGATTTCAAGGTCGGGACGGTTTCCCTGGTCCGTGGCGTGTATGAGGAATGGGAGCCGAAGAATGCCAAGTTCATCGAGAAAGTGCTGGCCTCGGCGTCGATCCCGGTCGTGTTCCCGTTTGTCCGGAACTCCACTGCGAAGGACGTGTTGGTCGACGGCGGGGTCCGAAACATCACGCCGCTTTCCAGCGCATTCGAGGCTGAACCGGAGGAGATTTACGTTTTGTTGACAAGCCGGTTGGTGCGCAGCGGCGACGATCTGCCCGCCTCGGGCGTGCAGGAGCAGTCTTACCAGCGATGGGACGACAGTTGGCTGGGGACCAGGGTCAGCGGACTGGATGTGCTGAAGCGGACGGTCGAGATCCTGACCGACGAGGTGTACCTGGACGACATTCGCGGCGCCCTGGCCTGGAACCAGGTGATCGAGGGCATTGGGGATGTGGTCCGAGCTGCCGCCCGGGGTTCGCTGTCCGCACGCATGGCCAAGGCCATCGAGCGGCTCGAGACGGCTACCAGAAAACGCCAGGTGCCCATCCACGTGCTGGCTCCGCAGGAGTGGTACGGGCTGGACAATAGTTCGACTGAATTCTCGCCGGTCCTGATTCAGGCGGCGATCGAGCACGGGAAGCAGATCGGGGCCGACCCCGCTCGGTGGCTCCTGCCCTGACCACACCGCATTGAGCCGACGACAGTGCCTCATGAAGCGGGGCGCGATCAGGACCCGACCCACCGGACGGGATAGCTGGGAAGCAAGTGCCGGTCACCAGGAATCAGTCGGAGAGCGGTTTGGGTGATCTGGCTCGCAACAAGAAGTATTTGAGAGGCTTTGGGCGATGGCCGACGCGGCCGACACCGCCCGCGCCGCCAGGGACGAGGCCGCCTGCCGCAGTTTCCACACCTCATGCGGAATCCATCGCTTCACCTTGCAGGTGGAAACGGAATCGGACTCGAAGTGCGCGTGAGCCAATCCATCCAGGACGAATTGCCCGTCCTTCGCTGTCGCGAGGGCGATCCCGCCGCCTTGGAGACGTTGCTTGCGCGCTGGCAGGAACCGCTCTGGCGGCACGCACTGCGACTGACGGGCGCGGAGGCCGCCGCGCGGGATGTTCTGCAAGAAGCCTGCATCGCCATCGCGCGCGGCGGGGTTGCGCACGCGGGCGCTGGACGCGTTCCTCGCCAGGTATCGTAAGATCGAACGCATTACTTGGGTGTATCCGCTCGATTGCCTGATCGTGGCGTGGTGGTGCGTGCGCCAGTTCCTTGCGGCAGATGATGTGCGGTCCTGGATTCTCTGGGAGGTGATCTTCATTCTGGCGCTTGAGACGACGGTGTTGATCAAGCTCTGGTATTGGGTGGTCAACACCAAGCTGGGCGTCCTGCGCGAGGTCAAACTGCCGCGGATGGACTTGGCAGCGCAAAAGGAGGCGCTGGAGGCGCTGGAAGCGATTGCCCGCGTCGAGTCGCCCACGAGAGCCCCCGGTGTAAGCGGTTGGGAACGGGGCGCCTGGTTCGCAGCGTTCATTAGCGGTGGGCGTGCTGTTCGGCGCGGGAATCGGCCGGCAAGTGGATCGGCATTACCGGGCGAAGGGGCAAATGACCTCGGAGCGGACGATCACCCTTGGCACAGACGGCCTGGCGCAAGTCGAAGCGACCTACAGCCTGGCCGAACTCCGGAAAGATCATGTCGTCTTGGAACTGGAGTGCTTCCGGGTCCCCGGGATCTGCCATGAGCCTGTGTCTCAGGCGCACTGTTTCAAACTCGGTCACGTCTTCCTGCTCGGCGATGTGGTCAATCGGTTTAGGCCGCTCGCCGTAAACCGCGTGGCAACACCAATTCAGCAGGAACGTCTCGCCGTTCTTCCGTCGTTCCAGAACCGTGAGCATTGTTTGTGCGG
>CAYPUR010000036.1:0-8524 GCA_964413865.1 uncultured Verrucomicrobiota bacterium
GCCGTGGACGAATCGGGGCTGGCCAAATTGCGGATTCCGATCGAGGTTGCGGACGCCGAGGCCTTCGCGGTTGAACTTGTGGCGGAGACCACGCACCGCCGGATGGTTGCGGCAGGCATTGCGCGGAACGGGCAAACCTGGTTCTATAAGCTCCTGGGTGATGACGCCGCTGTTGCGGGCGAGAAGGACGCGTTCCTCGAGTTTGTGCGAACGGCCCGATACACCCCTTAATCCCATGATGAGGTTTTTCGCGTCGATGCGGCTCACGCTGGTGTGTTTGGCGTGCGCGATGGTGCTGGTGTTCGCCGGCACGCTGGCGCAAGTCGAATTGGGCCTCTACGCGTCCCAGGCCAAATACTTTCGCAGCGTGCTGGTCTTCTGGACCATCCCTGGCACATCGGTTGGAGTGCCGGTCCTCCCGGGCGGTTACCTGGTCGGCGGCGTGCTTTTGATCAACCTGATCTGCGCGCATGCGCGGCGCTTTGGCCTGAGCCGGGACAAACTGGGTCTGTTGATGATCCACGCGGGCCTCATCCTGCTTCTGCTGGGCCAACTCGCAACCGACCTGCTCTCGACCGAGAGCACGATGCGGTTGCGCGAAGGCGAGCCCAGGAGCTACTCGGAGGACGCCCGCCTCTGCGAACTCGCCATCCTCGAATCCAGCGCTCCCGACCACGACCTCGTGGTGGCCATACCCGAGACGCGCCTCGCCCGACACAAGCAGATCCGGCATCCCGGCCTCCCGTTCGAGGTCCGGGTGATCGACTATTGGCCCAACTCGACGCACAGGCCGATCGAGCCGGGGCAGGGGACGGCCCAGGCCAACCAGGGGGCAGGCCGGCGCATCCAGTTCGTCTCCGCCGCTCCCGAGACGCGGATGGATCGGCGCAACGTCCCCGCCGCCTATGTCGAACTGGTTGCGCCCGGCGGATCGCTGGGCGTCTGGGCCGTGTCGCTTTGGATCGGCGCAAATCAAGGCTTTGAGCATGAGGGCAAGAACTACGAAATCGCGCTGCGCCCCGCGCGGCATTACCGTCCCTTCACCCTCGAATTGCGTCAGTTTTCCCATGACAGGTACATGGGCACTGACATCCCGAGGAACTTCTCGAGCGATGTGCATCTGACCCATGCGCGCACGGGCGAAAGCCGCGATGTGCGCATCTACATGAATAACCCGTTGCGGTATGGAGGCGAGACGTTCTACCAATCGGGCTACGACCAGCAGGACCCGCGCGTGACGATCCTGCAGGTGGTCCGAAACCCGGGCTGGCTGACGCCTTATTTCTCGTGCGCGCTGATGGGCGCGGGGCTGGTTGTCCAGTTTCTCAGTCACCTCGTGAGCTTCGTGAAACGAAAAGACGCATGAACAAATGGCTGCCGTGGATTGTCGCCGGTGTCTTCGGCCTCTGGGCCCTGAGCGGGCTGCGTCCGCCCCACGCCACTACCGATTACGACAGCATCGGATTCGGGCGCCTGCCGGCTGTGCTGAATGGACGTTTGCAGCCGCTCGATTCGGTCGCGCGGAACGGCCTGCTCGTTCTTTGTGGCAAGCAGTCGGTGGGATTGGGCCGCGGCGCCCGGATGCCGGCCATCGATTGGCTCCTCGAAGTCGCCATGAAACCCGAGGTCGCCGACGGCCGAAAGGTCTTCAAGATCGACCATCCCGAGTTGCGCGGCCTCCTGGGTCTGGCCCCGGACGGTTCGATCTACGTCGCTTTTGGCGAGATTCGGGGCCGGGTCGAGGAGATCGAGACGCAAGCGCGTCGCGCGAGCGCGGTGCCGGTTGAAAACCGGAGCAGTTTCGAGAAGGCGGTCGTGAGGCTCTCCAGCGGGGTTTCGCTCTATCACCGGCTCAAGAACAGCTTCCGGCCCGAAGACACCGAGGACTTCGCCGCCTCCGTCGCCGCCTTCGAGAGATCTCTCGGTCCAGGTCTGGCGGCGTGGCGGCTCCGCCAGGAGAACAAGCCATTCAGCCAGGAGGATCTTGACCGGCTCGCCAAGGCGCTGCAGGGCTTCGACGCTTTGGGCAGCCTGGCTTACCCCTTGCTGATCCCGCCGCGCGACCTCGAGACCGGACGCGAGCCGTGGTCGAACCTGGGGACCAGCCTGCTCGAGGCGATCCACGCGGGTGAGGTGCACCCCGCGGTCCGTTCTTACGCGGCCATGGCCTCGGCGTATCGACTCGGCAAACCGGATGAGTTCAATCGGGTTCTGAACGCCTATCAAGGCTGGCTCGCGGCGCCTTTCGCGTCAGAAGTGCGAAAGGCCTCCCGAGAGTTTGTCTACAACGCGTGGCGTCCGTTTGTGGTCAGTCTGGCGCTCTATCTCCTGGCGTTTCTCGCCGGGTGCGCGTCCTGGTTTGGATGGTTCCAGGTGCTCAACCGCACGGCGATCAAGCTGTTGGCGGTCGGATTCCTCGTGCACACCGCGGGGATCGCATTCCGCATGGTGCTCGAAGGGCGCCCGCCGGTCACCAATCTGTACTCGTCGGCCGTATTTGTCGGGTGGGGCGCAGTGCTTCTCGGGTTGATCATCGAGCGGCTCAACCGCGACAGCATCGGCGTGGTCATGGCGGCCGCGTTGGGTCTCCTGACCCAAATTGTGGCGCACAACCTGTCGCTGGGCGGCGACACGATGGAAATGCTCCGCGCGGTCCTCGACAGCAATTTCTGGCTGACGACGCATGTCATCACCATCACCCTCGGGTACTCGGCGATGTTCGTGGCGGGGTTTCTCGGTGTGCTTTACGCGGTTCGGCGGGCGTTCACCGGCACGTTCACCGAGGCGATCGGCAGGCGGTTGGCCCGGATGGTCTATGGCGTGATTTGTTTCGCCACGCTCTTCAGCTTCATCGGCACGGTTCTGGGCGGCATCTGGGCCGATCAATCCTGGGGCCGGTTCTGGGGGTGGGATCCCAAGGAGAACGGCGCGCTGCTTGTGGTGCTCTGGTGCGCCATCATCCTCCATGCCCGAGGGGGCGGTCTGGTCAGGGAGCGCGGGCTGATCAACCTGGCGATCTTCGGGAACGTGGTGACGAGCTTCTCCTGGTTCGGCGTCAACATGCTCGGCGTGGGCCTGCACTCGTACGGTTTTATGGACCAGGCGTTCGTCTGGCTGATGGTCTTCGTCGCCAGCCAGTTGCTCTTCATCGGCTTGACTGTTTGGAGTGGACCTTCAGGTTCAAGGCCTCGACCATGACCGAGAAGGCCATGGCGAAGTAGACGTAGCCCTTGTTGATGTGCTGTCCCAAGCCGTCAGCCACCAGGACGGCGCCGATCAGGAGCAGGAAACTCAAGGCGAGCATCTTGAGAGTCGGATGGCGTTCGATGAAGCGGCTGATGTAGCCGGCGAACAGCAGCATGAAACCGACGGCGATGACGACCGCTGTGATCATGACGCCGAGCCGCCGGGCGAGGCCGATGGCTGTGATCACCGAATCGAGCGAAAAGACGATGTCGAGCAGGAGGATCTGGACGATCACGCCGGCGAATGTCGGGGGCAGCCGTTTGGTCACATGCCCGTCTTCGCCTTCGAGTTTCTCGTGGATTTCGCGGGTTGCCTTGGCGAGCAGGAACAGGCCGCCGACGATCAGGATCAGGTCGCGCCCGGTAACGCCATGGCCGAGCACCGTGAACAGGACTGTCTTGAGCCCCATCACCCAGGTCAGCCCGCACAGGAGCAGGATGCGCGAGATCAAGGCGAGGCTCAGGCCGACCTGGCGGGCTTTGGCCTGCTGGTGGTGCGGCAGCTTTCCCGCCAGGATCGAGATGAACACGATGTTGTCGATGCCCAGCACGATCTCGAGCACCGTCAGTGTCAGCAAGCTGATGTAGGTCTCGGGTTGCGTCAGCCAGTCCATGGAATCGAGAGGATGCCGATTTGGGCGAATGCTTCAATGAGAATGGCGCCTAGCCCCTTTTGCCTGACGCTGCTGGCGGGTCGCTTGACAGGTCCGACCTCCCTCCTATAGTTCGTGTCAATGTTGCATGACGATGTTTCGTCGGGCGGCGGGGAGCCGCCATCGCCCCCCTCCTTCGAATCGCTGAAGGAGTTTCGGTCGGCTGGACGGGGGCCGTGGGCGCAGGTTGCCGACAGTGACTGGAACGACTGGCGCTGGCAAATCCGGCATCGGATCACGACGCTCGAACAACTCGAACGTGTGTTGCCTGCGCTCGCCCCGGAGGAGCGGGCGGGGACCGTCCTTGTCGACGCCAAGCTGTCGATGGGGATCACTCCCTATTTCTTCAACCTGATCGATCCGTCCGATCCGCTCTGCCCCGTTCGGCGGCAGGTGGTGCCGCGGCTCGAAGAGACGGACACAGCGCCCTGGGAACTGACGGATCCATGCGGGGAGGACCGGCATTCGCCCGTGCCGGGCCTGGTGCATCGGTACCCCGATCGCGTGCTGTTCCTGGCCACCGATCGCTGCGCCTCCTATTGCCGGTATTGCACGCGCTCCCGGCTTGTCAGCAACGCGACCGGCTACGATTTTCATCCCGACTTCGAGCGGCAAATCGACTACATCGCCCGCACGCCGCAGGTGCGCGACGTGCTGCTGAGCGGAGGCGACCCCCTGTTGTTCAGCGACGACAAACTCGAGCACCTGCTGAGTCGCTTGCGGGCCATTCCGCACGTCGAGTTTCTGCGGATCGGGACGCGCATTCCGATTTTCCTGCCGCAGCGCATCACGCCGGATTTGTGCGGCATGCTCCGCCGGTTCCACCCCTTGTTTGTCAGCATTCACTCGAATCATCCGCGCGAGTTGACCATCGAGGCGCGCGAGGCGTTGGGGCGTCTTGCGGACGCGGGCATTCCGCTCGGCAACCAATCCGTCCTGCTCCGGGGCATCAATGACACCGTCGAGGTCATGCGTGCCCATGTGCAGAAGCTCCTGCTCTGCCGGGTCCGCCCCTATTATCTTTACCAATGCGATTTGATTGCCGGATCCGCTCAATTCCGGACCAGCGTCCAGAAGGGGCTCGAGATCACCGAGGGTTTGCGCGGTTACACCACGGGGTATGCGGTGCCCACGTTCGCAATCGATGCGCCTGGCGGCGGTGGCAAAGTGCCGGTTTCTCCGGACTACGTGCTCAGCCGCAACGCGGAGCGGGTGGTGATTCGGAACTATGAAGGCAAGATCTTCGAGTATCCGGAGGCGCTCGATTGCACTGCTGCGCCGGGCCGGGCCGGCCGGGGCGCGCGGCCAGACTGGGATTGACCTGAGAGCCTGTCTGAAAACAGCACCGGTCAAAATTTTAGACAGGCTCTGAGGCGACGCTGCCCCTGCCATCTGGCCCGACTGGGCTCGCCAACCTGCGCACTCAGGGCTCTATCAGCACGCGGTAGAGTCGGGCGCCGGTGACAATGGGGTCAGTCAGGCTGTTGGTGGGAGGGGTGGCGGGAAGATTCCGCTCGACCACAAAGGGGGTTGCCCCGATGGCGTCCCAACGCAGGACGGTGTAGAACGCGTTGCTGACACTCGCCCACTCGATGGCGAAGCCGTTCGGCCTCACGAGACTGGTCAGGGTCAATGGCTCGATCCAGAGGAACAGGGCGGTTGGCGCACCCCAGTTGCCGGCGGCGTCCTGCGCCTCGATGAAGAGCGTATGGCGGCCGGGCGCCCACCCCGTGGTGTCGATGAGCGTTCGGACGCGTTCGGTTGCCGAGTCGAACCGGGTGTCGTCCGCATCCAGTCCGCGGGTCTGCACCCCATCGGTCCAGGAGGGCGCATCGAGGCTGTAGCGCGCCGCGGAGATCGTTTGTCCTGGTGGCAGAGGGGTGGATCCCCTCGAACGGGTGGTGTCGGCCAGCGCGGTCAGATCGATCAACGTCCCGGCCTGGGCCATGGCCGGCGAGACGGACGGCTGGACAATGTCGGGTCCTGAGGGCGTCAGGTAAGGCTGGCGGCACGCCTTGACGGCGTAAAGAAGCGCCAAACGATTGGCGGGGTGGATTTGGCTTTCGAAGTTCGAGCAGGATTCGAAGAAAAAGTTGCCCAACTCGAACGTGAAAGTGGGCACCCCCAGCTCTCCATAGGCCCAATCGTCCGCCGTGCCGGTGGTGGGATACAACTGGTTGCTCGGCTGGACCGTGTACCCGTTGAAGAACCCGAACTTGCCACCCAAAGTCCGGAGCGCGGCGTGATTCGGGGCGGCGTCCGGGGTCCAACCCCACGGGAAGAGGACGAGTTGTCCGTAGCTGTGCAAACTGATGACGAGCCCGGTGGCGGTGGCCGGGGCCGGATCGTTGTCGAGCGGCCCCCTTTGGTCGGGGAAGAGGGAGCGCAGATAGTCGCGGATGGCCTGGTTTTCCGGCTCGGCGAATGGGCTCGGTCCGCGATACACCTCGTTGCATGGCCCGTCGCTGCTGCCGATGCCGCCCCATGCGAAATCGCAATTGCGGTTCAGGTCGGTGCCGTAACTGGGAAAGGCCGCGCATCCGTTGGTGTCGTTGGTGTTTTTGCGCCACCAGTGTCCGCGTTCGGCCCACTTGCGCCCGTCCGGATTCGCCATTGGCAGGATGTGGACCTCGGCATAATCCAAGAGCCAGGTCACTTCGGGATCGGTCCCATACTGCGCGACCAACTCTTCAGCAAAACGCGTCGCCGTCTCCGCCGTCGCGAGTTCGCGGGCGTGGTGTTCAGCCATCAGAAAGAACCGGGGCTTGGGACCCGGGCGCGCCTTGTTCGAGAGCATCAGGACGAGCAAGTCGTAGCCCTGGTGTCCGCCCGAATGGGCTTTCTCCCAACTGTCCCCAACGTCGATCAGCGAGGCCAGATCCGAACGCTGCGCCGCGATCCGGGCCAGGGTATCGAGGGTTTCCTCGACCGTCCGGTAGCAGGGAAGACCTGGAATCCCGGCGGATTGAGCAGGCGCGCGTTGCAGGCGCGCGTTGGCCTGCGCCGTAAGCCCCTCGTCGATGTCGAGTCTGTACCCGGCCTCTTGGAGCTCCTGGCACTCCGCAAGCCGCAGGCGGGCCATGACATATCCTGCGTCGTGGTTGGCCGGTCCGAACACATCATACCCGCTGACGAGATGTCCCAACCGATCCCGATCCTGGTAGAAGAGCCGGACCACGTAGTCCACGTCCTGCGCCTCAACACGGGCTTCGGCGGGGCGCGTGTGTGCTGCGGTCGCGTGCGACGACCGCGCGCTTTGATCCGCGCCGCTCAGGAGGATGTCGCCGTGGCAGGGCAGGATGGCCAGGGCCGCCGCAAGCGCGATCTTCCGGAACCGTGGACTCGAAAGGCACATGGCAGAGCGGGTTTTGGGGGGTGAGGGTGAGAGAGAGTGGGACGAGGACAGCGCGGACGTCGGTATCCAGTGGACGAATCGCGAGTCTCGCTTCCTACGCTTGGCGGAAGAGGGCTTCAGCGAATTGGCGGGCGTCGAAGGGCTGAAGGTCGTCGGGTTGTTCTCCGACTCCGACAAACTTGATGGGGAGTTCGAGTTCCTTTTGGATGGCGACGACCATGCCTCCCTTGCTGGTTCCGTCGAGTTTCGTCACGATGAATCCGGTCAACGAGACGGCCTTGTGAAACGCGCGCGCCTGGGTGAGGGCGTTCATCCCGGTGGTCGCATCGAGCACCAGCAGGACCTCATGAGGCGCCCCGGGCAGTTTCTTGTCCATGACCCGGTGCACTTTCTGGAGTTCCTTCATGAGGTTGTTCTTGGTGTGCAGACGCCCGGCGGTGTCCACGAACAGGTAGTGCGCGCCCCGCGCCTGGGCGGATGAAATCGCGTCGTGGGCCACCGCGGCCGGGTCGGCGGAGTAGGCGCCGGCGACCACCTCGACACCGAGTCGCTGTCCCCACACTTTCAATTGCTCGATGGCGGCCGCGCGGAACGTGTCGCAGGCGGCCAGGACGGCGTGGTCTCCCTGCGATTGCACGAGATGGGCGAGCTTGGCGCAGGTCGTGGTCTTGCCGGTGCCGTTCACGCCAACGATCGACACCACGGTTGGGCCGCCGGGCGCGCGGCGCAGGGCGGCGTCGTTCGAGGCAAGGCTTGTCGCCACTTCGGCCTGAGCGATGGCGAAGACATCGACGCCGCTGTTGCCCTGGGTCTCGTATGCCTTCTTGACCGCTGCGACGATCCGGGTGGTCATCGCACAGCCCAAATCGGCGCCGAGCAGCGCGGCTTCCAGTTCTTCGAGGGTCGAGCCCGTGAGGCGGGGGGATCCCGTGACAATCCGCTTGATCTGGTGCGCCAGTTGGGCGTGCGTTTTCTGCAGTCCCGCCTTGATCTTCTGAAACAGGCCCATGATGCCAGGAGAGTGAGGGCGGCTCAGGCGACCGCGCAGGAAGGCGGCGGCGGTTCGGTCGCGCCCGGGAGCAGGGGTTGGGCCGGCGTGGCGGGCAGGGAGGCGTTCGGCGTGCTGGCTGCGGAGCGGGCCCTGAGCTGGGTCACCCGCTCCTTGAGGGTGACGACGTACCTGTAGGGGAGGTGGATGCTCCCAATGAGCGGACGCCCTCGATTCATCCCGTGGCAATCGGAGCCGCCGGTGACGAGCAAGGCATGCTTTT
>CAYPUR010000036.1:8534-10821 GCA_964413865.1 uncultured Verrucomicrobiota bacterium
CGAGATAATGTTCGCTCGCCGCGAGGGAGTGTCGGGAATGGAAGCACTCGAGACCGTCGAGCCCGGCCTCCGCCATCTGGGGGATTAACCGGTCGTTGTGGTTGAGGCCCGGGTGCGCCATGACCGCCAATCCTCCCGCCTCGTGAATCAACCCAATGGCCTGGGTGGCCGACATCTTGAACTTCGGGACCCAGGCTGGGCGATGTTTCTTGAGAAAACGATCGAACGCCTCATCGAGCGTCCGGCACAAACCGGCCTGCACTAGGGCGCGGGCCACATGCGGGCGGCCCGGCGACCGGCAATTGGCCAGGGCGAAGACGGCCTCGGACTCGAGCGGGACCCGGAGGTGGTTGAGCCGGGCAACCATCTCGCGAATCCGATCCTGGCGAACGCCCTGGAACCGGGCCAGTTCACGCAGGAGCCGTGGGTGCTGCGTATCGAGGAAGTAGCCGAGGAGATGCAGTTCGGCGCCGTCGTGCTCAGCGGTCAACTCAGCGCCCGCGATGAATTCGAGTCCCAGCCGGGCGCAGGCCGTCGTCATGGCACCGCATCCCTCGACCGAATCGTGGTCGGTGAGAGCGATCGCCGCAAGACGGTGTCTTTGGGCGTGGCCGGCCAACTCCTCCGGGCTGTAGGTTCCGTCGGAAAAGCGGGTGTGGAGGTGGAGGTCGGCGAACATTGTGTGGGCGGGTGCTGTTGTCCTGATGTGCCGGTTCTGGTTCGGCTATGGGATGATGCGGGATGGGCGCATGAGTTCGCTCCGAATTTTGTCGAGGATGCCGTTGACGAACTTGCCGCTATCCTCGGTCGAGAATCTCTTCGCGATATCGATTGCCTCGTTGATGCTGACCACGGGGGGGATATCCTCTCGGTGCAACATCTCGAAGATTGCCAGGCGCAGGATGTTGCGGTCAACCACCGCGATTCGGTGGAGTTCCCAATTCTTGGCGATGCGGACGATCTGCGCGTCGATCTCGTCGCGATGCTCCAGCGTTCCCCGGATGAGCGGGTCGGCGAACAGGCGGACGACGCTTTCCTTGGGGCTGGGGGGCGGGAGGGCGGGCAGTTGCCCCCAGGTGGCTCCTGTGGTGGCGGCTTCGAGGGCGGCGGCGCGCTGCGACTCCCAGAAACGATCCAGCGCCGCCTCGAGATCGGTTGGCGGATTCAGATCGTGCTGAAAGAGAAACTGCACGGCGCGTTCGCGCGCCTCGCGGCGTGTGCCCATGCCTTCAGAATGGGGAAGCACCTCCGCTGAGGAAAGCAAAAATGTCGGCACATTTTTTGCGTGATTTCCCCGGTCAGATTGAATTAGATTCTGCCTATGCTCATTTGGCTTATTGTCTTTGCGATTTTTGCGATCCTGGGCGTGACCGGTTACTATAAAGGAGCCATACGGTCGGCGGTTTCTTTGATCGGGCTCGGCTTCGCCATCTTCCTCGCTTTGCCCCTCGCCCCCCTCCTGCGTCCGCTGGTACCCAAACTCGGTCTGATCAACCCCGTCTGGGATCATATTTTGCCGCCTGCGGTGGTTTTCCTGGTGGTCGCCCTCATCTTCGTTGGCCTCGGCTTTCTGGTGCATTTTAAGGTCGCCCATCATTTCAAGTACGCCACAGACGATTACACGCGGATCCGCTGGGAACGGCTCAATCGTGTCCTGGGCTTGTGCATCGGCCTGACCGCCGGGGGCGTGTGCACGATTCTGGTGGGGGTGATGATTTACATTTTCGGGTATCCGGCCGTCCAACTCACCAGTGAGGAAAGCCCTCTCTGGCAAAGACTTCTGGCTACGGCGCGCAAGGATCTCCAGACGTCGGGCATGGACAGGACGATGGCGGCACTGGATCTGATGAACGAGAAATACTACCTGTCGACCGACTTGGTCGGCCTGCTTTATCAGAACCCCGTGGTCCTGGACCGCTTGCTCAACTACCCCGCGTTCCTGGCTCTGAGCGAGCGCGATGACGTGAAGGACCTGACCACGGACACCGATTTTCTCAACGGGTGGCAGACCAAGAGGCCAATTCTCGACGTCGTCAATCACTCGAAAGTGATGGGCCTGATCAAGAACCCGGAGATTGGCAACGAGGTGAGACAGGCGGACCTCAAGGATCTCTATCGCTATTTGGGCAGCGGCAAGTCCGACAAGTACGACGAGGAGAAGATACTCGGCCGATGGCAACTGGATGTGGCGTCGACATTTACCCTCACCCGCAAGAAGAACCCGGACATGACAGTTGGTGAGATGACCCAAATGCGGCTCCTGATCACGGTCTTTCTGCCGAAGTTG
>CAYPUR010000036.1:10831-26018 GCA_964413865.1 uncultured Verrucomicrobiota bacterium
GCCACGCCGGACAACAGGGCCTTCATGCGAGTCGAACTCACCGATCAAGCCAAGCAGATGATCGAAGCCGCTCGTGCCGCCATTGCCGCCGCTCAGCGGGCGGCTGAAGAGGCGGGCACAGTCGCCCCGCAGATGGATGCGCGTATGATGCAGAGGTATGGACAGAGGCCAGGGCAGCGCCCCGGATTGCCGCCCCCGGACGAGACCGAGAAGCCCAAGGCTCCGGAGCAACCGCTGCCGGGTATCCCCGAGGTTCGGATCGGCGGTGATGGCACTTGGGAGCGGGCTGGCACGAAGTACAAACTCACCATCAAAAACGAGAAGGGCCAGCAGGCCAGCGGCGAGGGAACGGCGGACGAGGATCGCTTGCTCCTGACCCTGGATGGCCAACCGCTCGTCTTTCTCCGGTAGCCATCCAGTCACCGGTCTGCCGCGGATTCCCAGCCTCAAGGCTGCGTGCGCGCGTCGAGCCGCCGATACTGGTGCAGCCAGGGATCGAAGCGGCAGATCGATTGGTAAAGGCAGGTCCTGCAGGCTGTCTCCGTCGTCCCTTTCGCGTACGGATCGACCCGGGCGACTCCGGCGAAGATCTGGCGCCCGGTTCCCCAGATCGTCTGTTCGACGCGATCCAGCAGGGCGGCGAACTCGGCGGCGGGGAGGGGGTCGTGGTGGCGCCCGCTGGGCTTCCCACCGGGGGAATAGAGGAACTGGCCGCTGATCTCCGGCTGATCCCACAACCGGTCCAGAACGGGCAAGGCCGTTCCATCGAACCGCCCCCGATGAACATACGGGGCGCGGCGAGCCGCTTCGGTCCGCACCGCGGCTTCGGTCCGGTTGGATATTCCTTTCCAGCCTCCGCGCAGGTTGACATAGAACACCCCAGCCGGCTCCAGCCGCGTGCAGCCGAAGAGCGGACGCTGTCGGTTCAAGGCGCGCAATGCAGCCATGTAGGCAGGCAGTTGAATCTGAATCCCGTTTTCCATGAGAACCGCGTCAACCTTGCGGGCGCTCGACTTGTAGTCGACCACCACGCACCACGCGCCGGAGCGTTCCTCGGTCCGCGCCAGGTCGATGCGGTCGATCTTCCCCTGGAGCATCAGGCGCTGGCCCTCGGCCAGACCAACCTCCCAAGCCGGCAACTCGGAATCGAGGGCGCCAAAGACCAGCTCCGCGCAGACCGGGTCGAGACCGTAGGAGGTGCGCATCCACTCGACCATGACCTCGACAAAGTCCTGCAGCGAGCGGCTCAGTGCGCGGGCGGCAAAGCGGCCCCGGGCGTTTGTCTGAAAGAGTCCGTGGGCAAACTCGCGTGCCACGGCTTCGGCGATCTGCCCGACGCGCTCGCGGGCATCGGCCGGGGTGAGATCCCGCCAGCGTTTGCCATCTTCGGCGATCTGGGCGTGAAAGCGGGCCAGGACCTCGTGCTGGAAGCTGCCGGTTTGTCGCACATCGGCCTCGAGAAGCTGGCGCTCCTCGGCGCGCAGTCCCGAGTGAACGAAGAACCGGAATGGACACGCCGCGAATTGTTCCAGGCGAGTCACAGAAGTTCGCAAGGCGCCCGGCCCGTAGAGGCGGTCCGCCAGCCTCGATGGCAAGCCCTCGCTCAGATCGGTCGTCTCTGACACATCCAGAATATCGAGTTCGTGCAGACGCCCCGGCAGCGGCTCGTTGGTCCGGATCGATCCCGTCCGCGGTTCCCGGCGCGCGTGCCGCATCAGGGGAACCACAGCCTCGGTGGCGTGTTCGATTTCGTCCCAGCCGGGACGGGTCAGGGCCGCTTCCTCGGTCAACCCCGGGAAGAGCCGCCGCAGAGGACCGAGGAATGGGGACGGATTCAGGAGGCGCTCATCGAGGTCCCGCTCGGCGTAGGTCACGACGATGCGTTGGCGCGCGCGTGTGCAGGCGATGTAGGCGTAGTAACGTTCGCGTCCGATGCGCCGACGCCGGTCGGGCCCCAGCGGCACACCGTTCGATTCGAGATCCCGCCGTTCAGACTCGTTCAGCAGGCCCGGGGCGGGCAGGGGAGCCGGAAAGACCCCGTCGTTCCACCCAAGCAGCACGGCCAGCTTCAGATCCGGATTGCGCGAGCGATCGATCGCGCCGACCAGGACCTGGTCGAGGGTGGGAGGCACCACGCCGACGCTGAGGTCCGAAAGGCCCGCCTCGACAATCGGAAGCCACTCGCGGAGGGGCAGTGGGTCGTCTCGGAACGCCAGGGCAAGGTCGTCGATAAGCGCGTTCAGATCCTGCCAGACGGTGCTGTGGATCCGCCCGCCAGCGGGCACGGTTGATCCGCCGGCGGCGCCGGGCGCGTCTTCATTCCACGCAGTGAGCGTGGCCTCGATTCTCAATGCCTTCCATAGCCGCCGGAATGCCTCGGCAAACTGCGTGCCGTTGACCGCGGCGCCGCTGTTCTGGAGCTGGTCAACCAGGGCCGCGAAGGGAGGCGTCAGCTTGCAGCGAAACGACTCGAGGCGGGCTAGTCCGGATCGCTCACAGGCTGCGCGCTGAATCTGATCCGGGCGGGTTGGCAAAACCGCGCCTGGATGGGCTCCGGAAGGCAGGGGTCGATCGATCGGGGACGGCAGAGGATTCAGCCAAGTCTCACCCTCCCACCCCGCCGCCAAAGCCGCGTTCTCGAGGGCATCGACGATCTGTTCGTCGCCGCCAGCCAGCCCTGTCTTGAGGACGCTCATCCAGTCCTCGGTCCGCCAGCCAAATGCCGCGAGGCGGAGGGCGGAGCGGACCAACTCAGCCAGCGGGTGATGGGCGACCCCCTCGCGTCGATCCAGAAAGATCGGGATGCCGTAGCGGGCGAACACGCGCCGAATCACCGCCTGATACGGATCGAGCGAACGGACAAGGATGGCGGCCTCGCGATAGCGCCCGTGCTCTTCGCGCACAAATCGCAGCACCGCCCGGGCGGCGGTGATGGCTTCGGCCTCCGGATTCGCGCAACGCACCAGGCGCAGGGACGAATCCTCCGAACCCGGCTGCGATGGCAGGAACGGCCTGGGGCTCATCCAGTATCGTTCAAGATGACGCAGGGTGGGGGAGGTGGAAAACCGGGTCGGCGACGCCGGGTCCGAGAGACAGACATTCGACAAATCGAGGCTGCGGTTGCGCGCCAGTCGGTCGCGCAAGGCGGTCTGAGTTCTGCCCACCAACGACCATGGGGAAAGCCATTCGCCCGGAGTCGGGGAAGGGCTCTCGACGCAGAATGCGAGCGTGGCGCGCCCGCACCGCGGGATCACGGCGGCGACGAGGTCCAGTTCCGCAGGTGTCATCTCGGCGAAGCCATCCAACCAGAGCTCCGCGAACCAGGGGTCGACCGGTCGAGGCATTGGCGCTGGTCCTGGGCTGCCTCTTGAGGCCGGGGCGGACGCCTCGGCGGCTTCCCTGGCGAGGCGAAGCAGCCGGGTGGGATCTTCGAGACGGCGTTGGGCGAGCCATTCCCGATATCGGGTTGCCATCGCGGCCAGGTCGAGCAGCTTGCCGCGCAAACGCGAGCGCCGATCGATTTGGGCGGCGACCTCGCGCAGCCTTTCAGGTTCGACATTATGCTGTTCGAGTTCGCGGACGGCCTCGCTCAACTGCCGGGCGAAACCCGGCAGCCGGGCTGTGGCCCGGAAGACCGACAATTCCGAAGCGTTCCGCGCCAGGAGCGCGCGCAAGACCATGACGCGGCCTCCCTCGGTGAGCAGCGGCGGCGCCGGGGCGGCGCACCGGCGCAGGATCCGCTCCGCCAGGCGCTCGAAGGAAAGGATGTGCAGACGCGTGTAGCCAGGCACCTCGGCGCCGGCCAGCACCTGGCGTTCAAGCTGGAAGGTCGCCTGCTTGGGAGCCAGAAAAAGCAGAGGCGGGCCCTCGGGATTCGCACGCAACGCCGCGCGCGCTTCATCGAGGCATTGGTACGTCTTGCCGCAGCCGGCTGGACCCAGGAGGAATCGGACGCGCACGCGCTGGTCATCCATGGGCAACAGGCTCGACGGTTTCCCCGGGATCGGGGCGCAGGCATCTCATTTTGGGGAAACGCTTGCGGAGGGTCGCTTCGAACCAGGCCTGCGACTCGGGTTCCCCATGCCCAAGCACGACCGTTCTCGGCGCGACCTGGCCCACAAACTCGACCAGATCCTCCCGGTTCGCATGCGCAGTCAGGTCGAACTCCATCAGCTCGCATCGGCGCACCGCCTCGCCCGCGGTCCGGCTGAACAGAAAGGGGCGGCCTGGACGCGACGCCTTGAGGCGTCCGCCGGGGGTCTGAGGATCGGCATAACCGACGAACAGGATGGCATGCCGTTCCTCCCCCATGAAACGGAGCGCCAGGTCGTGCGCGGCCGTGTTCTCGGCCATCATCCCGGACGTGAGCACGAAGATGCGCCCTCCGGTCAGGCGCATTCGGTCGATTTGTCCCCGTTCCAGGACCACGAGATCCAACGCCTGGTTAAGCATTAGGTTGCTGTGTTGCCGGTGCGTCCGGTGCGCCTCCAGGTCATAGATCTCCGTGAAGACCCGACCCAAGCCGCCGATGTAAACCGGCTGGCGGCGGATTTGACCCGACCGCATCAGCAAAGCCAGCAACCCCAGGATCTCCTGGGTGCGTCCCAGGGCGAACGAGGGGATCAACACCGATCCTTTGCGCTTGAGTGTGGCGCGCATGGCTTCAGCCAACCGCGCCGCCTCCGCCTCGCGCGTGAAGCCCGCGGGCGTCTGGCGGTTCCCGCGCGTGGTTTCCATCAGCAGAACGTCCGCCTGCACGTCCTCGAATCGGGCTGCCTTCAGCAGGGTCTGGTCCCGAAACGAAACGTCGCCCGTGTAGAAGAGCGTCTCGCGTTGCCCGCGCACCATCACGCCCGCCGCGCCCAGGGTGTGGCCGGCATCCCGAAACTCGACCGTGGGTGAGACAAATCCAGCCCGCGTCTTGTGGTGCGCCGCCCACTCGATCTCCCGCTCGTACCGGAATCCCTGGATTCGCGGAGCGAGGTCGTCGACCTCATCGTGGCTGTAGAGGGGGTATTCGCGAATGCCCAGTTCGTCCCGCTGGCGCACCATGACGTTCACCGAGTTGTGGAGCACACGCTCGACCAGGAAATAGCTCAACTCCGTCATCAATACGTGCGCGCCCGGGTAGCGGCGGGCGGCGATGGGCAACGCCCCCACATGATCGTGGTGACAATGCGAGATGACAATGGCGTCCACTTCGCCCGCGGGAATGCGCTCGAAGAGCGGCAAGGCGTCGCGCCCCTCGCGTTTGGGGTGCGTCCCGGCGTCCAGAAGGAGCCGATGCCCCTCGATGTCGATCAGCCAGCCGCTGGCGCCGATGTCGTGAGCCGGGTTGAGGTTAGAAATGCGCACTGTAAGGCACGCCCCCCTCCCCAATCCACGCGTTTGCTCCACCTGCCCGTCCGATGCGCCATACAAATGGCGCCCGGTGCCGTTGCATTGGGCGATTTGCGGTTCTTCTAGTTTGAACGAAATGCATGCTTGTGCGGTCCATTTCCCTGTTGGGCTTTTCGTCCGCCACATCAAGCCCCAACGACGCGCGGCAGGCCAACACGCCCGCCGCCGTCCGTCGGCGGAGAGGAGGTCGTTTGGTTGTTTGGTTGTTTGGGTCAGGCGGGCATCTCGCGATGCCCGCCTCTCTGTTGTTGGATGTTGAGATTCCGACCTGATTCTGTCAAGACTCCCCCCCTGTTCGCCCGGCAGTTCTCATTTTGCGTGCAGGGGCTTGACGCCGGGTGAGGGCACCCGGCCTACAGCATCGAAGAATGCAGCGGTTGTAGGCCGGGTCCCCCGACCCGGCGCCCTGAGCGCTCTCAAAACGAGAACCGCTGCTGTTCGCCCGCCGATTTGGCCGTTGTCAGATGCAATCGTTCGCGTTCAGTATCCGGGCCATGTCCTTTCGGGAGAAGATCGTGACATTCGAAGACCTGGGCGCCTGGCGCCAACGGCAGAAGGCAGCGGGCCGTCGGGTGGTTGTGACCAACGGGTGCTTCGACCTGCTCCATCTGGGCCACGTGGTCTATCTCGAGGCGGCGCGCGGGCTCGGGGATTGCCTCCTGGTCGGACTCAACAGCGATTGGTCGGTTCGCGCGCTCAAGGGACCGACCCGGCCCGTTCATCCCGAGCAGGATCGCGCCGGCGTCCTTGCAGCCCTGGCCTCGGTCGATGCCGTGTGCATCTTTCCCGACCTGGACGCCCTGCGTTTCCTGAGCGTCGCCCGGCCTGACATTTATGCCAAGGGCGGCGACTACACCATCGACACCATCAACCAACCGGAACGCCGCCTGGTGGAAGCCATCGGGGGGCGGGTCGTGGTGCTCGCGGGCGTCGAAGGCCGGTCGACGACCTCGACCCTCGATCGGATGAGATCGTCCTCCTGAGATCCGCTGGCTGGAGCCAGACCTGAGTGGATTTCCATTTCGAACCACAATAGACTCCTGTTTGCTATGACGAGTCCTCAATTCGTGACACTCAAAGACGGCGAGGGAGGTTCAGCCACAATCGCTCCGGAACTGGGGGGGTGGCTGCTGCGCTACAGCCGCGAGTTTGTCGAGCGCGGCCGCGTCGAGGCCCTCCACTTCGACCCGGCCGTGGTCGAACGTTATCCGCGGGAGATGTACGCCGGGTCTCCCGTGTTGTTTCCCCTGGCCTCGTTCAACCACGTCCCCGGGCGCGATCATCACTACGAGTGGCAGGGCCGCACCCGCGAGATGCTTCAGCATGGCTTCGCCCGCCGCCGCCCGTGGACGGTGCTCGATCAGACCGACGCGTCGGTGACGATCGAGTTGACGGACAGCGAGGCGACGCTGGCCCAGTTCCCGTTCGAGTTCTCGCTGCAGTTGACCTACCGGCTGGCGGGCGGGCGGTTGTTCTGGCAGCAGAAGGTGGTGAATCGTTCGCCCGACCCGCTGCCTTTCACCACGGGTTTCCATCCCTACTTCGCCGTCCCGCTCGCGCCCCGCGGGCTGCGCTCCGAGTGCTTCGTCGAGGTCCCCGATTGCCGGCGGCTCACGATGCACGGGCGCGGCGAGCAATTCACCGGCAAGCCGTTCCCGAGCCAGAACTGGAGCGTGGCCGAAGACGTGTCGATGACCCTGTTCCTGACCGATCTGAAACGGCGCGAGCTCGTCCTGGTCGATCCGATCAGCGAACTCGAAGTGGCCCTCGATTGGCGCGATGCGCCGGCCTTCCGGTTTGTGGCCATCTGGTCCAAGTCGACCGAGGCCCCTTTCTATTGTCTCGAGCCCTGGACGGCTGTGTCCAATCCCTTCACGCGGGTCAAGGACCGTGAACTCATCGTGCTCGAACCGGGCAAGACCTTCGAGGCCGCGTTCCGCATGGAATTGCGCGAAACGCCTTAGCCCGCATTTCTCACCACCGGGAAGATGACAACGAAATCCGGGCTCTCGCACAACCGCGCCTGCCGACTTTCGTCACGTGAGGTTTACCGGATCGATGTCGACTGTCAGCGTCACCTCCTGCGGCAGGCTGAAACGATCGATCACCCCCGCCAAAAGCGCGCTCGCTTTCGCGATGTGCCGGGTGCGCAGCATGATCTGATGCCGGTACAGTGTCTCCGCCCGCAGGAGCGGCGCCGGCGCCGGCCCGGCCAGCACGGCGTCCTTCAACCCGGCCAAAGCCGCATCGAGCTCCCGTTTCACATGGGCGGCAGTGAACTTGACCTTGTCTTCGTTCCGGCCCTTGAGCGTGAGCAACGCGATGCGGCTGATGGGCGGGTATTTCAACTGCGTCCGGAACTCGATTTCCTGCTCGTAGAAGTTGATGAAGTCGTGCCGCTTCGCATACTGGATTGAGGGGTGGTACGGGGTGAAGGCCTGCACGATCACCTCGCCCTCCACATCCCCGCGCCCGGCGCGTCCGGACACTTGCGTCAACAACTGAAACGTCCGTTCCGCCGACCGGAAATCCGGCACGTGAAGCGTCAGGTCGGCATGGATGATCCCGACCAGGGTGACGTTGGGGAAATGCAGCCCCTTCGCGATCATTTGGGTGCCCAGGAGAATATCGATCTTGCCCGTCCGGAAATCCCCAAGGATGCGCCGGTAGTCCTCCTTCCGCTTGAGAACATCCGAGTCCATCCTCTGGATCTGCGCGTGCGGAAACACCCGCCTCAGAGTCTCCTCGACGCGTTGGGTGCCCAGGCCGGCATAGCGGATCGCCGGGTTGCGGCACGACGCTTCCGGACACGCCGTCGGCGCCGGCTTCTGGTGGCCGCAGATGTGGCAAAGAAGCTGTTGGCGGGATCGGTGGTAAGTCAGGGCCACACTGCAGTTCGGGCAATTCGCTACATAGCCGCAGCGCGGGCACTGCAGTGACGTGGCGTAGCCGCGGCGGTTGAGGAACAGGATGACCTGTTCCTTGCGTTCGAGCCGGCGTGTCACGGCCTCGCGCAGCAGGTTCGAAAGGATCGGAATCCCCTTGTCGCCACGGTACTCCCGGCACAGGTCGACCACGCGGACCACAGGGAGCGTCTGGTTGTCGACGCGGTTGGGCAATTCGAGAAGCGCGTACTTGCCGCGGCGGGCGTTGTAGTAACTCTCGAGCGACGGCGTGGCCGAACCGAGAACCACCACCGCCCCTTCCCTCTGGGCGCGCACCACGGCCACATCGCGCGCGTGATAGCGCGGGGCCTCCTCCTGCTTGTACGAATGCTCGTGTTCCTCGTCGACAATGATCAACCCCAGCGGCTCGACTGGGGCAAAGATGGCCGACCTCGCCCCAATGACGATCCGGGCCCGGCCCTGGCGGATCTTGTGCCATTCGTCGTGACGTTCCCCGACCGAGAGGTGGCTGTGCAACACGGCGACAAGCGTCTGCAGGCGTCCGGAACAGAACCGCGCCTTGAATCGCTCGACGGTCTGGGGCGTGAGCGAGATCTCCGGTACGAGCACAATCGCACCAAGCCCGAGAGCGAGAGCGTGCGCGATGCCTTGCAGGTACACCTCGGTCTTGCCGCTGCCAGTCACGCCGTGAAGCAGAAAGGGCGCATGCCGGGCGCCACTCGCCACCGCTTTGGTGATTGCCTCGAGAGCCCGCTGCTGCTCGGGATTCAAAACCAGAGGCGATGTGGGCAGGATGACCTCGTGGGCGTAGGGATCGCGCTCGGAAACCTGCGGGGCCACGCCGATCAGGCCCCGGTCCTCGAGGCGCCGCACGGTCTCCGCCGTCGTGCCGGTCATGCGCAGCAATTCCTGAAGCGGCAGCTCCTTGCGCTCTTGAATGATGCCGTGAATCTCAGCCTGCCGCTTGCTCAACTTGGGCAGCGGACCGCTCACCGGCAATGCGCGCACGAACAAGCGTTCGCGCCAGCCATCTTCCTCGCGCCGGACCGCCTCAGGCAGCACGCTCTTGATGGCGATCTCGACCGGGCAGCAGTAATACGCCGCAATCCAGCGCGCCAACTCGAGCACCCGCGGAGTCATCAGGCTCTGGCGGCCCACCACCCGCAACAAAGGACGCAGCCTCGCGCACGGCGAGGTCTCAACCAGAGCCGTGACGCATCCCAAGACCTGGCGCGCCCCGAACGGGACCTTAACCCGGCTGCCGACCTCGACCTGCCCTGCCAGCTCCGGAGGAATCAGGTAGTCGAATTCCTTGCGCAGCGCGATTTCGAGTGTGACGCGGGCAATCATAATCGCCCCGCTCAACGGGCCTGTTCTCGCCCTTCAGACCGATTCAACGCTCGCGCACGCAGACAATCTGGACCAGGTCCAACCCGAGCCCGGAAGAGAGCCCGTTCTTGCCCGGCAGTTTGAGCATCAGGTCATTCCGCCCTTCCGCCAGCACCAGGCGCCCCAGGAGAAGGCGTCCACTCTTCACCGGTTCCGCGGCGTGCAGATCCGCCGGCTCGCCGACCGGGTTCTCATTCTGGAACAACTGGACCACGCCTTGCGTCGGTCCCTTGACGGCCTCGATGAAGATCGCATACACGCCCGCGGCAGGGACGTCCACCGTCGGCGAGAGAAAATGCGGGCCGAACCAGTCCTGGCCCTCGGCGGCCAGCGAAAGATACCGAACTTCCTCGCCGCCGATCTGCGCCTTCTTGCGGGTCAGGCTCGCCCGGTCGAATGACCAGGCGTGAATCGGCGTCTGCCACCACATCGGGAAGATGATCTCCCGGGGATCGATCACCGCCCGTTGCCCGAGGGGCGGCGCGGCGAGACTCGCCGTCGGACGCCCCTCCGAGTAGAACCAGGCGACACTGCAGTAATCGGTGATGACACTGTTGTTCTCGCCTCCGTGCTCGATGGTCTGAAGCAGGCGTTGGCGGTACGGATAGGCGTCGGCGAGGAAGAACCGATACGCGCCCGTGCGGCCCAGGTGCTTCTGGTAACCGAGACAACCGCTCAACGGAAAGGAGATGCGTTTCTCCCAGCGATCCGGCACGTCGTACCACCCCCCATTGAAGAAATCCTCCGAACCGGTCCCGTGAACGGCCAGCGTCCCGTCCATGGTCGTCTGATCGTCTCCCTCGAAGAACAGGGTCTTCCCCGACTCGACCCCCTGGGATTGCAGCACGACTCCCACCAGGTGACCGCGTCCCTGGGTGTCAAGAAACGTGTACGGCTGCCCGGCTTTCGTCGGGTTCTCACGCCGCCACAGGGCGTAGAACCTGCCTTCGTTGGCGGTGCGCGCGATCGGGGTGTGCACCACCTCGGTCCAGAGCGCGATCGGCGCCGAGCGCTGCGAGACGATCTCGACCGTCGCCTGCCGCTCGAACGGCATCGGGTAATAGCAGTAATTCGTCTCCCCCATCGTCCCCACAAGCAGGCCTTGCGTGGCCGGTTGCCCCCAGGCGTATCCGAAGAAATCCCCAAGCGGAACCTCGACGCATGGCTCCATCCCGTCGAAAACAACCCGCAACACTAGATCGCGAGCTTTGCCCGCAATCGCCGATGCCGGACCAACCCGCAGTCCGACAATGCGCCCGCCCGCCTCGCTCCGATAGGCGGCTTCCGACGCATTGGAGTCCAGCACAAAGGCGCGTCGCGTCGTCTCAAGCCTCGCCCCGGGCGGCGCCGAGAATCGAGCGATGTCCTGTCCGGTGCTGCGCCACAGTTCGACCGCCTTCTCCAGATCCGATTGCTCCGCACCGGCCTTCAGCGGGCCGAATGATGTCACGGAGGCGTCAGGCGCGCATTGGACGTAGTTGATCTGGTAGAATTGCGCCTTGGCCGCCCGCAGCCGGACCACGCACGATTTGGCGAACGGGATTGGGACATAGCAGTAGTAGCCGCCGGCGCCAAAACCGACCAGCGGTTGCGGGAAACCGGGGTGACGGCCGAGGAACAGATCGCGGAACCCGACCTGCAAGCGCGCCTGCGGCTCGCCATTGAAGAGAAACTCGAGCGTGTCGTCCGTTGGTGTCGGGGTCCAGATCCGGGTGATCACCCCCGGCCCTTGAAGATCCGCCAGCACCAGTCCCTCCGCATCCTTGCGCACGAACGAGTGCTTGCCGGAGAACCCGTCGTCGTTGCCGCCGGTCCGATCGTAGCTCGTCACCGCGCCGACCCTGGCGTGGTCGCGCAAGACCGGCAACCGATCCAGCCGGTAAAGATCCGACAGAGCCGGCGGCCCTCCTTGCCCCGACAGCCCCATGAGAATTGTCAGGCCACAGCCGATTTCGAGAAGGCACGCGAGTTTCATCGGACGAGACTTAGCATGGCACGCGCCGGTCCGCCAGCCTGCATCGATGGGCGCAGCGCCGTGCCCCCCGACCCGGCGTTCGCACCGATCTCTGTTTTCGCGCCGCGTGGGGCCTGCCTGCCGCGCCGCTACGCTTTGCGGCGCAGGCAGGGCACGCGGCCTGCACAGGCAATCTCCATCCGTTGTAGTCCCGGTGCCCTCACCGGGCGACAGAACACCGACAACAGCCAGAGGCACCGCCACGCGGAGTGCACGCCCTCTCAATGCACGGAGCGATCAGACTCCGCACCATGGCAGGCTATGCAGGCCAGGCCAAAAAAGGTGAAGCGATGGGCAATCCCCGTGTTGCCGTCCGCTGCTCCGGCGAATCAAATGCATCCGGGTGCGGCCAGTCGCGCCTCTGGAGAAACATATGAATGTCAAACCCGATCGAACTGCATGGCTCAAGGGCGGAACAGCGCAATTCCCGTACGCTCCGCGCTCGGGCGCCCGACCCTGCCGCCTGATTCTGCTGGGGGCGCCCGGGGTCGGAAAGGGCACCCAGGCCGAGTTGCTGTCCGAACGCCTCGGACCGAGTCATCTGTCGACCGGCGATGTGTTTCGAGCGGCGAAGTCGCTGGATCCAGCCGAACGCAGTCCGGCGCTCAACGCGGCGCTTGATGCGATGCGCCGGGGGGAACTGGTCTCCGACGAGACGGTGATCGAGATGGTGCGCGAGCGGGCGAGTTGCCTGCGCGACCCGGGCGGTTTTCTTCTTGATGGGTATCCTCGCACCGCGGCGCAGGCCGAGGCGCTCGATCAGCTTCTGAAGCGGGAGGGCCTCACGCTGGACGCGGTGCTCAGCTACGATCTGCCAATCGATACCATCGTCGCGCGCCTGAGCGGACGCCGGACCTGCGGCCAATGCAAGGCGGTCTTCCACGTCCAGACTCGCCCCCCCAAGGCGGACGGCGTCTGCGACCATTGCGGCAGTGCTCTCGTTCAGCGCGAAGACGACCGCCCCGAAGCGGTGCGCGTCCGCATGGAGACTTACGAGCGAAGCACCGCCCCCCTCGCGGATTATTACCGCCAACGCGGCCTGCTCAAATCGGTCGCTGCCACCGGCACACCCGAGGAGATCTACCAGCGCACCGTCGCCCTCCTCGGCGCGTGAGGGAACACGAACGCGGCATGGCGGCCCGGTGGCGGAGCCCCCGGAGCGCCGGCTTGCAGCCGGCTTGACGCGCGCCCAGCCTGCGGCGTTGATCGACCGCGGCCCGGATACAACAGCGCGGGTTAGCGATCCAGCCCGATCTTCTCGATCGGGATGCGCCGGAACCCGAGTTTCCAGGCTGGCGACTCCGGCTTCAATTCGAAGTTGCCGCGGGCTGGATCCACGAACTGCGGATCGGCATCGAGCAGATTGTCCTCGAACGTGACCAGCGGCCGGGCCTTGGACTCGATGTTGTCCCAACGCCCTCCGACACAGATGTTGCGCGCAATCACGTTGCCGCGCGGAGCCCACGGATTCTCATCGAGAATCGTCGGCAGTTTCGGATACCGCTCGCTGTAAGGCGCCTTGGTGTAGTGAATGCCCGAGAGAGTCCCTTTCTCCCGCCCCTCCTTCACCCACTCGTCGGCGTGGTACTTGGCCCAGCCCATGGCCCGGGCGTCGACGTGGACCGCCGGCGCGCAGTCCACAAAGATGTTGTTCTCGATGCGGCAATCGCGTCCGCCGCCGATGAACGCCGCGCTCGTCACCCGCCAGAACACATTCCCGACGATCTCGGTGCCGCAATACATGTCGTCCAGATACACCCCCACGCACCCCCGCCCCTCGAACCCCGTAATGTCATGCAGATAATTGTGCCGGATGACTGTGCCGCGCATCGTCCAATCGCGTCCGGAGTAGATCGCCCCGGCGTCGTTGGACTCGAAACAGACGTTGTGGATTTCGTTGAACTCCATCAGGTGATCATTGCCGCCGAAGGAGATCGCCTGGTGTGGCGCGTGGTGAATGAGATTGTGCGCGGCCCGATTGCCCACGCCGCTCAACGCAACTCCCGCCGAGTACATCGGACGCCACCGCCCGTAATCGTGGATGTGATTGTTGTCCGCGTGGTGGCCGGCGGGCGTCAGCGTGGTCCGGTCGCCGCCGCTGAGCGAGAGCCCTCCCGCGCCGCAATGATAGATCTCGCATGACACGACGCCGTGGCCCGCGCCGCCCGACACACTCACCGCCGCGCTGCCGACATTCCGCAGGATGCATCGCTCGATGCGATTGGACTTCCCGCCGGTGATCGTCACGGCAGTGCCACGGGCGGCCTCGAAGACGAACCCGTGAAACGTCGTGTGCGCCACGTCCTTCATTTCGAGCAAGGTGGGCAGGACCGAGACCACGACCCGGCCTTGCTCGATCGGCTCGGGCGGCCAGAGGTACAGGATGCCCGCCTCGCGATCGAGATGCCATTCGCCCGGACGGTCGATCTCCGAAAGCAGGTTGTACGCGTAGAACCACTGGCCTTTCCGGTAGCCGTAGTTGTGATACGGCGGCTCGATTGCAATGGTGCGCTTCGCGATGTCAATCGACTTCACGCGCTGCCGCTGGTCCGACCAGTCCCAGAACCAGTAGCCGTGCACCCAGGCATCCTTCTCCGCCGACCATCGATCGAGACGATCGCTCTCGATCGCAAACAGGCCCTCGACGCAGCCCTTCGTGCCTCGCACGTCCACCGGCGTCTTCCCCAGGATTTCGCTGATCTTGACAAAGCCGGCATTGGGCCACCGCGCCAAGGGCATCGGTTTGTCCTGAAAAAACAGCTCGAGGCCGCTCCCGCCCGGCGCGCCGTAATCGGTCAGACCCAGGGCGCCCAGGTCCGCCTGGCGCACGGCGTCGCGCGCCGATTCGTCCAGACGCTCCCGCACGGCCGGCTCGGTCACGGGCTTGAACCCGGTCACACGTCTGCCGCCCGTGAGCCGCACTTCCTCCCCCGCCGCCGCGCGATACACCACCCGCGCGTCAGCCGCTCCCGAATCCTCGCTGCCCAGTTCGAGCGAACTCGTGAGTTCATGCGTGCCGCCATGGACGGTGACGACAACGCCTCCCTGGGGCAGCCCCGCCGCTGACTTGATGCGGCGGATCTGATCCCTGGCCCGTTCCAACGTGGCAAACGGTCCGTCCGATCGGTCCTCGCTCGGGACCGCCAGTTCGCCTGACCAGGAGTCGTTCCCGTTGGTCGACACGTGAAGGTCGAACGCCGCCAGCGCCTGATGCGCCAGGAAGCCAAGGACGGCCAGCCCGCCGGCCCCCCACTGCCAATGCACCTCGGGCCGCCGGCAGCGCCCGATGACCCGACTCAGGCGCGGTCCGACAGCCTCGGTCCGGAGTCTTGACCGGCACAGTGGTTGGATGTCCATGCGCGTGTGTGTACCCCGGCATAGTCGAAATGCCAAGAATCGAAAGGCTGATGCGCAGGCGCGGTTCAGATGCGGTGCATCGGGTTGTTGTCGGTGTTCTGCCGCCCGGCGCGGGCATCGG
>CAYPUR010000036.1:26028-27130 GCA_964413865.1 uncultured Verrucomicrobiota bacterium
GCCCACAACGGATGGAGATTGCCGGCCGCGTGCCCCCCACGCGGCGCAGACTCGATTCCCACCGACGACCTCCAGATGCACTGGCTCAGAAGTCAACGCGGGATTTCCACTTGTCCTCCCGATCCGTGTGGGGCATCTATTCATGCATGAATAACCTCCTGCTTCCAGGCGAGACGTCCCGGATCGCATGGGCTTGGCTCGCCCTGATCCCGGTGTTCTGCATCGTGCCGCCCGGCCTTGCTGCCGGAGGACAGGCATTGACCGGCGACCGCATTCCCGGACTCGGGGGCGACCTCATCGTGCATCCGGTCGATCATGCGTCGCTGCTTCTTGGTTGGAAAAGCGAGGTCATCTATGTCGACCCCGTTGGAGGGACCGCGCGCTATGCCAGTTTCCCGCCTGCCACTCTCGTGCTGATCACGCACATGCATGGGGATCACCTCGACCTTGCCACGCTGCAGGCCGTGGCCGGTGACCGCGCCGATCTGATCGTCCCTCCCACAGTGGCCGAGAAGCTGCCGGCCAATTTGCGCCACCGGACGAAGATCCTGGCCAATGGCGAGGAAACGGCTTTGCGCGGTCTCTCGTGCAGGGCCGTGCCGGCTCACAACCTCACCCCCGATCGGCTCAAGTACCATCCCAAGGGCCGGGACAACGGCTACGTCCTGAACCTCGACGGGCAACGGGTCTATCTCAGCGGCGACACGGAAGACCTCCCCGAAATGCGCGCCCTCCAGAACATTGGCGTCGCCTTTGTCTGCATGAACCTGCCCTACACCATGGAGGTCGAGAAAGCGGCCGAGGCCGTGCGCGCGTTCAAGCCCGGGATTGTCTACCCGTACCACTCGCGCGGCAGCGATCTCGAAAAATTCAAGACACTGGTCGGGACTGACCTCGGCATCGAAGTGCGCCTGCGCGACTGGTATGCAAACAAGTGATGGTGTCAGATCTCCGGATTCTTGAGTTGCATGTCGAGTTCCTTGAGTTGCTCCCCCAATCGACGGTGCACGGGCGCCAGGAGGAGCACCCGGCCAACAAGCCGGCGGAGCGGATGCCCCCCGGCTAGCTTGCATTTCTCACCACTTTTTGCCACCGCGAAGCC
>CAYPUR010000037.1:0-26137 GCA_964413865.1 uncultured Verrucomicrobiota bacterium
GAGCAGCGGCAACGCGATCGAGGTCAGCAAGAGCGGATTCGCTACGTACTCCGGCACCGTGGGCGTGCCCGCCGGTGCTACCACCGTCACCGTGCCGGACGTGCTGCTGGTTGAGGACAATATTGGAAGACCATCCGTGACGGCGATCCGGCCCAAATATGACGGTCTCTTCCTTTCGGGAGCTTCGATCCTGAACGAATACACGGCTTCAGTGGATTGGAACGGCCAGACGCCGTCAGCGGTCGAGTTCTACGTGAATGGCAGCCTGAGGGACACAGTGCTGACGTCCGGCTCGGAAGCCACCGCGGACATCGACATGGCGTTGGGTTTCTTCGGCAGCCTCACACTGGGTGCGAACAAGGTTTCTGCGGTGGCAGTGAGCCGCGATGGCACGCGCTCGGACGTGTTTGATCAGCCGGTGACGATCCTGCCGATACCTGTGTTTCTGGTGGATCAGGCAATTCTGCTGCCGTTCGAGTTGATCCCTGGGTACCAGCCAGCCATCAGTTGGGAGTTCAATTTCCCGCGCTCTTTCCTGTCTGCCCGTGATGTGCAGAACATCCCGTTCATTGGCAGCTTCGGTCCCGATTTCAATTTCGACGTCGCATTCGACTACCAGGTGCTCACGGGGGAATGGGGACTATTTGCGGGGAAAGAGTGGGACAAGCGGCTGCGTTACCGCTCGGGTGTGCGCCCGCACAGTACGCCCCTGCACCCGAAGTTCTACTTCGGGAATGTTGACTTCGACTGGGGGTTCGGAGGAAAGGCCGAAGGCACGGCCAGCCAGACGCGCGGCGTGGTGCTGGAACGGGTCGGGGTGCAGTTGTCGGCCGGCGTGCGAATGGAGATTCTGTCGTTTTACTGCACGGACTATGTGCCCGGTGGGCAACTGGTGCGGCTCCTTGATCATCTTAAACGCCTGGGTATTGACGTGAATAGCATTCAGCGCGTGCGGGTGGACGGCCTTTTCGATGCCGAGCTTTCTGCGATGTTGAAGTTCCCCTCACTGGCATTCGACAATGCCACGCTGCATCTGGAACCGGGTGTCGAAGCTATCTACGAACCCAATGTCTGGGTTGCGCATGGGTCGATCGCGGTGGGAGGGAATCTCGGTCTGGACCTCGAACTGGCGCCGCACTTTGGGATGGATAGGATCACTGGGTCCATCTACATGAACCTGCGCTTCGATGCCTGGTTGATGAGGGAGTACAACGAGACCTTTATCATCTTGAGCGGCACCGTTTACCCGCGCCCGGAGGGGACTTGGGGCCTGCTTGGGGCCGGGCCTCAGGCAGTGAAACCGCTCCTTGGTGACGGTCAGTGGGTTGTCGTTCGAGTTGTCAGTGATTCCTCCGTCCTGCTCTGCCGGGACTACCTCGAATCCGGCGCCGAACGTTTCGTCGCTCAGGACCTGGTTCCCTCGGCAGGGGTGAGGGGCAGCGTCCTTGTGTCCAGTGACGCTCCGTCTCGAGCCGTATCGCCTCTGGACGCGTTCCGGCAGATCGGGCGCGCCGCACCGGGCAATGCCGTCAATGATTCAAGAAGCGCTCAACCGCATGGCAACCCGCCTCCAGTGGCGACTTCAAGCGTGGGGCAGGCGGACTTGCCGATTCTCGAGAATGTCTTCCCGAATGCCGATCCTGCCCTCGCCGGGCGTGGTCAGGACTTGATGCTGCTGTACGTGGCCGACAACGGATCGTCCAATGCGCTCCAGTACACCGATATCCGCTGGACGCGCTTCGACGGCACGAACTGGAGCACGCCGGCAACGATTCAGGCGAATACGCAGGCTGAGTTCGCGCCTCGAGTGGCCTATGACGGAAACGGGGACGCCCTTGCCGTGTGGGAACGGGTCGCCGATCCGGATTTCAACCAGACCAATCTCACCGCCATGGCGGCGCAGATGGAAGTGGTCTGGTCGAAGTGGAATCACTCGACCGGGCAATGGGCCATCCCACAGCCGCTGACGGCCAACAGTCACCTTGACCATGCGCCGCTGATTTGCGGGCCGATGAGCGATGGCTCGGTGCTCGCCACCTGGACGGCCAACACCGCCAACCTCCTGATGGGCACGAACGGAGCCGGCAGCCAGGTGTTCTGGGCGCAGTGGAGTCCGGTCAGCCAGGCGTGGTCAGCGCCGCAGGCCTTGCTGGCGGATTTGCCCAACCGCCTGTCCCAATCGCTCGCTGGCATCGGTAACCTGGCGGTGTACGCGTGGACGCGCGATCTCGATGGGGTTCTGACGAATGCCAACGACCAGCAGGTGTTCTACTCGAAGTGGAGCAGTGGAGCTTGGACGCCGGCAACCCAGTTCAGCTCAGACACGGCGGGCAACCGCAACGCCCGGATCGCCGTCGGGTCGGATGGGCGCACCTACCTCGTCTGGCAAAGCGCAACCAATCTCGTGTTGAGCCAGGATTTCTCGGTGACGCCCACCCTGGTGCGGGCGGACTCGCAGACGGCGGGCTTTGCGGACTACGCGATGACCATTGGGCCGGGCGGGAACCTGGCGTTGCTGTGGCAGGAGATGAGCCAGGCCGGTTCGGATGCCCATTACCGCGTGCTCGATCCGGCTTCGATCACCTGGGGCAAAGACGCGCAGTTGTTCGAGGACACGCCGCTCGAACGATCGTTTGCGCCGGTCTGGGATGACGCAGGCAACCTGACTGTGGCCTACAACAAGGTGCAAATCCTCCATACCAATCTCACCGTGACACTTGAAGGCGGCGGGACTGTGACGATCACGAATGTTCCGCAGGCCGGTCGGGTGGACCTCTACGTGAGCAAGCGACAACTCATCAAGGACCTCGCGCTGAACTCGGGCGACTTCACCGTCAGCGCGGAGAACTACCTGCCGGGTGCGCCCGTGACGCTGTCCGCCACGCTGCGGAATGCGGGTGATCTGGCCGTGAGCAACGCCGGGGTGGGATTCTATGACGGCAACCCGAGCGAGGGTGGGCTGCTGATCACGAACGTCGTGATCGAAGGCTGGCTCGAGGGCGCTGCGACCAGCACGGTCAGCACCGTGTGGATTGTGCCCGAACCGGCCAACAGCCATCGACTCTTTGCCGTCGCGGACCCGGCGCGAGCCATCACCGAGTTTGACGAGGGCAACAATCAATTGTCCTTGAGCATCGGCGGGACTGATCTGGCCGTCTCTCTGGTCAACCGGGTGGCGGAGACCAACGGGGCGGTGCGCGTGATTGCCCAGGTGCAGAATCTGGGCGCACCCAAAGCGCCGGCGAGCGTGCTCGCGATCCGCCGCGCGGGCGACACGAATGCGCCGCTCGCCAGCGTCGAAGTCCCAGCGCTCGATCCCGGTCATCTGGGGCAGGTGGCGTTGGACCTGCCCGCAGGAACCCAGCCCGAAGGTGAAGTGCTGTATGAACTCCGCACCGACGAGGCAGGTGTCGTCTCCGACATCGAGCCGGCGAACAACACCGCTCGGTTTGCCGCGAACCTGTGGATCGACTCCGATCGGGACGGCATGCCCGATGGTTGGGAGTTGGCGGAGGAGTTCGACCCCGGCGATCCGGCGGACGCATTCGAGGACAAGGACGGGGACGCTGTCAGCAACCTGGCCGAGTACCTGGCGGGGACCGACCCGGGTGACCCGCAGTCGTATCTGCGGATTGGTTCAGTGGCTGCGGGCGAAGGAGTTGGCGGGATCGAGTTGCGGTGGGGTTCAGTGGCGGACCGCCTCTACACCGTGCTGCGTTCAGCGGCCGTGCCGGGCGGGTACGTCCCGGTGGCGGAGCATCTGTTGTCGACGCCGCCGGAGAACGTCTGGGTGGATGCGGAGGTGGCGGACGCGACGAGCGTGTTCTACCGGATCAAGGTCGAGTGACAGACTCCAATACAGACACCGGTGCAGACGCCGGATGAAGGCGTCCGGCCTGCAGGGGATTGTGTTGTCAAACCGCAAGGCGTGGGGAGGGGGTTTTAGCCGCAAAGAACGCAAAGAACGCAAAGGGAAAAGGAACAGCGGAAACGCGCATCTTGACTCCGGTGCTCGCCTTCGTGTTCTTCGTGGTGAGCTTCGGCGAGGGTTTAGCCCGGATTTCTCACCACCGGGAGGATGACAACGAAATCCGGGCGTGACACCGGGGGGATCGGCAAGCCAATCTCAGGTCCATGAAGACTCTGTTGTTAGCCATCTGCAGCGGCCTGGGCCTGTGCGCCGCGGCGGCCCTCGGTCAATCCGACGCCGGGACGCTGAAGAAAGAAGAGGCCAAGACGACCGCGTCCGCATCGAACGAAGTGGCGGTGATCGAGACCACCAAAGGCAGGATGGTCGTCGAGTTCTGGCCGGACGTTGCGCCCAAGACAGTCGAGAATTTCAAGAAACTGGCCAGGGACAAATTCTACGATGGCACCTGTTTTCACCGGATCGTGAAGGGCTTCATGATCCAGGGCGGCGATCCGCTCACCAAAGATCCGGCGGCCCAGGCCCGCTATGGCTCTGGGGATCCCGGCTACAAGATCAAGGCCGAGTTCAGCAGCCGCAAACATGTGCGCGGCGTGCTCTCGATGGCCCGCTCCGCGCATCCGGACTCGGCCGGCAGCCAGTTTTTCGTCTGTCTCGACACCGCGTCTCACCTCGATAACAAATACACCTGCTTCGGCCGCGTGATCCGGGGCGAGGACGTGTTGTTGAAGATCGGGGAAACGCCCACCAAGATGAATGCTTTCGGCACCGAACGAAGCGTCCCGACCGAGCGGATCGGGGTCGAGACCGTGCGCATCGTCCCAGCCGATTCCATCCAATGAACAACGCCCCAAACGAAGTGGCCGTGATCACGACCACCGAAGGCGAAATGGTCATCGCATTCTGGCCCGATGTGGCCCCGAACACCGTGGCCAATTTCAAGAAGCTGGCGCAGGCCGGGTTTTATGACGGCACCTGCTTCCACCGGATCGTCAAGGACTTCATGGTGCAGGGCGGCGATCCGCTCACCAAGGAGCCCGCGCGCGAACGCGCCTGGGGCACGGGCGGCCCCGGCTACCAGATCAAGGCCGAGTTCAACCAACGCCCGCATCTGCGCGGAGTCATCTCGATGGCCCGCTCCCAGGATCCGGATTCGGCCGGCAGCCAGTTCTTCGTCTGCCTGGCCGACGCCCGGTTCCTCGACCGCCAGTACACGGCCTTCGGCGAGCTGATCCGCGGCGACGACGTCCTCGGGCGCATCGGCGACACGCCCGTCACGGCCGGCAGCGGCGGCGAACGCAGCAAGCCGGTCCAGCGCGTCGGCGTCGAGCGCATCCGCATCGTGCCCGCGGAGCCGGCGCAGTGAATCCCGCCGGATCAACCGGATCCGTTGCGATCATAGGCGGCGGCATCACCGGTTTGACGGCCGCCTTTCGGCTGATGCAGGCGGGCGTGCCGGTCACGCTCTACGAGGCCGATCGACGCGTCGGCGGTGTGATCCGATCGGTCCAGGAAGGCGGATACCTGGCCGAGTTCGGCCCCAATTCGATCCTCGAAACCTCGCCCAAGATCAGCGGACTGATCCGCGATCTCGGCCTCGAACCCCGCCGCGGGTATTCCGACCCGGGGGCTGAGAACCGCTACCTGGTTCGCGGCGGCAAGCCGGTCTGCCTGCCGGCCTCGCCGATGAGGTTCTTCGGCACAAAACTGTTTTCGACCGGCGCGAAACTGCGCCTGCTGCGCGAGCCGTTTCTGCGCCGCGCCCCGGCGGACAAGGAGGAGAATGTCGCCGAGTTCGTCCTGCGCCGGCTGGGCCGGGAATGGCTCGATTACGCCATCAATCCGATGATTGCCGGGATCTACGCCGGCGACCCCCGCCGGCTCTCGGTCATCCATGCCTTTCCCCGCCTCCACGCCGTCGAGCAACGCTACGGGTCTCTGATTCTTGGACAGATTCTCGGGGCGCGCGAGCGCAAGCGCCGCGGCGAAGTCTCGAAGCAGGAGGCGAAGAAGATCTCGTTCGACCAGGGCTTGCAGGTGTTGACCGACACGCTCGAAGCGAGGCTGCGCGACGCCATCCGTCTCAACACGACGGTGACCGCCCTCGAACGCGCGCCCCGCGGCTGGACGGTGTCGGTCCAAAGCGGCGGATCGGATGCCGCCTTCGAGCACCGGGCCGTTTTGCTTGCCGCTCCGGCGCACTGCCTGGCTCGAATCGCGTTCGATGCCGATGCCGGCCTGACGCTCGCGCCTTTGGCCGAAGTCTATTACCCGCCTGTCGCGAGCGTGGTGCTGGGTTTCCGCCGCGCGGATGTCGACCACCCGCTCGACGGCTTCGGCATGTTGGTGCCCGAAGTCGAGAAGTTCCGCATCCTCGGCACGCTCTTCTCATCCTCGCTCTTCCCGAATCGCGCCCCGGACGGGCACGTGACTCTCACCACGTACGTGGGCGGCGTGCGGGCGCCGGATCTGGCTTTGCGCCCGATCGACGAGCTGTTCAACCTGACACTCACCGATCTCGCCACGATCCTCGGTGTCCGCGGCAGTCCCACCTTCCGACACGCCGTGCTCTATCGCCAGGCCATCCCCCAATACGAAGTCGGATACGGGCGCTTCAAGGCGCTCATGGAAACGATCGAGACGCGCGCGCCCGGGATCTTCCTGGCCGGGCATTATCGCAACGGGATCTCGCTGGGCGACTCGATCATCGCCGGCCATGACGTTGCGGATCGGATCGCGGCGTTCGCGCGGGCCTGATCCACGACAGGGCAAAGCGGAATCTGGATCTTCGCGTCTCTTGGCGTCCTGCTGTGAGGATGGTCTTTCGGCGACCATCGACATTGCCGAGCGCGGCAAAGCCGAAGACGCCACGATGCGGATCAGGTTCAGCGCGGAGCCCGTGATCGATCGGAGCGGACGGCCCTGATTCGGCCAGCCTTGGGTCCCATGAACCTCTGCGGGCAGGTGGCGTGCGTTAAGCCGGCTGCAAGCCATCAAAGATGCCGACTCGGTGCGGGGCGTCCGTGGAATCCGGCGTAAAGCCGTCTGGCCCTTCTCGAGACGCGCCGCCAGAAACCGCCCTCGGCGGCCAGCACCTCCCGCCACGGTCTCTGCCGGTACTCCTTGAGGAACCTGAGCAGGTCGCGCGTGGTGAGGCCGCAGTCCAGGGCGGAAAAGAGGAGCCCCGCCAGATCTTTGAGAAGCCAGCGCGTCGGGACGCGGCGACGCATCTGGACACGGTGCAGGTCGATCAGCACCAGGTCGAGGGCGTCGGCGGTCGAGGCGCCGGGCTGCCATCGCTGCCAGTCGCGTTCGCGCACCAGGAAGTGGCAAAGGTAAAAGTCGCGGTGGTTGAGCCCGTCCCCGTGCAGCAGGCGCGCGAGGCCCGCCACTTTGGCCAGCAGCGCCCGCTTCAACAGCACCTGCCTGCGCCCGCTCAATCCGCTCCAGGTCCGCGTGAGATCTTCGAGCGTGATCATGCCTTCGAGCGCCTCGGTCACGACAAACGATTCCACCGCCGCCGGCCACCGCCCCCGTTCGCCCTTGCCCGCCACCCGGAGCGTTCCAATCCCGAGAGCCCGCACCCGGTCGATCGCCTCCCATTCGGAACGGGCGCTCACAATCGGCGCCCGGCCCCGAATCCAGTCCTTGAGCACCTCGCACCAGCCGCATCCGCGATGCGCCTTGATGAAAAAGCGGCGTCCGCCGATCTCGACTTCGACGGTGCGCCGGTGTTTCACCTCGCGATGGACCTTGCCCGGGAAGTTCAACAGCCATTCGAAGGCGTGGTGCGCGGGCTGGTGACGTTCAAGATGTGGGCTCAGTTCAATCACGGCGTGCGCATCGGTCTCTTGGCGTCGAGGTTGCCCTGAACGATCTGCTCGATCAGGTCCGCGGCCCGGTCGTGGCAACTGTAGAGATCCTCGCGCGCCGCGTACTCGAGCCCGTTGGCGCGCCACCGCGCCGCTTCGCCCGACACAAGCATCTCGGCCACCGCGCGGTTGCACTCGGCCTGAGAAAAGGGCGAGCCCAGGATGCGCCCGGCCCGCGCCCGCGTCACGTGCGGGGCGTAACCGCAGGTGTCCGTGGCAAGCACAGGCAGGCCCGAGGCCATCGCCTCGAGCAGGATCATCCCCGCCGATTCGCTGTGGGCCGGATGCACCAGGAGATCGGACGCCATCAGCCAATCGGGCACATCCAGCCGTCCGCCCAGGAAACAGACCCGATCGGCAACACCCAGGCGCCGCGCTTCGAGGGAGAAGGCGTCCGGGCGATTCTGCCCGATCACCGCCAGCCGGCTTTGCCGGCGCAGATCCGTGGGCAGCGCCGCCAGCGCCGCAATCGCGCGATCGAGTCCCTTGACCCGAAAGCCCGAGCCCACCAGCAGCAGCAGGCGCTCTTCGAGCGGCCAGCCTTGCGCCTCCCGGACCCTGCGGCGCGCCTCCTGGCGCTGCGCTTCGGTCACGGACCGGCGGGGAACGGGAGACCGGAAGAGCGGCGTGTAGGGAAAGAGGGTAGATCTCGGTGGTCGCCGCGCCGGGATCTCATGATCGGTCAACACCAGGATCCGGGTCCGGCGTCCGCGCTGGAAGACTTCGGATTCGAGCCGCGCGAAATGGCGGTAGCGCGGGAGCCAGCGTGACCAGGCGGGTTTGAGGCGCCGCACCTTTGCCGCGTAACACGGGTCCGAGCCATAGTACACATCCAGCCCGGGCAGCTTGTTAAACCCGACAATGCCATCGAGCTGGCGCTGGGGCAGCGTCGATGCCAGTTGCCGCAGCCAGGCCCGGTTGCGCCCGACGTTTGTGTAGCCCCGCCGTCCGAAGAGTTCGACCTCGAGCCCCTCGCATCGGTCGCCCTGCCAGGTGCGCGTGAAGATCGTGACGACATGGCCGCGCGCGGCGCAACGCGCGGCGATCTGGAGGCAGTCGCGCTGCAGTCCTCCGTACGGAAAATAATCGAACAGGAGGAAACCCAGTTTCATGGCGATGTCCCGGCGGGGAACGGGAAGGCGTCGAGAAGCCGCTTCTTCACATCGTCGAGCCCTGGCCGTTGATAGGCCCGGGCCAGGGCCTCGATCGCCGCCCCACTCACATCGTCCTCGAGCGTCAGCACTGGCGGCTCGGCAAATCCAAACACGCTGTAGTAATCCAGATACTTGAAATCATGGCCCCGGACGCCCCCCGACAGCCGCGCCCAGACATTCGGGATTCCATAGGCGTCCGCCACCACAAGCCCATGCAGACTCGACGAAATGACGAACTCGCAACCGACCAGTTGGGCCCGGATGCCGCTCAACAAACCGCTTCACCCACGGATGATCGCGATCCTTGTAGTGGGGCGCCAGGCCGATCGCGTGCTCTTTTCCCACGGGGGCGGGTCGTGGAAAGATCAGGTCGCACAGCAGGCCCGGATCGCCAAAAGCCGACGGAGGCGGCGCGTCGATCAGCGCCGCCGTCCGGTGTCCCCGCACGGCGTGGTAGTGGTGCCGACTCGAGGCCCGGGGCCGCTCCTCGATGAACCCGGTTCCCCAAACGTGCACCGGACGCGCCCACCAGCGCTCGGGCAGCCGGTGGAGAATGCTGCCGACGGCAATCAGGTCGCACCGGGCCGGACTGCTGTGCGCCACGGGGCGTCCGGACAGCGCCTCGCAGAGCAGGGGGGAAAGCCAATCGCCGAAATTGGGCTTGCCGCTCGACCAGTGAAGCCTGAGAGGACGCATTGGCACGACTTTAGCCTGCATGCTGACTTCGCTTGTGAACTCCGGCTTCGCGGTGGCAAAAAGTGGTGAGAAATGCAGGCTAGCGCCAGAACGGACGCGACCAGAGGTGGCGGACCCGCTCGGCGAACGACAGCGCCCGGCCCGCGCGGATTGGCGGCTGGATCAAATCGTACAGCTCAGCCGCGCGCCGGCTCATGGTGTGCCGCTCCAGAACCAGGGCCTGACCCCGGGCGGCGATGCGATCGGCCAGGGCCGGGTCGCGACGCAGCCGCTCCGCCTTCTCGACCAGCTCCCGCCCGTTTTCATAGAGCGCCAGATGTTCCATATCCACAAACCCCAGCCCCTCCTGTTCGAGGGCAGGCTGCCTCTGGGCCAGCAGCACGCAGCCGGCAGCCATCGCCTCGAAGTTCTTGAACATGTACTCGTTCATCCCGACATCGGCGCTCACGAAAAAGCGAATGCGATTGAGCAGCCGGTTGTAGGCCGCTGTGTCCCATGACTCGGTCCGGAGCATCTCCAAACCCAGCGGCGCCCGCACCTGTTCGAGCAACGCGCGGCGCCGGGTGTAGACGGCATGATTCACCCGGCCGACGTACCCAAACACAATATCGCGCGGCTGATGCAAGTTTTGAATGGCCTTCTCGTCAACCGCTTTCGCCAAACAGACGCAGTCCAGCCCGCCCCGCCGAAAGACCGCCTCGCAGGTGCGATTGGACACCACCACCCGCAGGCGCCCGACATCGCGGAACACCGCCTCGTAGCGCCCATGCCAGCGGCTCTCCGGAATGAAATGCTGGCAGGCGTCCTGTTCCAGAAATACCAGGTTCGGAACCGCCCGCAAGGCCGGGTACTGGCGCCCGATCCGCCGGATGTTCTGGTCGAGCACGACGCGGTCGCAGCGCGAGAAATCGAGGCGCCTGAGCGCCTCGGCGTAATGGCCCATCTCCCATGCGCCGAACTCGACCAACTCAAGCCGGCAGAGCCGGCCCAGCGCCTCCCACAACGTCGTTTGCGGAATTCCAGTCTTGCCCTTGGCAATAACCAGAACCTTCATGCCGGGCGGGTTGCCCCCGCCCGGCTGCCCGGTTTCGCTGCACGACGCGCACTCCGGCGGAGAGGGTGGCCCGTGCTTGATCGTCCGATTGCTCATGAAACCGACCGGGTTCGCTCGCCCGTCCGCGCCAGACTACAGGCGCAAAAGGCCCATAGCAACACGCCGTTCGTGCTTCTCCACCCCCCCCCGGAACTGGACCACGAATCACACGAATCACACGAATCGAGCAACTTGGCGTATCGCTCCTGATGCTCACGTGACCGCTGCGAGACGGCTGCAGTCTCTTGGTGCTGGCGTCGAGTTGCCTCCAACTGCTTTTCGTATTCAACCAATAGGAATTTGCTTTTTTGACGTGGCTGAATTGTGGCTGGCCAGAAGGTGTGATTCAAAGCAAAACGCGGCAGAATTGTCTCCTGCGGAGTGCCTGTTCGGCCTTCGGGGCTGGTGGGCGATCGCCCACCAGCCCCAAAGAGTCGGTTGCAGCCTCCAGCCAGGCCGGTCAGCGGGTCACAAGGGCTGGAAGCGGCTGTTGCGGCGGCCAGCCAGGGTGCAGTTCACCGCGACGCCCGATCGGGGCCGTCGCGTTTGTCGCTGATGCGAAAGAAATCGAAGTCCGCGAAGCCCCCGGGCGTTTTTGTCGCGTAGCAAAACAACCCAAACCGGTAGCCCATGAAATGGGGTATCGTGTAGCTCATTTTCAACTCGTTTCCAACGGCCGTCCACGATGTGCCGTCCAGGCTGTAGCAGAACCGGGCCGTGTCGGCCCGGTTCTGGAAATCACAATCCGCCTTCAGGAACACCGTCTGCGAAGGCACAGCGACGCGCTCGATCTCGACCGGCGCATTGGACTGGGCGCTGACCATGACGACGAAGGTGGCGCCGGCTTCCGACGTCACGCCCACGAGTCCGTAGCGACGCTGCAACAGGGCCAGCCCCGCATAGTCGCCATCCTTGATGTTGCGCGCGTCGACCGAGGTCATGCCTGAACAAGCGGGGCCGATGGTCCGTTGCGTGAGTGTGTTTCTCGCGGCGAGGAGATGGGCGTCTGTGCGGCCCGTGGTCAGGCGGAGGAAGCCCGGGCGTTGGGAGACCGACCAGAGCGTGTTGTCGGGGTTGTGGTTCCACTGCCAGACCATCGGCAACGCCGATTCACCCGCTGCGCGGCCGAATTCATCCGAAGCCACAATGCCCGGAATGAGGCCCCGGCTCGGGGGCAGGTCCAACCGGTCCGGCGCCTTGCCGTCGATGCCGAACACCGGCCAGCCGTCCTTCCATTGGACCGGGACGAGGTATGGGATTCGTCCGACGGCCCCGAAATCCCGGAACAGGTAGGCGAACCAGTCGCCGCCGGGCGTGTCGACGAGGCTGCCCTGCGCGACGCCCTTGTCTTGCAGCGCGACGCGGCCCACATAGGGGCCGGCGATGGTGTTGGCGCGGTGGACGAGGACGGTGCGCATTCCGCCGCGCGGCCAGACGATGTTGAACAGGTAGTAAGTGTTGTTGACCTTCAGGAGTTGGGAGCCTTCCGCCGGAAGGCCGATGGCGGCGCCGGCGACGGCGCTGGCGTTTGTGACGACCACCTGGTTGAAGCCGCCCTGCTTCAAACCCGAGAGATCCGGGTTCAACTCGACGAGCCGGAGATCGCCGCCGCCGTAGAGCATGTAGACGCGGCCGTCATCGTCGAAGAAGAGCGAGTGATCGTGGAGCATCGGCCTGAACGAAACCGCCTTCCACGGCCCTTTCTCGATGTCGGGCGTGGTGTAGACGTGCGTCTTGCCGGTGGTTTGGGCGAACGTGGTGACCACATAGGTCCCGCCGTGGTACCGGATGCTGCTGGCCCAGGAACCGCCGCCATAGGCGCTCTTGCCGTTGTTGAGATTCAGCGCGTCAACGTCATCGAGCGTGTCGTAGGCGTAACTGACCAGCGTCCAGTTCACGAGGTCTTTGGACTTCATGATGGGCAGCCCCGGACTCATGTGCATGGTCGTGCTGCTCATGTAGTAGGTGTCGCCCACGCGCATCATCGCCATGTCCGGCACGTCCGCGTGGATGATCGGATTCCGGGCGGAAGTGTCCGGGTGCTCGGCGGGCGCTCGAGGCGCGGAGAGACACCCGAACACCAGCGCGAACACCGCGGGCGAAAACAACCGATGGCTCATCGCGTCACAGGATTGCTGCGTTCCTCGAATCAGTTGGAGGTGATCGTGACGTCGTCGAGGTACCAGCCTTCGAGCAGGTTGAAGCCATCGGTCTGAAGCAGGAACTCGAGCCGGATCTTGCGTCCGACCGCTTCTCCCACCAGACGGACCTGCCGCACCTGCCAGCCGCCCGAGCTGCCGGCGTTGACGTAGACCGCGCCGCTCACGGTGGCCAGGGTCGAGGCATCGAGCACGTTGACCATGACCTGATGGGCCTGCTGTTCGACCTGAACGCCGGCGAGGAAGTCGAGGTTGAGCCACTCGGCGAATCGCAACGTGGCGGAGCTCACGCCCGTAAGATCGATCTCCGGCGACTGGAGCCAGCAGTAGGAGTAGGCGCCCACATTGCGGTCCAGGCCGGTGCCACACACGTTTGTCCCGCTGTAGGCCGCGGCCGGGCCAACCGTGGGCGTGCCGCGTTCCCAGCGGTCTTCGTTGCCCGCATGTGTCCAGCCAGGCACAGCCTGCTCGAAGTCGTCGAGGAAGAGCGGCGGGGGCGGCAGGGCGACGGCGCGGAAGAAGCCGGCGGGGGCGGTTCCGACGGGGATCGAGGCGGAGAAGAGCCCCTGGCCGAGATCGGCCAGCGTGAGGTTCGGCACGACGAGCCAGGCGGGATCGGACAGGGCGGCTTTGGACTCGATCTGTGTGGGGCGATTGTTGAAGGGCGTGTAGAACTCGATGTCGACGGCGTCGCCCGCCGGTCTGATCGCCGTGATGGTCAGCGGTCTGAACTCCTGATTGAGAGGCTTGCCTTGCTGGCCGTTGACATAGATGCCGAGAATGTCGCTGGCGCTCAGGGCGCGCTGCCAGATCCCCAGGTCATCGATGCTGCCGACGTACGGGCGATTGATCGTCAGGCTGGCGGCGTAGTTGCCGATGACCAGCGGGTCGGCGGTGAGTTCGCCCAGGCGTCCGGAAAGGAGCGCGCCGAGCGGCTCGCCATTCCGATACCACTGCACGGTTCCCACCCGATACACGTAGGCGAAGTGCGTCCAGATGCCGAGCTCCCACGATTGGGCCGGGCCGTCATACGGGGCCTTGCCAATCCCATAGGTGCGCACAACGCCGCCGGGCAGGAGCACGAAGTCGAAGTTGGTGCCCTTGCGGATGACCCGATCGTGGTTGGCCGGCGACATGCCGTCCACCTTGAGCCAGACGCTGACCGTGGCCTCGGTGGTCAGATCGAGCATCGGATCGTGCCCGACAACGATGTAATCGTCCGATCCGTCGAACTGGAAGGCGCCGCCGATGGGCCCGGCGATGCGCGACGCGTCGTTCATGTTGACCAATTGGCCGTGGAAGTCGTTGCCGCTCGAATCGGTGAGCGTGGTTCCGGGGCCGTCATCAAACGTGTAGTACGCCACGAGCCCGCTGGTGATCGCATCGAGCGCCTCGACGTCGAGCAGGGCGGCCTCGCTGGTCGTTGTCCCCTCGCTGTTGGTGACGCGGACCGAGTAGGCCCCGGCATCCGCGGGCTGAAGCCGATTCAGGGTGAGGGTGTTCTGCACCGCGCCCGCGACCGGCAGGCCGTCCTTGAGCCACTGGTATTCGAGCGGGCGTTTCCCCGTCACAAAGACCTCGAACATGGCGGTCGTGCCTTCGATCCGCTTCTGCCCGGCGGGTTGTTGCACGATGACCGGCGCGCCGGCGACATCCTGGCCGGCCAGTTGCAGGATCTCGGTCTCGGAGAGCGGGCGAGACCAGATGCTCAACTCGTCCAAACGCCCTTCGAGCGGGCTGGTGCTTGTCACAGTCGCAAGGTCGTCATAGGCGCCGACGACAAGGCCGGCCTCGGAGGGCGCGCCGAGAGTGCCCGGTGCGGGATCGCCCACGCGGAATCCGTTTCGAAAGAAACTGACGGTGTTGTTGCGGTAGAGGACGACCCAGTGCTGCCACTGATCGAGGGCGACCGTTCCCTGCGGCGCGTTCGCCTCGAAGGCGTTGCGCACGATCCCGCCGGTGTCGGCTCCCGTCCCCGCGCGGCTGACCAGGGTCTGCACAACGGTGCCCGGGTCATTGATGAGGCGAATGCCGAACTGATCCCCTTTGCGCAGAATGTAAGAGGCGCTGCGTGTGTAGACGCCCACATCCTCAGGCACGCCCCACCCGATCGGGCGAATCCAAAAGGCAAAAGTCGCCTCGCCCTGGACCTGGCTGAGCGACGGGCTTTGCGGGACGGAGACGAGGCTGGCGACGCCGTCGAAGCCGAGGCTGCCGTTGACTTGGCCGGCGCCCCAGTGGGACGTCTCATCATAGTACCCGGACAACTGGCCGTTGTTGCCATTGCCCGAGGCGTCGGAAGCGGTCAAACCGGACGTTTCATTGAAGGGCATGTCGAGGGCGCGCGCGGTTTGCAGGCTGTCGACGGAGCGGACTTCGAGGCTGGCAGATTGGCTCTTGGCGGTTCCGATGTCATTGCTGACCTCGACCCGGTATGCCCCGGCGTCGGCGGGCGTCGCGTATTCGACAACCAGGGTGTCGGTCGTCTGGGTGCGGAGCGGTTCATCGTCGTGGTACCAGAGGTAGCGCAGAGGATCCTGGCCCGCGGCGCTGACCGAGAAAGTGGCCGTGCCGCCGGCATACACGCTCTGGGCCTGGGGCTGGCCGGTGATGGTCGGCGCCCCCACACGGTCGGCGACCTGCAGAATCTCCTCCGCGGTCAGCGGGCGATTCCAGATCAGCACCTGGTCGATGGTTCCGTTGAAGGTCCGACTGAGATCGTCGCCCCCGATCACCAGGGCGAGATCGGTCACGTCAATCGGCGCCGCCACGGCCCGGCTGCCTTCGAGGGTGCCGTCGAGATAAACGAGGGCCTCGGTTCCCGTGAACACGCCGGCGATGTGATGCCACGCGTCTGCGAGCAAGGGCTCGACGATGCCGACCGTCTGATTGACGGTCTCTTTCTTCAACAGGAAGTTCATGCCGCCGCCTTCGGTCGCCACGCCCTGCAGCAGAAAGAACATGTTGCCTTTCTCGAGCAGGGCGTAGGTGCCCACGTTCGACGGCAGCGGAACGTTGGATCTGAACCAGGCGGACACGGTGAACCCGTTGGCCAGGTCCGCGGCAATGCTCGCATGGCTGGGCACAACCAGGCGGTTCGATGTCGCGCCGGTGAAGGCGAGGCCGCCGCCGAATCGTCCCGCCACCCATTGCGCGTCGTCGGTGTAATTGTCCAGGGTGCCGTCGTTGGCGTTCGGCCCCGATGTGTCGTGGGCGATGGCTCCGCTGCCCTCCTCGAAGTCCCAACGCGCCACAAGACCGTCCAGGGGGATCGTCTGGGCCGCGAGCCTCGAGGTCGCGTTCAGCCCGCAACCAGCCAGGAGTGCGCCCACGACCAGACGCCGCATGAGTTGGCGAGTGCTTTTCATAGTGTCGTTGAATGTGTGTTGCGCGCCGCGAAAACTACACCGCAGCCCCAAGACAGTCGGGCACGCGCCCTCCGGGGCTGTTGGTCTTCGATGGCTTCAGTCGGAGAAGAGCAGGATCCCGGCGAGCCGTCAACGCGGATTCCTCGAAAAAGCAGTGCATTTCGAGGTTGTCGGTGGGAATCGAGTCTGCGCCCCATGGGGGCACGCGGCCGACACCGGCAATTCCCATCTGTTGTAGGCCCGGTGCCCTCACCGGGCGACAGAACACCGACAACAACCAGATGCACCGGCGGAAAAAGAGAGCGGGACGGCGTGCGCGCCGTCCCGCTCCAAACGACTCGATCCCGTCCCCGAGTTTACGGGTAAACCACCTGGTAGAACGCGGTTCCCGGCAGCGGCGAGCTGTCGGCGAACGTGGCCGTTCCACCGGCGCCAACGGTCGCGGTTCCGATCGTGACCCACGCGCCGCCAAGCGCGCCGACCCGGCGGATCGAGTAGGCGCGGTCGATGTCGCCGCTGAAGGTCAACACCACGTTTCCGGCCGCATATACGGGCATTTGCAGGACAGCCTTCTCAGGCTCGGCACCGCCCGGCGTGTAGTAGACCCGGAGCTGCGGACGATTCCGTTCCTCGGCCTGCTCGGATGTTCCGAAGCCCCAGCCGTCGCCCGCCTCGGCCCAGGGCAGAATCACCCAGCCGTGGTTGGGACGCGCTCCGCGGACCCAGGCCTGGACGTCCGGGCTGACCTCGAGCGAGTGGAACGCTGCCTGGGCGTTCGGGGCGAGCGTGGGGTTGCCCACCGCAACGCTCGGGGTTTCGAGGGCTTCGACGCCGTCGGGCGTCACCCCGTTGTCGAACATGTTCCAGGTGTCGGTGTGCTGCCACGGCTTGAGCATGGCGTGGAATGTGCCGCCGTCGCCCATGGCATTGCCGATCATCGAGGCCAGGTCGAGCATCGCAGCGTCGATGCGTGAGCCGGGCAGGATCTGACCGGGTTCGGTGCCGATGATGTCTCCGAACTGAATGAGCACCTGCTCCTCGTTCCGATCCCCTGCACTCACGAAGTAATCGACATAGACCGAGGCGATCGCCGAGCTGTCGGTGTCGGGTGCGTTGGCCCGGATGCGCGTGTCCTGAACACTGTAGTATTCGTTGACTTCCTGACGGAAGCTCGCCATGGCGGCCCCGGCCGGCAGCCACAGGACGCGGAGCCGGGGGCGAGAGTCGGGATTCGAGGCTTCCGACGGGCTGAAGGCCGTGCCATCGAGCCGGGTCGGCCATCCGGGCATCAGCCAGCCATGATTGGGCTCGCCGGCGTTCACCCAGGCTTCCACATCCGCCGTGACACCCAGGCTGAAGGTGCCGGTGCCCGTGTTCGCGTCGCCATTGGCCAGGCCCAGGAAGGAATCGTACGTCGAGCGCGCATGAATGTCGTCGGGCACAAATCCTTCGTAGCCGTTTCCGACGCTGTTGTACGTCGAGGTCTCCGGATCCCAATCCACCAGCATCCGGTAGAGCGGGCTGGCGTCGCCTTGCGCGTTGCTCACGGTCGGCGGCACGGTGAGCCAGAGCTCCGCGCTGACAATGGTCGCCGTAGGCGGGATCTGGCCGGGCCCGGTCCCCGCGATGTCGGCAAACCGCATGAGAACCTGGCAGGCGTCGGTGGTCGTCTCGTTCTCCTGGGCATCGACCCATAGCCCGTTGCCGTTATGCCCCATGGGGTAGGCGGTCTCAGGGTTGATGAGTGTCAGCTCGCAATCGGCCGCGCCCGAGTAGACGCCATACCCGCGGTCAACCCCTTGCTGGAACTCGGCCACACGCAGCAACCCGACCCGCACCGGGACGGCCCCCGTCCCAGCCCCGTTGTCGGCATCGGTCAGCGTCAGCGTCACCGATCGAACACCCAGGGCGGGCGAGCTGGCCACGTTGCGGAACGTGACGGCGCGGATGAGCGCCTGGGCCGCGGCGGGGGTCGCCGCGTTGTTGAGCGTGACGACGAGCGGGGCGGTGCCGACACCGCCGGTCAGGGTGCCAATGGGCGTGCCTTCATAGGAGACCTCGGAGCCGGACACGGCAATCTGGCCAACGTCCGAGCCGGTGCTGCGGATTTCGAGCCGATCGTCCGGGGAGCCGTTGACGGTCACCGCGACGGTCAGCTTGCCCTGGTCGTAGTTGGCCGTGAGCGGGTCGGTCACCGTGGCCCGAGGGGCGATGGCGATGGCCGGCATGCCGCTGCCATAGACCACGACCTCGGCAGGCAAGGCGACCGTCGCGTCGTTGTCCTGAAGCGTCACGGCCACGTCCGCGGGGTCGATGGCCGCATAGATCGGGTCGCTTGAAGCCACGGTGTTCTCAACCGTGTACGCCACGTCGCCTCCCCCGACCAGGTTGTCCACGGCCGTGACGGTGACTGTCTGGGGAGTGCCCCAGTTTTGCGGCGTGAACGTCAGGGTGGTCGGCGCGGCGGGCCCGGCGGCCGCATTGCCCGAGGTGACGCTGACAACAACGTCGGACGCCGGCTGGCTGCCGAGCACGACGTTGAAACTGGCGGTCGCGCCCTCGACCATGCTGAGGGTCACCGGATCGACCAGGATGCCGACGGTGTCGTTGTCGATGTTCGTCACGGCAACGTCCAAGGCGTTTTTGCCGTTGTAGGCGGGATCGGTGCTGGTCGCCGCCGCGCTCACGATGGTGTAGGCGATGTCGCCGTCATCAATCGGGTCGTCGACGCCGGTCACAGTCGCCGTCTGGGGCATGGACCAGTCGTCCGGCGTGAAGGTCAGCGTCGACGGCGAAACGCTTCCCTCGGTCGGATCGCTCGACTCGATCGCGATCGCGACATTCGCCGTCGGCGCGGTATTGAGCTGGACGGTGAAGGTGGCGGTGCCGCCTTCTTCGGTCGTGATCAAGCCGCCGGTCGGGCTCACGGTAATCCCGACCTCGCTGTCCGCGTTGAGCACGGTCACATCGGCGGGATCGAGTCCGTTGTAGGTGAGATCGGCGCTGGTCGCGGGCGCCAGGATCACGGTGTAAACGATGGGGCCGTCTTCGAGATCGTCGTCCTGCCCGGTAATGACAGCCGTTTGCGGCTGGTCCCAGTCCTCTGGCGTAAAGGTGAGGGTGGCCGGCGCCACCGCGCCCTCGGTCGGATCGCCCGAACTGATGGCGATCGTTACAGCCGCGGTCGGCTGGGTGTCCAACACGACGGCGAAGATCGCTGTCCCCCCGTACTCGCTGGTCTCGAGATTCTCCGTTGGTGTCACGGTGAATCCCGGCGTCGCGCCGAGAATGAAGGCAAACGAGGCGATCGGTTCGGCGGGATCGACCGGGGTCTCGAGGAGGTTGATCCAGGAGTAGTAACCCGCTTCCTGCCACTCGTGCATGGCCGGGATGTCGCGGGATTGGATGATCCAGCCGTCCCCGGCGTCGTTGACGTCGTAGGTCACGATGTTGTCGGCGTTGTCGGCCATGCCGCCTTCGGGCGAAATGATCAGGACGCCGTGCGCGGGGGAGAGGCCGTTGATCTTGAGTTCCCATTGACCGTAATCGATCGCCTGGACGGTGAACCGGGGCGCCGTGCCGCTGAACATGTCGATCGTGCCATCGGCCAGGAACCGGCCCGAGACGACGGTGGTGTCTGTCTTGGGCACGAAGACGAAAGCCACTGGGTCCCGCTCGCCCGCCGGATCGCCGCTGTCCTTGGACCAGACCGTCCATGTGCCGGTGTCGGCATTGGCGTGGGAGAGGGCGTAGTTATCCTCGTTCTTGGCGCCCAGGACCAGGAGCACGCCGTCCTCTCGCGAGTCGATGCCCCGGCCGGTCAGATCCACCGTGTAGGAGGCGTTGCCGAGATCGATGAAATGGGTCCCCAACTCGAGGCCCGGCGAGCCCCGGAAGGCGTCGAGGGTCGTGTTGTTCATGGTGACGGGATCGGTGTAGTGGGCGTAGCCGGCGATCCACTTGTCATAGGGGAACCACGCCGCGGCCACATTCATGTCGTACTCGATCACCGAGGTCGACGTGGCGTTGGGCAAGGTCATGCACACCGGGATCCAGTAGCCAGTCTGCGTCGTGTTATCCGAAAATCCGAGGTGGCCGGTGACAAAGTTCGTGCCGGGATAGAGCAGGTGGCCGTTGTCGCGTCCGTTCTGCCGGACGCTGGTCATGAGGACGCCGCCGGCCACATCGTCGGAGACATCCTCGCCGACCTGGATGTTGTAGTCCCCGTTGTTCGAGCCGGCGCGCACGCGGAAATCGTTGACCGCATACGAAGCCGTCACAGTCACGGAGCTGGCTGTGTTGTCGAAACTGTTGACAACCACATCGAGGTTGGCCGCGGCCACGCCGTGCGGCGGCACCGGGTCGGCGCGCGGCATCCAGAGCGCGGCGAGAAGCAGCGCGGATGCGGCAAGCCGCGTTGGCCACAACCGATCGAAACGAGCGGTTCCTTGGGATGAGTGTTTTCGTGTCATAGGTTCCTTTGCGGTTGAGGGTTGTCAGTTGGTGCCGTGAAGAGTCGATCCGTTGCTGCTGGCATTGCGGACGCGGTCGTAGATGCGCTGCGGGACGAATTCGGCGTGACCGTCGCAGAAGGTCATGTTGGCCCCCGCCGCGCCGTGGTTGTCGCTCGGGTCGGGAAAGTTCTCCCTGTCCTTGTCCAACTGGACGTCATCGCCGTCGTGAAGCAGATAGATGCGCGAAGGACCCGGCCGGGTGCCCGGCGGCAAGCCGGTGTACTTCTCGTCCACGGTGAGCGTGAACTCGGCGACGCTCGACTCCCGTTTCTTGCCGTAGACCGTGTTGTTGATGATGCTGTTCCAGGAGCCGAAGCACTCGTAACTTGTCCCGGGTTGCCGCCAGAATCGCAATGATCGCAATGACCACGAGCAGTTCGATCAGCGTGAAAGCGCCGGCGCAACGCGGCGCTGCGGGTGATTTGGCGTGTCTGTGATCCATAGCGCGCCTCAGGAGACCAGCCTCGCATCGCGGCCCCGTGTCACTGGTGTGACGTTTGCGTGACTTCTCCGGAACCCCCGCTTCCGAACCGCTCCGGAGACTGAGCCCCATGAAATCGCCGTGAGAATGCGTGACGCGCAACAGCCCTGTCAAGACCTCGGCCCGTGATCGGCAAAGCTTCGGCGCGTCTCACATCTTTCGCTCCGGCGTTCTCGCCATCGTTCTGGCAATCGACGTGGGGCGCATATTCGATCCCGAGAAACTGGAAGTGTATGACCTGACCCCGGACTGGCTTTGCCGGAGCGCTCAGCGCCCCGATCTGGGAATCCTGTCCATCCTGTCCTAGATCTTTTCCTTGCCGTGCCAGCGGATCAGGCGTTCGCGGAGTGAATCGAAGTGGCTCCAGTCGGGGCACAGGCCGGGAATATCTTCGAGCAGGCGTTCGATCCGCGGAATCTCGCCCCAGGCGGTCACGGTGAAGACCTCCATGGCGTGCGGGGAAGCGATCTCCAGTTCCCGGTTCTTGCGGTCGAACCGGCGGCGCAGGGTGGTCTTCCATTCCGCCTGGTCACGAGGCACGTCCATGTGATGGCGTCCGACCCAGGGCAGCCATTCCTTGATCTGGGATTGGTGGCACCAGGTCATGGCGCAGAGGGTGTCGAAGGCCTCCTCGACGTCGACGGCCAGGTCGTGGGTGTTCGCGCCGAACATGTAACCGTCGTAGACGGCGATGATCACCGGCACCGTGCAGGGGACGGACGCCGTCTCGTCGGCCGGGTATTCGGGCGTGAAGGCGTGCGGCACATTGATCATGTAGGCGACCTCGCGCACCGCCTCCGCCACCACCAGGTGGTCCACATGCACGCCGGCCAGCGGATCCGCCGGCAAGGGCGGACACAGCAGATAGTCGGGTTCGAAGTCGCGGATGGCCTTCCAGAGGGCGGCCAGGAATTCGGGTGTCACACGCAGACAGGCCTCTCGAGAGACGTGTCCGCCGGGCAGCCGGAGCAACTCGACCTCGTAACCGCCAATCCGCGCGGAATCGATCTGTTCTTGCAGCCTGAGGCGGGCCGTCTCCTGGCGCGTGCGGAAGTGGTGTCCGGCAGCGCCGTCGGTGCAGACGATGACTTTGCCGCGGAAATCGTTCCCGAGCCGCTGACGCCAGACGTGGAAGGTGCCGGCGGCGGTGAATTCGTAATCGTCGAAGTGCGCGTGAATGTAGAGGACTTTCATGAAAGCAAGGCCGTGGGGCGAGGTGACGTTATGAAAACTCGATGAAACACAGACCCTTAGCGCACAACGCGGAAGAACCGGGTCGGCTGGCTGGAGGGCATGGAGGCCGGGCTGCCGAGGCCGGGCTCATCGCGCCAGGGGCCGAGAAGCGAATCGCTCGACTGCAGAGTGCCGGGTCCCGTCCACGACACCACGGCCGTTGTCTGGTCCAATCCGATCGCGACGGACGCGGGCGCCGGGTCCGCGGATCGGAATCGAGCGAGTCCCTGCCGCGCCTTGCCGTCGATCGTGGTGAACGGGCCGCCCACCAGGATAGCGCCGTCGGCACCGACCGCAGCCGCGAGGGCCCAGCGGTCCATCCAACCCTTCGGGTCGAAGTCGGGATCGAGCGAGCCGTCGGCACGGACGACGGCCAGATTGAGCCGGGGCGTGCCGCTGAAAGACTCGAATTCGCCGACGACGACCCACCATCCGCCCGGCGCGAGCGCCGCGCCGTAGACGGTCGGCAGGCCGCCCCCGGCGATGCCTGCGCCGGGATCGAAGCTCCGATCGAGTGTTCCTTCGGGGTCAAGGCGGGCGATGCCGTGGTGCGGTTCACTCTCGACCGTGCTGAAGGTGCCGGTGACGAGCAGGCGTCCATCGCTCTCGAAGGCGATGCCTGTGACGATCGGCAGATCGCCATCGAGGAGGGACAACCCGCCGAAGTCGGGATCCAGCGAGCCATCAGAACGCAGCCGGGCGAGACCCGATCGCGTTTGGCCGTTCACGGTGTCGAAGTAGCCTCCGATGACGAGGCGTTCGTCGTCTTGCGCCACGATGGAATAGACATCCGGGGTGGCAACCCACGAGGCCACATGAGGTTCGAATCCGGGATCGACGGCGCCCGAGGCGTCGAGACGCGCCAGCCGAAAGCGGGGCACGCCGTTGACCTCGTCGAACAGTCCCCCGACCAGGACATGGCCGTCGGGCTGAAGCGCCAGGCAATAGACCTCGCCGTTGGGCCCCAAACCCGGGTCGAATGTCGCGTCGAGTTGGCTATTGGCCGCAAGGCGAACCAGGTTGGATCGAGACTTGGCCTGCACGGTGGCAAATCGTCCGCCCACGATCACCTCACCCTGGGGTTGGAGGACGATGGCATTGACCACGCCGCCTTGGCTGACATGGGCGTCGAACGATTCATCCAGGGCCCCATGCGGGAGGATTCGCGCCAGGGCCTGGCGGGGCTGGCCATCGATGCGTTCGAAATCCCCGCCGACCAGGATCCGGCCGTCCTCCTGCACCGTGATCGCGTTCACCGAGCCAACCCGCTCGACGATCCCTTTGGAATCCGAGTAATCCGGGTCGGCCGATCCGTTCGAGTGCAGCCGCCCGAGGTTGTGGCGGACTTCGGTTCCGATCTCCCTGAAGTGCCCCGCCACCAGGATGCGCCCGTCGGCCTGGACTGCGACGGCCATGCCGACGCCCGCCGATCTCTCGGCCGTTTGCAGGCCTGGCCCGGGGTCAAACGTATCGTCCGGTGCGCCGCTGGCCTGAAGCCGTGTGATCCCCGGGTGCAGACTCTCTCCGAACCGATCGAAATCGCCCGTCACCACGATCCGGCCATCCGGTTGAACCGCCAGGTCGCGCACTGCGTCCACCACGACATCGCCCCAGCCATCGCCCTCGAAACTGGCGTCCGCAACTCCTGTCTCCTGCAAGCGAGCCAGGCCGAAGAGCGTCTGGCCCTCCAACTGGTCAAAACGCCCGGCGACGAGCAGATGACCGTCCTCCTGACGGCGCACCAACGCGACGCTGACCAGCCCCTGACTCCAGTCGAGGCCGGGGTCGAACTCGGGAACCACGTTCCCTGCGGCGTCAAGCCGAACCAAGCCGGGGCGTGTTTGCCCGTCGAATTTCGTGAACAACCCGGCAACCACAACCCCCCCGTCCGGCAGCGGCGCCAGGTCCTGCACAATCCCGAATGCGTCTTCGACTCCCGCGCCAGGATCGAATGTCTCATCGAGGGCGCCGTCGGGCTTCAACCGCGCCAGGCAGGCGCGCGGGGCCGATTCGACCGTGCGGAACTGGCCGCCGATGAAGAGGCGCCCGTCCTCGAGAACCCGCACCACCTCGATTGTGCGCGACCGCTGCCCGTCCACGCGCGGCGCGAAGGCCTCATCGAGGACCCCCTTCGGGTCGACCCGGGCCGCACCGTGCCGCGCCTGGCCGGCCACGCTTGTGAAATCGCCTCCGAACACAATCTTCCCGTCCGGTTGGATCGCGACGCAGTTGGCGGCGCCCTCGACTCCGGGCCAAAGCGCAAAACTCGTGTCCACCCCGCCGTCCGTATCGAGCCGGACCAACCCGCTGATGGGGCGTCCATGAAAGAACTCGAACCGGCCCGCGACGATCGCTTTGCCATCGCCCTGCACCGCGACCGCTCTCAAATCGGCGTCGGCTGTGGTGGTGAAAGATGGATGGAAATGGGGATCGAGGCGGGGCGATGGGCCGGCCTCGGCCAGTGCCGCGATCGAGAACCATGCCGCCAATGAGACGCCGAGCCAGCCCGGCAACGCTCGGGCTGGCAGCTCAACTCGATTGGCACAGCACATGCAGACCACAGATTTCAGGAGCAGGATCGACCCATTCCGTCCGCAACGGCTCTCGGACAGAACCTCGTCGCGTCACACATTAAGGATCAGACAAAGAGCAGATGTTGTGCCGGGAGCCTCCGCCACACCCGCCCGGCCTGTCCCGGGCAGCGTCCAATCAGCGGATCTCCCGGCCTTCCAGCCTGCGACGCAGCCGGCCGAGCTGCCGGGGCCGGAAGACGCCCAGCGGCGTGATGATTCCGGTGATGAGCTCGGGCGGGGTGACGTCGAATGCGGGGTTGCGGGCGCCGCTGGTCGGGTTGGCGACGCGGACCCAGGTCCGTTTGTTTCCCGCGGCGAGGCCCCAGGCCCCGAGGACTTCCTCTTCAGCCCGTTCCTCGATCGGGATAGCGCGTCCGGACCGCATTTCCCAGTCGATGGTCGAGAGCGGAATCGCCACGTAGAAGGGGAGTCGATGCCGACGGGCGAGGACCGCCTTGGTGTAGGTGCCGATCTTGTTGGCGACTTCGCCGGTCCGGGCCAGGACGCGGTCGCTGCCCACGATGACAAGATCGATCTCGCCGCGCTGCATCAAGTGCCCGGCGGCATTGTCCGCGATCACCTGGTGCGAGATGCCCTGCTGGGCCAGCTCCCAAGCCGTGAGCGCTGCCCCCTGACAGCGGGGCCGCGTTTCGTCGCAATAGACATGGAAGGTCCGACCGGCCGCCTGCGCCGCGTAGAGCGGGGCGGTGGCGCTGCCCACATCCACGAAAGCCAGCCAGCCGGCGTTGCAGTGCGTCAGTACGCGCGCCCCTTCCGGGATGAGGTCCAGGCCATGCCGCCCGATGGCTTCGCACTCCTGGACATTCGTGTCGGCGAAGGCCTGTGCCGCCGCCAGCGCCAGATCCTGCCGTTCCACAACCGTGACGCCCTTGCGCATCCGGCGGCGGACCTGGTCCATGGCATTGACCGGGTCGACTGCCGTCGGCCGGGCGGCCTTGAGCGTCTCGTAGACGGTGGCGACACGGATTTCGAAGCGATCGAGGTTCGCGCCGCGAAACGCCCGGACACCCTGGGCGAGTCCGAAGGCAGCCGTCGCCCCGATCGC
>CAYPUR010000038.1:0-19629 GCA_964413865.1 uncultured Verrucomicrobiota bacterium
TATTTCCAACCTCAACAACAGCAACCCTTCAGGAATTTAAACAAAACAACCGTGGTTCTGGGGTGACACGTTTGCAGGCCGCGGTTGACAGCGCCCTGAACGGCTCCATCATTGCGCATCGTATGAGCAACAAGCCAAGTGCGGTGGTCTCTTGGTTGACCTTGGACCGGTCAGCGCGAACTGCGCTGGTTGCGTTCGGGCTGATGTGCTCGGCGCAATGGTTGCAGGGGCAAGTCCGCGAGGTCGGTTGGCTCTACGCCCAGAACTGCGCTGGATGCCATGGGGCTAACCTCGAGGGGGGCCAGACGGACAGTCTTTTGGATGACCGCTGGATTCACGGCAACAGTGACGACGAAACCCTCTTCCGCATCATCCGCGATGGCGACGAACTCAACGGCATGCCGCCGATGAAGGGCGATCTCAATGACGCCGAAATTCGGGCGCTGGTCGTCTTTATGCGCGAGAAGGCGGCTGAAGCGAAGATGGCCCAGACAGACCATGCTCAGCCGGTGGAGGATCAGGTGGTGACCAGTCGGGAACACCGGTTTCGGCTCAAGACCGTGGCGGAGGGGCTCGCGACGCCCTGGTCCGTGGCCTGGCTGCCCGATGGGCGAATGCTGGTCACGGAGTTGCCCGGCACGTTGCGCGTTGCCCGAAGCGTGCCAGGGAACCTGGACCCTGTGGCTGGTACGCCCTCGGTCCGATTTCAAGGGCAAGGCGGGCTGATGGAAGTTGTTCCTCATCCCGGGTGGAAAACCAACGGCTGGGTCTACCTGGCCTATGCCGAAGCGGGCACGACGCTGGATACGCGCGACTTCGGGATGACCGTCGTTGTGCGGGGCCGCATCGAGAAAGGGACCTGGACGCAGGAGCAGACCATCTTTCGCGCGCCCGTCTCGAGTTTCCGTCCGGGCGGCGTGCATTTCGGTTGCCGGCTGGTGTTCGATGTGGCGGGTCATCTCTTCTTCTGCATCGGCGAGCGTGGGCATATGCAGGATGCCCAGGACCTTGCGCGGCCCAACGGCAAAGTGCATCGAGTATTCGATGACGGGCGCATCCCGCCCGACAACCCATTCGTGGGCCTGACCAATGCGCTGCCGTCCATTTGGAGCTATGGCCATCGCAACCCGCAAGGCTTGGATCGACATCCCGTGACCGGCGAGCTCTGGGAAACCGAGCATGGCCCCCGGGGCGGCGATGAATTGAATCTGATCCGCCGCGGCCTCAACTACGGCTGGCCAATCATCACCTATGGGATGAACTACAACGGCACGCCCATCACTGCGCTCACGGCCAAAGATGGCCTGGAACAACCGGTCGTGCACTGGACCCCTTCGATCGCGGTATGCGGCATCGAATTCTACCGGGGCGACCCCTTTCCACGGTGGCGCAACAACCTGCTGGTCACGGGCCTGGCGTCAGAAGAGTTGCGCCGAGTCGTGATCGATGGCCACCGGGTGGTCGAACAGGAGTTGCTCTTCAAAGGTATTGGCCGCGTGCGCGACGTGGCCACCGGATCCGACGGACTGGTCTACGTCGTCCTGAACAAGCCGGACAAGATCGTGCGATTGGAACCGGTCGCGCCATGAAGCGGTTTGTGTTCAAAACCGCTGCTTTCAGGCTGGTCGAACTGCTGGTCGTGATCGCCATCGTGGCGATCCTGGCAGCGCTACTCGTGCCGGCCCTGGCCCGAGCCAAGCCGCTTGCCATTTTCTGCTCGAACGAGGAATTTCCCCAGACGTCACGCGCATCATGACAGCCAAACAACTGCAAAGTCTCGCTCGCCAGCACGGCACCCCGCTTGTGGTGGTGGATCACAATGTTCTCAGGCGCAATTACGCCTTGTTTCGCAAGCACTTGCCCAGAGTTCAGGCCTACTACGCCGTGAAGGCCAACGCCGACCCGGCCATCGTGCGGACTCTATACGATGCTGGCGCGAGTTTCGACGTTGCGTCGCTTCCGGAGTTCATGCTGGTTTACGACCTGATCCGGCATCTGCCTGTCAAAAAGCAGCAGGACTTCATCTGGGACAAAGTCATCTACGCAAACCCGACCAAGCCGCAGGAGACCCTGGTTGCCCTGGATCAGTACCGACCTCTGGTCACGTACGATAACCTCAACGAGATCAAGAAGATCAAACGATACGCCCCGCACGCCGGTGTCGTGCTCCGCCTCCGGGTGCCCAACACGGGGTCGATGGTCGAGTTGTCATCGAAGTTCGGATGCGATCTGGGAGAGTCGGTGGACCTGATACTCGAGGCGTTCAGCCTCGGTCTGGAGGTCGAGGGACTCAGCTTCCATGTCGGCAGCCAATGCACCAACTTCGAAAATTTCGTCCAGGCGCTCAACATGGCTGCCGCGGTCATGAAGGAGGCGCAGAGCCGCGGCCATGCGCTGAAACTCCTGGACATCGGCGGCGGGTTTCCCGCGCCCTACAATCGGCACGTCAAGCCCTTCAGCCTTCTCGCGGCGCGAATCAATGCCGAGATCGACCGGCTCTTCCCGCCTGAGACCCAGATTCTGGCCGAACCGGGACGTTTCCTTGTCGCCACCGCCGCCACGTCCATCGCGCGCATCATCGGCAAGGCCGTCCGCGACGGGAAGACCTGCTATTTCATCGATGACAGCGTTTACCACACCTTTTCCGGGATCATCTTCGACCACTGTCAGTACCCGCTCCGGGCTTTGAAGAAGGGCAAGACCAGCATATGCGCCGTGTTCGGTCAGACGTGCGACGGCCTGGATGTCATCTCCCAGTCCGAGGAATTGCCCGAGCTCGAGATCGATGACTTGGTCTACGCCGAGAAGATTGGCGCCTACAGCAGCGCTTCCTCGACCTGGTTCAACGGCTTTCCGCCGGCCAAGGTCGTGCACGTGAACCACTGACCCCGGCGTCTCGACGGGGGCCGCACAGCGCGGCGCAGCCGCATCCAGAAACCCGGAGGACCGGGCTCCGCGTCACATCCGCCACGGTGCGCGCGGGGCCCGCGAGCGCATGCGATTGGCGATGTCGTCTCCGGGGAATTCCTCTTTGACTGGATCCCACTTCACGGAACGCCCCGCCCAGCACGCGATGTTGGCCAGGTGACCCAAAGACGCGGACCGATGCCCGATCTCCTCATCCGTGCTGGGCGCCTGGCGTGCTCGGATGCCCGCCAGCCAGTTGGCATGATGATCGTTGGCGCCGATGTTGACTTCCCGTGTCCTGAGATTGATCTCCTCGAGCAGTGAGTCCGGACCGGCCTCGACGGGTCCGCCGGCCGACATCGACGTGACCCACCCGCGTTCGCCCACGAAGAGTCCGCCAAAGTTGCCCGCCAGCCGCGCGTCGGCGGGCACGGCGTGGTAGAGGTCCTTGGCCATGCCCCAGTGGTCGATCAAATGCAGCAGCGTACCATTCGCGTATCGACACGTCAGCGTCGGGAATTCGCCGCTCGAAGGATGGATCACCTCGACCGGTCCGCTCCGCTCGAGCCCCAGCGCGTACTGGATCACATCGGCCGAATGCGCCAGGTGCCAGGTCAGTGAGGTTACTCCAAAGGCGTCGGCAAAGGCCCACGGCACGACGCCCGGGGACGGGTTGGCGTGATAGAGGGTGTTGAACGGTCGCCAAGGCGCAGGCCCCACCCACAGATCCCAGTCCAGTCCCTCCGGCACCGGCTCTGATGGAAGCGCGAAATCCAACGGCACATACGACGGGCCGCAAACCGCCGGATTCAGCACGGCGGCGTAGGGCCGGCATCGTTCCGACCCGATCCAGCCGGCCAGATTCTGCCACAGGGCGAATGCCGATTTGACTTTCCCGAGCCCGCCCCCGCGCACAAACTGGCAGACCCGCCGGATGGCAGGGATGGACCGGTACTGGGTGCCGGTCTGGTAGATGCGGCCATAGCGGCGGGCCACATCCACCGTCCGCTGCCCCTCCTCGATGGTCATCGAGATCGGTTTCTCGCAGTACACGTCCTTTCCCGCCTTCATCGCGTCGATGGCCTGATAGGTGTGCCAATGATCGGGAGTCGCGATGACGACGGCGTCCAGATCATCCCGCGCCAGCAACTCGCGATAGTCGCGATATGCCTCGCAGCCGCGATATGTCCCTCGGGCCTTCTCCGAGGCGTATATGTCGTCCGCGGTGCTCTTTCCCGCTTCGCGCCGCACGCGATCGACGTCGCACACGCCCAGGAGCTGGAAACTCGAATCCCCAGCCAGCCGCCTCAAATGACCCGATCCCATCGCGCCCCGCCCGATCAGGCCCACCCCGATCCGCTCGCTCGGGGGGGGGGCGTCGTCGCCGGCCCACACGCCTCGTCCGAGAATCGTTGGGATTGCCAAAGTCCCGGCGGCTGCCACGCCCCGCCGCAGGAAGGTCCGCCGCGGCATTCCCCCACGGCTCGGAGACGCGCCTCGCGCTTCGCATCGGGCATCGCGATCGGCCAGACCCGGGCCTGGGGGCGGCGCAAGCGGCCCCGCACTCGATTGGCGGGGCTCGGATCGCGAGCTGCGCGGGTGTCTGGCCGAGGTTGGACGCTCAACCGCCTCCGTGGGCCGGATTTCGACGAATCTGTGGCCCTCGGGAAAGTTGTTATTTGCCGGTCGGTGCTGCAAATTGCTCTTCATGATCGATGTGCTTCAGCTCGCGTATTGTTCATGGAGTTAACGCCATGGCGAGGCCGGATACTCCAGGACTTGGACCCATGCGGGCTGGAAAAACAAGACCGCGCCGGGTCCGCGGTTAGCCCTAACCGCCCTGCGCGGTTCGGTCAAGTCGTTGCTGCCGAAATCCAGCAATTCTCGTTTTGAGAACCGTCAGAGCGCCGGGTCGGGGGACCCGGCCTACAAAGCGGCAGACATCGATGTTGTAGGCCGCGTGCCCTCACGCGGCGTCAAGACCCTGGACGCCAGGCCAGAACTGCCTGCCGAAATCGCGCGCTCCAGCCGAAACAAAACGTTTGGTTCCGGGTTCTGTCTATATATACATCGCCGGGAGCAGAGCCGTCGCGGCGCCATCGCAGGCTGCCATCTGGCATCATGAGCATGTCCGCACACATCCAGTTCAATCGACCGAACCGGCCGGGCCGGGGGGTTGTGGGTTTCACATTGGTCGAGATGCTTGTTGTGATCGGCATCATCGGGATTTTGATGTCGCTCCTCATGCCGTCTTTGTCGCGGGCGAAAGCCAAGGCCAACCAGATCAAATGCCTCAACCACATGCGCCAGCTCGGCGTGTCGCTGCGCCTCTACGCCGAGGACTATGATGGGCAGTTCCCCCCGCGGCGCACGCCCCCGAACGCGTGGCCGCACAAGCTGAAGCCGTTCTTCATCGATTGGCAGATCATCACCTGCCCGAACGACCGTCTCGGTGTTGTGGGGTTGTTCACCGACGAGCTGAATCCAAGGAACAGTTTCCTGATCAACGGCTTTAACGATTATTTCATGAAGGAGCTCCCGGACGCGGATTATCATAAACACCGGAACTGGATCTGGCCGCACGGGATGCGCGAGGACAGCATCCCCAGTCCCAGCCAGACGATCCTCTTCGGCGAGAAACGCCGCGGTTCTTTCCACATTCACATGGACCTGGATCAGGGGGAGCGCGGCAATGATTTCGAGGAGATCGATCATGCCCGGCATGCGCGCGGGTCGAACTTCGTGTTCGGCGACGCGAGTGTGCGTCTGCTCACCAAGAACCAGGCCCTCTACCCCGAGAATCTCTGGGCCGTGACGGACGAGTTCCGCCACCCGCCCGGGCCGCCGAAGTGAGCGCATCCTAGCGCGCATTCTTCGCCATCCCTTGTTCATCCCATGCCGGTGTCCTCAAAAGAGGCTCTCATGCGCGCTAGCTCGCGCATGGCTCTGCTCGTGGTTTGCTGCGCGTCGTTGTGCATCGCCCGTCCCGGTCTCGGTGCGTCCCAACCCCGCGTGGTCTTCAGCGAAGTCATGTACCATCCGTTTGGCGGCCAGGACGACCTCCAGTTCATTGAAATCCACAACCCCGGCGATGTCGCTGTCGATCTCTCCCGATGGGCCGTGCGGGGCGGGGTCGATTTCGCCTTTCCGCGCGGCGCCTCGATAGCGCCGGGCGGTTACCGGGTCGTGTGTCGGAACATGGCCGCGTTCAGGGCGTGCCACGGGGATTCCACAAATGTGATCGGCACGTTCACCGGCGCGCTGAGCCGAAAAGGGGAACACATGGAGTTGGCCGATTCCCGGGGCGAGATCCGCGACGCCGTCCACTACGCCGACCGCCCTCCCTGGCCGCTTGCCGCCGATGGTCACGGCTCGTCGCTGGAACGGATTTGTGCCGAAGCGGCGTCGGATGACCCGGCCAACTGGTGCGCATCCGGTGTCGGCGCCGGCGGGGGCTTTGCAGGCACGCCCGGTCGGCGCAATTCGTGCGATTCGCCCGTGCCTTTGCCCCGGGTCTCCGATGTGTGCCACGACCGCCCCGTGCCCGGCCAACCGATTGGCGTATCGGCCAGGGTGACAGACGATGCGGGTGTCGCGCGTGTCGCGCTCCACTGGGAGGCATGGTCCGCCGACAGCCCGATCGCGAAGGGAGAGGCACCTCTGATCGTGGACCAGGAGGCCCCCGACCGCGCGCGCTATGCGGGAGCCATCCCCGGGCAGCCGGAGAGCTGCCTGATCCGGTTTGTCGTCGAGGCTCGGAGCGTCTCCGGAGCCGTGCGCCACTGTCCATCCGCGACCGATCTGCACCCCACATTCTCCTGCACCACGCACAACAACACCAACACCGCCCGGATCCCGTTCCTCAAGCTCCTGACGTTCGGCCGCATCCAGAAGCCCGGTGTCGCGCGGCGGGTTCAGGCGCTCGCCGAGGAGTCCGCCCGGCCGCCTTGGGCGACACGGATGGATTGGAGTTGCGCGGCGGTCATTCTGCCGCCCGGTGAATCCGGTCTGCTCGTGTTCGATCACGTGCGGGTGCGTCGCCGCAAGGGCGGGTACAAGATCGAGTTCCAACCCGATCGGCCCTGGCAGGGGTTGCGTGCGGTCAACCTTATTCTCGAGGGGGCGCCGCGCTATCTCTTATCCGAACCGTTGGCTTTCGAGCTCTATCGCCGCGCCGGCGTGCCGTCTCCGGCCACGGATCACGCGAGGCTGTGGTTGGATCAACACGCCCTGGGCTGCCACCTGGTGGTCGAGCAACCGAACCGCGCCTTTTTCCGCCGCCTGGGTCAGGATCCGGACGGCAATCTCTACAAGCTCCTCTGGTACGGCGATGGCGTTGCCGGCCAGCACGAGAAAAAGACGAATCCCGACACCGGCAACGCCGACCTGCTCGACGTCATCGAGGGCCTGCGCAAGACCGAGGGCCTGGCCCGATGGGATTTCATCCGGCAGCATTTCGACGTCGATGAGCTGGCCGGCTACTTCGCCGTCAGCATGTGCATTCAGAACTGGGACGGCTTCTTCAACAATTACTACGCCTATCACGATCCGAGACCGGGCGGGAAATGGCAGATCATCCCCTGGGATCAGGACAAGACCTGGGGCGATTACGACGGCGCGTCGCCCGCGTACGATTGGTACGAGATGCCGCTCACCTATGGGATGGCCGGCGACAAACCGGCGCGCCGCTCCTGGTTCGGCGGGTGGCCGGACGCAGGCGCGCCCTGGTGGCGCCCGCCCGGGTGGTTCTCCGGTCCGCTCCTGGCGGAACCGCACTTTCGCGAGCATTTCGTGGCGCGGCTTCACGAGCTGTGCGACACGGTGTTTACGCAGCAGGCCTTCGGGCCGGCCATCACGGCGCTCGAACAACGGATCGAGCCGGAGATTGTTTACAGGGCCTCGATCGAGCGTCGGGACACCGAGCTTGCCCTGAGGCGGTTTCGCGGCGACATCCAGTCGTTTCGCGACCAACTCGCCAACCGGCGGCAGTTCATCCTACGCCGGTTGGCAGAGAGCAAGTTGCCTTCTTCCGTCGACGCGGCCGGCCCGCCCTGACGAGTGCCCGCGGCACGAGGACGGACATCGGTGCAGGCGCCGGGTCGGGGGGATCCGGCCAGCGCATTGTAGGCCGCGTGCCCCCACGCGGCGCGAGGACAGACACCGGTGCGGGCGCCGGGTGGGGGGATCCGGCCAGCGCGTTGTAGGCCGCGTGCCCCCACGCGGCGCGAGGACAGACACCGGTGCGGGCGCCGGGTCAGGGGACCCGGCCTGCAACAACAGGCGTTGATGCTCATGGTGTAGGCCGCACGCGGTGCAAGGACGATTCGCCAGGGGTTTTTTGCACCCTTGATCATTTTGCGCTTGGCGAGTGTCCTGGCCTGGCCGTTAATCTCGGTTCATGAAGATTGTTCTGGCCTATTCAGGCGGTTTGGACACGTCGGTCATTCTCTCCTGGATCAAGGAGACCTACCAGGCAGAGATGATCGCCTTCTGCGCCGACATCGGCCAGGAGGAGGAACTCAAGGGGCTCGAGAAGAAGGCGCTGCGGACCGGAGCCTCCAAAATCTACATTGACGATCTCAAGGAGGAGTTCGCGCGCGATTTCATCTTCCCGATGGTGCAGGCGGGCGCGATCTACGAAAACCAGTATTACCTCGGAACGAGCATCGCCCGTCCGCTCATCGCCAAGCGGATGGTCGAGATCGCGCTCATGGAGGGGGCGGACGCCATTGCGCATGGCGCCACGGGGAAGGGGAACGACCAGGTCCGATTCGAGTTGACGGCTGCGGCCCTGGCGCCCGAGTTGGGCGTGATTGCGCCGTGGCGCGACGCCGCGTTCCGCGACCGATTCCCCGGGCGCGCCGAGATGATCGCCTATTGCGAGGAGCAGAAGATCCCGGTTCAAGTCAGCGCCAGGAAGCCGTATTCGACCGACCGCAACCTGCTGCACATCTCGTTCGAGGCCGGGATTCTTGAGGATCCGTGGCTGGACGCGTTCGCTCCCGGCAACCGCGGCATGTTCAAGCTCAGTGTCGCGCCCGAGGACGCGCCGGACAAACCCGAGTACGTCACGCTCGATTTCAAGCAGGGCAACTGCGTCGCGGTGAACGGCAAGGCCCTCAACCCGTATGGCGTGATGAAGTGGCTCAACCGGCTCGGCGGCAAGCATGGCGTCGGGCGGGTCGATCTTGTCGAAAACCGTTTTGTCGGCATGAAATCGCGCGGCGTGTACGAGACCCCCGGCGGCGCGATCCTGCACTTCGCCCACCGGCAGATGGAGAGCCTGACCATGGATCGGGAGGTGATGCACCTGCGCGATTCGCTCATCCCGCGCTACGCCGAGTTGGTCTATTACGGATTCTGGTTTGCACCGGAGCGCCATGCTCTCCAGGCCCTTGTCACGGAAAGCCAGCGAAACGTGACCGGCGTCGTCCGGCTCAAGCTCTACAAGGGCAACATCCTCACCGCCGGACGCAAGTCACCCGTCAGCCTCTACAGCCCGAAGATCGCGACCATGGAGGGCGATCCCACCAAGGCCTACGACCAGGGCGATGCCACCGGCTTTATCCGCCTCAACGCCCTGCGGCTCAAGGTGGGCGCGCGCGTCACCGGCGCATCCCTGAAGAAGCCCGCCCGCAAGCGTTGAGCTTTGGATTCGATGTTTAGTCAACCGACTCGACAGGCTATGCTCACACCCCTCATTCCCCAGCGTTCTCCCATCGTGCGCAAGACTGCGCCCGGCACCTACGCCTGGTGCTCGTGCGGACGCTCGGCCAACCAGCCCTTCTGCGACGGCGCGCACGGCGACACCGGCTTCAAACCCCAGATCGTCAAGATCGAGCAGGAACGGGAGGTCGCCTGGTGCGCCTGCAAACATTCGCAGACCAAACCGTTTTGCGACGGCACCCACCACACGCTCAAGTGAACTAATTGTTGAACATCACCACCTACTATGTCCCTATCCCGACGCTCGTTTCTCGGCACTGCCAGCGTCGCCGTGGCCGGCGCAGGCGCTCCAAACGGTCTGGTCCGCGCAGCCGCGACGCCGTCCAGGCCGCGGCTCAAACTTGGCATCGCGACCTATTCCTATTGGCACTTCAGAACCACCAAGGTGCCGGTCGAAACCGTGATCGAGAAGGCCGCGGCCCTCGGGGTCGAGGGTGTGGACGTTCTGCATCGGCAGATGGACGTCCCCGAGAAGGAACCGCTGACGCCTGCGCATCGGGCGTATTTCCAGAAGCTGAAACACCACGCGTTCCGCAATGGCATTGATCTGATCTGCCTGTCGATTCACCAGGACTTCGTCGATCCGGACCCGGGATATCTCGCGCAGCAGGTCGCCCACACGCACAAGTGCATCGAGATCGCCTACGAACTGGGCATCCCCTGCATCCGACTCAACTCCGGCCGCTGGAACACCATCGCCAGCTTCGATGACCTCATGAAGGCCCGCGGGATTGAACCGGTCCCGGACGGCGTGAGCGAAGCCGACGGCTTCAAGTGGTGCATCGATTGCATCGAGAAATGCCTGCCCAAGGCCGAGCAATGCGGCGTCCATCTCGCCCTCGAGAATCATTGGGGCCTCACGGGCACCCCCGAGGGCCTGCTCCGCATCGCCAAGGCCATCCAATCCCCCTGGCTCGGTGTCCTGATGGATACAGGCAACTTCCTCGAAAACCCGTACGGGAAACTCACGCAGATCGCCCCCTACACGACCTTCGTCCAGGCGAAGACCTACTACGGCGGCGGCGAATGGTACACCCTCGACCTCGACTACAAGCGCATTGCCCGCATTCTCGCTGAGGCCGGCTACACAGGCTACGTCTCGCTCGAAATGGAAGGTAAAGAGAATCCGGATACGGCCGTCCCCAAGAGCATCGCGATGCTCCGCGAGGCGTTCGGCGCCTAGCCCGGAATCCCGGTTTGCGATCCGCGCCGATCAGATTCCTGTTCAGCTTTCGAGCCGGCGTCGCCGTGCTGGCGGGGCTGATGCTCGCGCTGTCGTTTCCCATATTCGACATCTCGATCCTCGCCTGGCTCGGGCCGGGGTGCCTTTTGCTCGCCGGATTGGGCACCAACGGACGACACGCCTTTGCTTTCGGATACCTGGGCGGACTTGTCCACTGCCTTGTTTCGCTGCATTGGCTGCTGCACATCCCGTTTCCAGCCGGGGCGGTCGCAGGCTGGCTGGCCCTCAGCGCCTATTTGGCTCTTTATCCGGCCGCCTGGGTCTGGCTCTGCACAACCGTGCTGATCCGACCGCGCGCAACTCACTTGGACACCGCTGCGGCAACCCCGGGTCGCAACGCCGAATCGGCGCGGCCTCCCGGGCATGCCATCACGCTGGCGCCGCTGGTCGATCTGCCCTGGCGTCAGCGAACGCTCTGGTGCCTGGCGTGCGGCGCCGCGTGGGTGGCTCTCGAGATGGTTGTGGGCCGGTTCCTGACCGGTTTCCCGTGGAACTTTTTGGGCGTTTCCCAATACCAGACCCTGCCCCTGATTCAGATCGCGTCCTTTGCGGGCGTCCACGGCGTTTCGTTCATCGTCGCCTGGTGTTCCGTCGCGCTGCTTTGCGCCATTGCCTGTGTGGCTCGGCGCATCGTCCGCCGGACCCCGATTGCATCTCCGTCACCGATGGTCACGTTCCGCGTCACGCTGGCGTTCGACCTGGCCCTCCCGCTCCTGGCGGTGGTCGCGATTACGGTTTATGGCGCAACCCGGCTCGTGACGCCCCGGCAGGCTGAGTCGGAACTGCGTGTGGCCGTGGTTCAGCCGAGCATCCCGCAGCGGCTCATCTTCGATCCGCAGGAGTCAACGAACCGCTTCAATCGAATCATGGATCTGACCCGGCTTGCCCTCGCCGCCGGGCCGGACTTGCTCGTTTGGCCCGAGGCCTCGCTGCCAAGCTTCGAAGAGGAGCACTATCGGGCCCTGACGAATCTGATCGCGTCGCACCGAGTTTGGATGGTGTTTGGGGCCGGCGACGTCGAGGTGAATCGGGACGCCCAGGGCGAGCCGGAGTATCGCTATTTCAACAGCGCCTTTCTTTTGGATCCGAGCGGCCAATTGGCCGCCACGTATCGGAAGCGGCGCCTGGTGATTTTTGGCGAGTACATCCCGCTCGAACGCTGGCTGCGATTCACCAAGTACCTCACCCCGATCGACTGCAGTATCACGCCCGGGCCCGGGCCGGTCTGGTTCCAACTCGGTCGGACGGGAGTGCGTCTGGGGCCGCTGATTTGTTTCGAAGACGTGTTTGCATCGAGCGCCCGCGACGCCGTGGATGCCGACACCGACTTCCTGCTCAATCTCACCAACAACGGATGGTTCGGAGAGAGCGCGGCCCAATGGCAGCAGGCCGCCAACGCCGCCTTCCGGGCTGTCGAAAACGGTGTTCCGCTGGTCCGTTGCACGAATAACGGCCTGACCTGCTGGATCGATGCCCTCGGCCGCCTTCGCGATGTCGGTGTCAATGGGCCCAGGGACGTCTACGGGGCCGGCTTCAAAGTGTTCCGGATCCCGCTCCTCTCACATGACACACGCCGCGGACCGACCTTCTACCAGCGCCACGGCGATCTGTTCGGCTGGATCTGTGCAGCGATGACACTGGGTGCGATTGCCGCAGCCCGGATTTCGTTGTCATCTTCCCGGTGGTGAGCAATCCGGGCTAGCCATGCCGCAGAATCATCGCGCGAAACTCGTCGAAAAGCGGCGTCGAGTCATGCGGACCTGGCGAGGCCTCGGGATGGTACTGGACGCAGAAGACCGGCTTGGTCCGATGGCGCAGGCCCTCGACAGTCTGGTCGTTGAGGTTGATGCGATTGACTTGAACATCCGACGGGAGGCTTCCCGGGTCGACGGCGAATCCGTGATTCTGCGAGGTGATTTCGACGCGTCCGCTCTCGAAGTCCTTGACCGGGTGATTGGCGCCGCGGTGACCGAATTTCAGCTTGAAGGTTTTGCCTCCAAAAGCCTGCCCGAGAATCTGATGCCCCAAACAGATTCCGAAAACCGGGATGCCGGTCCGGACCAGATCGCTGACGGCGCGAACAGCATAACCGAGGGCGGCGGGGTCGCCGGGACCGTTCGAGAGAAAGATGCCCGAGGGCTTGTGCTCGAGCGCCTCGGCGGCGGGAGTCGTCGCGGGAACGACCTGAACCCGGAATCCATGCTGTCGGAGACGCCGCAGGATGTTGTATTTGATTCCGAAATCGTAGGCGACGATTGGGATATCCGCCGGGGGCAACGGATCCCGCGCGTTCCGCGGATTGGAGGCGTGAGGGCCCGAAACGAGCCGGAAGTTGGCACTCGCTTCATCCCGCGCGTCCCACGCAAAGGCCGCGCGATGCGTCACCTCTTTGACATAATCGACACCGATCAGGCCGGGCCAGGCCCGCACCCGTTCGAGCGCCTCCGCCTGAGTGCAGTCTTCAGTCGAGATCAAGCCATTCAGGGCGCCGCGCACGCGCAGCCTGCACGTGAGGGCGCGCGTGTCGATCCCCTGGATGCCGGGAATGCCTTCCCCGGCCAGGTAGTCCCCGAGGGAGGAATCTGCGCGCCAGTTGCTGACAATGGGGGAGAGTTCGCGAACGACGAACCCCGCAACGTGCGGGCGCCAGGACTCAACATCCATTGCGTTCACACCGCAATTGCCGATGTGGGGATAGGTCATCGCGACGATCTGGGCTTTGTAGGACGGATCGGTCAGGATTTCCTGGTAACCGGTCATCGAGGTGTTGAAACAGACCTCGCCGCACGCGGTCGCGCGCGCCCCAAACGCCGTCCCGCGGTAGACTGTACCGTCTTCAAGAGCCAGTATCGCTTCCATCAAAGTCGCCTTCGAATCGCCGTGGATTGACTCATGCGCCACGAGTCTCAAGGGGCGGTCACTCTAGGGTCGGCGGGAAAGCGGTCAAGTCGCAAGGGATTCCCCTCCGATCTTCGCCTCAGCTCACTGCGACGAGCCCCAAGACGAGCACGAAAGTCAGGATCGACCTTTCGGTGATTCCCAGTAGAAGAGCGTTGGGATTGGCCTGAGCTGCCGCTAACCCTCGCGCTACGCTTCCTCACCACCGCAGAACACCCGCACCTGCTTCGGGATCTCATCCCCCGTCTGTTGCACCAGACAGAAATCCGCTCGCTGGCCCACGGCGAGGCCGCCCCGCAAACCGAGCCATTGCGCCGGCCTGTGCGAAAACCGCCACCACGCCCTTGGCCAGGGCGTCCGGGTCATGGCCGCGGCGCGCCACACTCCGTCCACGGGGCGCAAGGCGGATCCGGCGAAATAGGGTTGGCCGGGCATGCGCACCACCTGATCGTCTCCCACCTCGAGCTGCATCTTGCCCAAGGCGTAGCGCCCGGGCGGTGCGCCCGCCGCGGCCATCGCGTCGGTGATATACACGAGCGCGCGGCTGGGCAGGAGCCGATGCGCAAGCCGGAAGAGCGGGGGCGACACGTGTCTGCCATCGGGGATCATGCTGACCGTCAGACCGCGGCTCTCGAGAATCCGCCACAGGATGTTGTCGTGACGATCCAAGGTCTGCGGGCAGCCATTGCCGAGGTGTGTGAAGCCGCTCGCCCCGGCCTCGATCGCCTCCGAGATTCTCTCAGCCGATGCGTTGGTGTGGCCCAGGCTGATCCGGATGCCCAGGGAAACCGCCAGGGCAATCGCTTCGATCGACCCCTTTCGTTCCGGCGCCAGAGTCAACAACAGCAGATCGTCACCCGCGGCCGCCCTGAGCTCGCGAATCCGCCGGGGCAGGGGATCGCGCATGCACCCTGGATCATGGGCTCCGCAATACCCCGGTTGTTCGGACAGAAACGGCCCTTCGACGTGCCACCCGGCAATGGACGCCGTCAATTCGGGAGAACGATTCCGGAGCGCGCGCAACCGCTCGAGCTTGTCGAGCATCCGCTCCCAGGCGTCGGTCACAAGGGTCGCCAGGAACCGCGTGCAGCCTGCCCGGCGCAACCCTCTCGCCGCCGTCAGCAAGCCGTCGAGCGACACAGCCCCACCTTGAAAATCGACCCCCGCGTAGCCGTTGATCTGGAGATCCATCAAGCCTGGGGCAATCCAGTGGTCGGTCGGTGTCGCTTCAGCCAGCCGCTCGATGCTCGCGATCCGCCCGTCCCGACACGTCACACGGACCGGGCGTTGGGAGAGATAATGGCGCGCCAGCACGACAGAGGCGAAGGTTTGACTCGAGGACGCCTGGTCCTTGCGTGACGCGCTGGGGGCGGACTTTCGCCGCTTGTGTTGCCATCCGCGGGGCGGGGTGGGGGATGGGGGCGGTGTTCCCATTGTCACTCACATGCGGGCTAGCGCGCCAACTCGATGGCGTACCCCTTGAGATACTCCGTTTCCGGGATCGAGGGAAGGACCGGGTGATCGGGGGACTGGGAGAATGTGGCGACCCGACGCAGGACTTTGCGGGCATCAAAGGCCGCGGAGAGCAGCACGTCGAGGAAGGTCCGGGCGTCCACATGGTGCGAACAGCAGAAAGTGGCGAGGAGGCCTCCCGGTTTAAGCAGCTTGAGGGCGCGCAGATGGATTTCCTTGTACCCTCGCAGGGCATCCTGCACCGCCGCGCGATTGCGCGTGAACGACGGTGGATCGAGCACGATGACATCGAACACCGGGAGCAGCTTCTCGTGCGGCCCGGTGGCCGTGCGCGTCTTGAGCCAGTCGAACACGTTGCACGCCTCGAACGAGCAGCAGGCGCCAAAACCGTTGGCATCGGCCTGCCGCCGCGCGATGGCCAGTGCCTCCTCGCTCTGATCGAGCATGTGCACTCGCGCCGCGCCCGCCCGCGCCGCGTGCAGCCCGAACCCGCCGGTGAAGGCGAAGCAGTCGAGGACGTTGGCGTTGGGTATGCCACGCGCCAATTCGGCCACGCGCAGATAGTTGACCTGTTGGTCCAGATAGAGGCCTGTCTTGTGGCCTTCAAGCAGACTGACTTCGAACGTCAGACCGTTGATTCTGGCCTGAACCGTGCCCGCCTCCGGCCCAAAGAGCGTCCCCTGTGCCGGCGAGAGGCCTTCGAACTTGCGCGAGGCGACATCGCTCCGCTCGACGATCGTCCTGGGCGCCAGCACCGCCTCGAGCGCAGCCACGATGTCCGTCCTGCGCCGGTCCATGCCCAGCGACGAAATCTGCAGCACCAGCGACTCCTCGTATTTGTCGACGATCAACCCGCTCAGGAAGTCGCTCTCGGCGTTGACGACGCGATAGGAGGTCGCGTCCGGCATGTGGCGGCGCCGCACCGCCAGGGCATCGCGAAGGCGTTGCTCGAAAAACGCCCGATTGATCGCAACCCGGTCGGGCGCCAGCCATCGGATATGGATTTTCGATTTCGAATTGAACAACCCTATGCCGAGGAAGCGTTGCCGATGGTCCTTGATCTGAACAACGTCTCCGTCGGCCGCCGGTCCCGTCAGGCGCAGAATCGAGCCGGCATAGATCCACGGATGTCCCGCCAGCACGCGGTCCGCCTCGCCCGGGCGCAAGAGCGCCGCTGTCATGGATTGCATGGTTGCGTGCATAAGTCGGTTCACAGGCGGAGGGCCCAGCCCACCGCAAAGAATCCATATCAAGACACATCGCCGCCCCCCGAGGAAGCTTAAACCAAGGCTCGCTCAGCCGCATGCTTACACCCCGTCGGTGCAACCCCGTCGGTGGACAGGAAGGCCAGACTTCGCAGGATGACTGCGATGCGGGTTAGAGCCTTGTGAAACGCCCGGGCAAGGCTATGCTGACCGCCAGCATGCGCACGAACCGACTGCTCCGCTCCGCTTCACTTGCCGGGATTGCTATGACTGCCACATCCGCCCTCGCCTCGCCTCCCTCGTCGCAGCCCGACCTTCTGATCGTCAACGCCATCGTGCGCACGCTCGACGACGCCCGCCCCGTCGCCCAGGCGGTGGCCATCCGCGGCAATCGCATCCTCGGCGTTGGATCCGACGCCGAGGTGCGGGCGATTGCCGGTCCCAATCCGCGGATTCTTGACGCCCGCGGGCGGCTCGTGCTGCCGGGTTTCAACGACGCCCACGTGCACTTCCTCGGGGGCGGCTTTCAGCTCTCGGCGGTCGATTTGCGGGATGCGCGAACGCCGGCCGAGTTCGTCGAACGGATCGGGCGGTTTGCATCGAGTCTGCCTGCGGGCGGCTGGGTGACAGGCGGCGATTGGGATCACGAGCTCTGGCCTGGGGCCCCGCTGCCTCACCGCAAGATGGTTGACACCGTCACGGGCGCCGTCCCGGTCTTCGTGAATCGCCTCGATGGCCACATGGCCCTCGCCAACAGCGCCGCGCTGGAACGGGCCGGCGTCTCTCGAGATACCCCCGATCCGGCTGGAGGCATCATCATGCGCGATCCGCAGAGCGGGGAGCCGACCGGTCTGCTCAAGGACTCTGCCATGACACTCGTGAGCCGGCTCATCCCGCCGTCCTCGATCGAGCAGAGGATCGAGGCCGCCCGTGCTGCCACGGCCCACGCTGCCCGCCTCGGCGTCACCAGCGTGCAGGATATGTCCGCGAACGAGGACCTCGGCATCTACCAGGAACTCGACCGGCGCGGCGAACTCAACACGCGCGTTTACGGTTTCTGGCCTCTGCCGCAATGGGAGAAAGTCGCCGCCCTGGGCGTGCGAGCCGGGTTCGGTCACGAACGTCTGCGGTTTGGCGGGCTCAAGGGCTTCTCGGACGGCAGCCTCGGCTCGACCACGGCGTGGTTCTTCGATCCGTACAACGATGCGCCCGAGACGCGCGGGTTGGCGACGGATGAGATGCTGCCCGAGGGCCTCATGCGCACGCGTGTCGTGTCGGCGGATGCGGCCGGCCTGCAGGTCGCGATCCACGCCATCGGGGATCGTGCAAACCACGAGATTCTCAGCATCTTCGAGCATGTCGCAACGATACATGGCCCGCGCGACCGCCGCCTTCGCATCGAGCACGCCCAACACCTTCGCCCCCAGGACATCGCCCGTTTTGGCCGGGGCCAGATTGTTGCCTCGATGCAGCCGTACCACTGCGCCGACGACGGCCGTTGGGCCGAGAAACGGATCGCTCCCCAGCGGGCCCGAACGACCTACGCGTTCCGGTCACTGCTCGAGCATGGGGCGGTGCTCGCCTTCGGCTCGGACTGGACGGTTGCACCGCTCGACCCGCTGCTCGGGATTGGCGCCGCCGTGACGCGGCGCACGCTCGACGGCAAACACCCGGATGGCTGGGTCCCGGAGGAAAAGATCAGCGTTGAGCAGGCGGTCCGCGCCTATACCGTGGGCTCCGCCTTCGCCGAATTCCAGGACCATGTCAAAGGCACTCTGACACCCGGTAAACTGGCCGATGTCGTGGTTCTGGACCGGGACATCTTCACGATACCGCAGACCGAGATCGCTCAGGCGCGCGTGGTGTGCACCCTCATGGACGGGCGGGTGGTGTTCAACGCGGAGCCCAGCCCGGCGCCTTGACGCCAACTAGCCCGGATCTGGTTCAGTGCGCAGCCTGTGATCGATCCAGGCTAGACGGTAACCAACTGCTTCGTCTTGATCGATTTCTCCTCGGCTTCGCAGATGGTCACGGCGTTCAGGGCGTCTTCGCCGGTGACAATGGACGGCGGGCGTCCGGCCTCGATGCTTTCGAGCATGTGGCGCAGTTCGCCCACGTATCCGTCGCCGCCCTCGCAGCGAATGGTCTGAGCCGGTTGGTCGTTCTGGAACAGCTTGAGGGCATTCGGTCCGCGCGTGAGGTCGTAGTCGGCGGTGGCGTTTTCGAACACGATGGTGTAGGCCATGTTGAACCCGTGTCCCGCGTGCATCACCCACGTCCCCTCGGCCGACACCGCCGCGCCGCAGTCCACCTCGTACTGCGTGACGACATGGTCGATCGCGCCGCTGATGCGGACGAATCCCTGGGAGAATACCCGGCGCGGGCGTCCGAAGCAGAACTGGACGAAGTCGGCGTCGTGGATGTGCAGGTCGAGGAGGGCGCCGCCTGACTCTTCGCCTTTGAGGTAACTGGCCTTGCTCCAGGCCGGCGGCTCGGAAACCCGCCGCAATCGGACGGCCAGCACCTTGCCGTAGCGGTTTTCCGTGATGGCCTGTTTGGCCCAGGCCCACTCGGGCCAGAAGCGGATGCAATGGGCCGGCATGAAGTAGCCCTTGGACGATTTGGCTGCGTCGAGGATCTGGCGGCAGACGGACGACGAGCGGGCGAGCGGTTTCTCGCAGATCACATGCTTGTTCGCCCGGAGAGCCGCGATCGCCACCTCGGCGTGCAACGGCGTGGGCAGGCAGATGTCCACCAGTTGCACGTCCGGATTGGCCAGCATCTCGGCATAGTCCCGGTAGCCCTTGACCACCGACATGTCGAACTTGATCTGGTCCGCCGTGCTGATGTTGCCCGCAACCGGCGTGAGGTTTCCGTCTTCCGGCAGCCGGACGGCGTCGCAGATGGCGACGATGTTGGCGCCGGGCAGTTGCCGGTACGCCTTGATGTGAGTCAGGCCCATGAAACCGAGGCCGACGATGCCAATGTTTGTCATAGAAAGGTGTGTCGAGTGAATGGTTGTGTCGATGTCCAATAGGCCGGTCGGCGGTCAAGCCAGAGCAGTCGGCGCCGCGCCCAGGAGGGTTCGGATGTACTCGCGCGCGGTGCGGATATCCGCGGCGCGCTGGTTGCCCGCCTCGCGCTCGATGCAGGCGTTGCCGGCAATGGTGTTGGACG
>CAYPUR010000038.1:19651-26066 GCA_964413865.1 uncultured Verrucomicrobiota bacterium
AGAAGGCCCGCCAATCCACCTGTCCGGTGCCCAGCACCACCTCCTCGCCCCAGGTCCCCGGCACCTTCGTCTGGATCGCGTCCTTCAAGTGACAAGACCGCAGCCACGGTCCGAGCGTGCGCAACGACTGGATCGGATCGCCCTTAGCGTAAAGGATCATGTTGGCCGGATCGAAATTCACGCCGACATTGGGGCGGTTGAGCTTGGTCAGGAAGGTCCGCAATGTGTCCGCGGTCTCCTGTCCGGTTTCGAGAGCCAGCTCGATGCCCAGCGGGGCAAAGAAGTCGGCGATCTTCTGAAGCCGGCCCATCAGCTTCGCAAAGGCCGGATCGCTCTCCTCGTGCGGCAGGAAACCGGCGTGAAAGGCGATGGACTTGATCCCAAGCTGTTTGGCGACCTCGGCATCGGCCTGCAGGTTGCGCCAGTTCTGATCCCAATGAATGTCCGGCACCACGCCGCCTGTGCGCTTGATGGCTTCGAGGGTCGAGTAATCCTCGCCCACCGCCGCAAACATCCCCGAAACGCACGTGACACCCCGCTTGGCGCAAAGACGTCCGAAATCGGACCACCCGCCTCCGGCGTTTTCGCGGATCGGGTCCAGGGCGATTTGGAGTCGGTTAAGGCCGGTCGCAGCAAGTTTCTCGAGCAGGTCAATTGCCGACACTGGCTGCAGTGACCAACTGCAAACCGCCAGGGATTGGGGAATAGTTGACGTCGTCATTATTATTGCGGGGCATCATACCGGTTGTCGTCAGCCTGACAAGCGCCAAACCGCGCCGCGCCACAGTTTTGTCCTTTTACCCTTGAGGCCGCCCTGACCCTTTGTTACACCCTGCGCAGACTCGGGCGCCCCTCCCCGGTCCAAGCGGGGGGATTCGCCCCGATTGCGATTTACAGAGCATACGAAACAATCACGATGAGATGCCCGCTGAACCGGAATGGCCGATCTTTTCTCACTGTGTTTGGGCTGTTCTGGTTCGGCGTGTGCCATCCCCAACTCGGACAGGCGGACGAACTGCGCGCGTTCTGGGTGGACACCTTCCACGCCGCCATGCGCAGCGCGGCTGAAGTCAGCCAGCTTGTGTCCGACGCCCGGGCCGCCAATTTCAACGCCGTGATTGTCGAAGTGCGCAAACGGGGCGACGCCTACTACAACAGCCGGTTCGAACCCAAGGCCTCGGACGTGGCGGCCGGCTTCGATCCTCTGGCCGAACTGCTGCGCCAGGCCCACAACACCAGCGCCGGGCCGCGATTGGAAGTCCACGCCTGGATCGTGACCTACAACATCTGGAACAGGGAAACGACGCTTCCGCCCCAGGCCGATCACCCCTTCCGATTGCACCCGGACTGGCTGACACAATCCTCGACCGGCGCCTCCTGGGACGGGTCGAACTACGCCTTCGATCCAGGCCATCCCGAGGTCCAGGAACACACCTTCCAGGTCGCCCTGGACCTGATCAGCCGGTACGACATCGACGGCTTTCAATTCGATTACATCCGGTACGCAGGCAATACCTGGGGTTACAACGCCCTCGCCGTCGCCCGCTTCAACCAGGAGACCGGCAGCACCGGCCAGCCGGCCCCGGACGATTCGGCCTGGCTGCAGTGGCGTCGCGACCAGGTCACCAGCCTGGTCCGGCGTGTCTACATCGAGGCCATGGCGGTCAAACCGAACCTCAAGATCTCGGCGGCGACGATCACATGGACCCCGAGCGCCACCTCCTACACCCAATGGCTCACCAGCGCCGCCTACTCGAGGGTGCTGCAGGACTGGCGCCGCTGGCTCGAGGAAGGGATTCTGGACATCAACATTCCGATGGCCTACTTCCGCCACGAGCAAAACGCGGGCGACTGGGCCAATTGGAGCAGGTTCGCCAAGGAGAACCGCTATGGGCGCCACCTGGCCCTGGGTGTGGGCGCCTACCTCAACACCATCTCGAACACGCTGGTGCAGATGAATTCCGTGCGCCAGGGCACGGCAAGCGCGTCCCCGTCCGAAGGCGTGGTGTGCTACTCGTATGCGGTCCCCGTGAAGGACGGCGTGCCGCGCGACCAGTTCCTGGCGGCCCTCACCGGCCCTTCAAGCCATCACCCCACTGCGCCCGCCCTCTTCCCCGCGCCCGTCAACCCGCCGGCCATGCCCTGGAAGTCTCCGACCGCCCCCCCGCTTCTCATGGGCTACGTGCGTGACGCCCAAACCGGCCAACCGATCGAAGGTGTCACGATCGAGGTCTGCGATGCGACCACCCCGTTTCTTCGGACTGATGCCAACGGTTTCTTCGCCCTGACACGGCCGCCCAACAACGGCTTGAGTTTGATCACATCCGCCCACGGCCACGCAGCGCAAGAGCGCTGGGTCGCGCTTGAACCCGGTGAAGTGACACGGGTCGACTTCCACCTCGCACCGCCCGACCCCGACACTGCGCCCGAGAACATCCGCGTCTCGGCGGGCGCAGACAGCGCCCTGGTCTCGTGGTCCACACGGACCCCCGCCGCCGGCCATGTTCTCTACGGACTCGGCGGTCCGTGCGATGCGGACGGGGCGAGCGCATCCGACCGCACTGCGGGCACCAACCACACGGTGTTCCTGAGCTCTCTGACGCGCAGCGACGACAACGATCTGCGCCCATTCCGTCTCCGCGTGGCCACATGGAACGACCGCGCAACAAACCTCTCGAACCTCCGCCAGTTCAGCCCGGCCTGGCCCCGGATTTCCGACGAGACCGAGGCGCGCTGGACCGGGTCCTGGACATTCGTCACCAACTCGGCCGCCAGCCTCGGACGAGCCTACCGGCGGGCCTCAGCCGTTTCCGGCAGCCCCACCGCTGAACTGACGTGGCGGACGCGCATCGACACGCCGGGCCTCTACGACCTCAGCATCCTTTACCCCGCCGGCGCCAACGGGTCCTCAGGCGTGCGCTATGAAATCGAATCCTCCGCCGGCCGAACCACGGTTGTTGTGAACCAGGCGGCGGGGGGCGGACTCTACCGCACCGTTGCCGCCAATGTCCGGTTCGCGGCCGGTGAGACCGCAACCGTGCGCCTGCGCAATAACACCAGCTCAGGGACCGGATCCCACGTCCTGGCCGATGCCGTCCGGTGGACCTTGCGGCCGGGACAGGACCCGCCTCCGCCCGGCCAGCTTCCCGAGTGGTGGGCCGCGCATTTCTTCCCGGGGCAGTCCGATCCCACGCTCGATCCCGACGCCGACGGCTACAGCAACTACGCGGAATTCGTGCTGGGCAGCGATCCGACCGATCCCGCCTCTCTGTTCCAAATCCGATCCGTGTCGCTCGAGGACAAGGGCTGGCACATCCGATTCCACCCGCATCATCCGGGACGCGCCTATCGATTGCTGCGCGCCTCCGGCCTCGAAGCGGCGGTGTGGCAGCCGGTCCCCTCAGCCGGTCTTGCGGCCGGCCCTGACAACGAAGGTGTGTTCACAGATCCGGCCCCCGACCCGATCCAGACATTCTACCGACTCGAAGTCGATCTCTGAGTTCCCATGAATCCCCCATCCCATTGTGGGCTACCACTTGGCACGAAAATGAACTCTGCGTCGCTTTCACCTTCCCCGGCACCTTCGTCGCAACCTGCTTTGTCGACCGCCGGCGTGCTTCTGGTGCTTGCCACCATGAGCGTCGAAGCCGTCCACGCGGCCTCGAGCGCCGACACGCACCGCGTGCCAGGCGTGGTCATCCACCATAGCCCGCAATCGTCCGGCATTTACATCGGGTCGCCAAGCCTGGTCGTGCTCCCCAGCGGCGACTACGTGGCTTCGCACGATGAGTTCGGCCCGAAGAGCACCGAACACCAACGGGCCATCAGCCATGTCTATCGCTCCGCTGATCGAGGCCAATCGTGGCAGCGCATCGCCACGATCAACGGCGCCTTTTGGTCAACGCTCTTCACCCATGGGGACAGCCTCTACCTCATTGGCGCCGATAAGCATCACGGGAACGCCGTCATCCGCCGATCGAAAGACGGCGGTCGGACCTGGACCGAGCCGCGCGACCGCCGGTCCGGGTTGCTCCGAGACGACGGTCAGTACCACTGCGCGCCGGTGCCCGTTCTCGAGCATCGGGGGCGGCTCTGGCGCGGCATGGAACGGCGCGATCCGCCGGTAGGGTGGGGTGTCAATTACCGCGCCGGCATGCTCTCCGTGGCCGCGGATGCCGATTTGCTCGATGCGGATCAGTGGACCTTCGCGACGTTTCTCCCGAGCAACACGAATTGGAACCAGGGCGATTTCGGGGCCTGGCTCGAGGGCAATGCCGTCGTCGCGCCCAATGGCGAACTGGTCGATGTGCTCCGCGTCCAAACCCGGTCTCCGGATGAAATGGCGGCCATCGTCCGGGTCATCGATGAGGGAAGGACGATGAGATTCGATCCCGATCGCGGCTTTGTGCCTTTCCCCGGCGGCGCCAAGAAATTCACCGTGCGTTGGGACGACCGCGCCTCGCTCTACTGGGCGCTGGCCACGATCATTCCCGAGCCGTTCCGCGCCCCCGGTCCGGGAAGCATCCGCAATACTCTCGCCTTGACCGCGTCATCCGATCTGCGCACGTGGACAGTGCGCTGCATTCTCCTGCACCATCCCGACACCGCAAAGCATGGCTTCCAGTATCCCGATTGGCTCTTTGACGGCGAGGACATCATCGCTGTGGTGCGCACGGCCTTCGACGACGGCCTGGGCGGCGCGCGCAATAACCACGACGCTAACTTCCTGACCTTCCATCGGATCACCGCATTCCGCCGGCTGACTCCGGCCGATTCTGTCCCTATCGAGATGCTGCGATGACCGGTGAATCGCGCCGCAGGACCGAATCCAGCCGTGCGGTCTGCCACGCGAGTTTTGGCCCGGTCAATTCACACGCTTCGTGAGGGACCGTAACCTTGCTAGTAGGGAAAGGCCGGTTTCAGAAAAGCAAGCAGCGTGTCGGACTGTCCAGGTCCGGCACGCTGCCAACCGCGTGTCCCACACTCAACCAACGTTCGGTGCGATCAAAACTATGCAGCATGACTGGTGTGCGCGCCGGAAAGGTACAGCCACGCCGCAGCAGCCGATGCCACAACCGCAGTCTTTCGAGGTGAGTGTTGAAATCTCTGATGCTAGCACACGCACTATAACTCTTTCTGCATACGTAACAGTATGTAAGTTCAATAATTGATATGGCGTCCAAAGATAACTGTCAACGGATTTTACGCTCGTTTGCCCAGTTTTACACTTGGCGGAGGTCCGCAGCGGCTGCAGCGCTTGACGCCGACTCTCGTTTCTTCCGATTTGCCGACAATTCCGGCCCTGCCCACAAGCGATCCGTAATTGGCGGGCCTCTGCCAGAGCCCGGATGTCAGACGGCGCGAAGCGTTATGAAACACCCGGCTGGGACGCCCTCGCTCAGACCTTCAAACTACTCAGGTCGATTTCGAGCCGTTTCTTCTCGGCGAGCAACTTGGCCATGCTGACCTTGCCTTGGCGCAGGCCGGCCTCCCGGCCCGCTGCTCGTTAATCGAGGCCGCGGCGGCCGCCGCCAGTGCGCCTCCCAGGAAGCGCCGCCGGGTCAGGTGATGATTGGATTGGGCCGGGTCAGGTCGGGATGGACTGATGTCAGGTGGAAGGCGCATAAACATTTGCGTTTGCCGTGGTTCTTTGCGGGGAACTTCAAACCAGGCGCCCGCGGTTGGCAAGCCCGGACGCAGGGTGACAGTCCGGTTCCAGACCCTCCAAGCCACAGCGGGAGGGTGCGCGTGCTTCAGCACCGCTCTGGGATGAGAATGCACGGGAGACAGCCTCGAAAAGCGCCCGTCAACCGCCACACCACTGCCGGCGCCAACCTCCACGCCGGAGGGGCGACGCCTCTGCCTGCCTGCCTGCCGGCAGGTCCTCGTCGCCCTCGAACACCTTGTGCGATCCGATTGGTCGGGGGACGAGGACGTCTCCACTCCACTGCTGATGCGACGAACGCAACCCTCTGGATTTCCGGTTGAAGCGGGGTTACTGTTCGGCGATGACTTTCCAGTCGACCGAGAGTTGTGCTACCGGGCACTGGTCCGGGCACTTCGACGATGCCGATCTGCAGCAGTGGGCGGCGCAGTTGCGCTCGCACCTGAAGGCCCCGCAGGTTTCGCTGGGCCTGGTGTTCATGGCGCCGCGGCTGGCGCCGAGCGCGGCGCGTATGCCAAACTCACGGGTGCGCTGCACGACGGAGTAGGCGACGACTCCGTACAGCCCGAGCGCGGCGACGAGCAGGGCGAGCCCGGCAAACAGACCGAGCAGCAGCGTCTGGAGCCGGCGCGGCGCAAGCTCGCGGTCGACGATGGCCGCGAGGGTCGTGGCTTCGACGACGGGCAGGCCGGGATTGACGGCGGCGAGCTCGCGTCGCAGTTGCGCGACGACGGTGCGCGGGTCGGCGGC
>CAYPUR010000039.1:0-26058 GCA_964413865.1 uncultured Verrucomicrobiota bacterium
CAGCAAAACCGGAATTAGTTTTTGCACAGACCCTTAGTTGTCCTTGAACACGACCGCGCCGGACGCTGTCTCTTTGATTCACCGATATGAAATGGTCCTGGCGGGTCGGGCGCATCGCCGACGTCACAGTCTATCTCCATGCCACATTGCTGATCCTCATCGCGTGGGTCGGGTACGAATACTACGCGTGGCGGCATCGGGCCGGAGACGTCGTCGAGGCGGTGCTGTTCGTCGCGTGCTTCTTCGTCATCGTCCTCCTCCATGAGTTGGGCCACGCCCTCGCCGCCCGCCGCTACGGCATTCGAACGCGCGACATCACCCTGATGCCCATCGGCGGCCTCGCCCGGATGGATGCGCTTCCGGACAAGCCGCACCAGGAGTTGATCGTCGCCCTGGCGGGTCCGGCCGTGAATTTCCTCATCGCCCTCCTCTACTGGGGAACGATCAGCCCGATCTCGGAACTGGCGCTGACGACCGACCTGAGCTGGGGAGGCGGCCATTTCCTCCAGAAGCTCGCATGGGCCAACCTGGCGATGGGCGTGTTCAACCTGGTTCCCGCCTTTCCCATGGATGGCGGACGGGTCTTGCGCTCGATCCTGGCCATGCGGCTGGGCGCCAACCGCGCCACGCGGCTGGCGGTGGATGTCGGCCAGGCGCTGGCGTTCGCCTTTGGCGCCGTGGGCCTCTACGCCATGAACCCGCTCTGGGTGTTCATCGCCCTGTTCGTCTTCGTCGGCGCCGATCAGGAACTCGAACTGGTCAAAATGCGCTCGGTGTTGTCCGGCGTGCCCATCGAGCGCGTCATGATCACCGACCTGCGCACCCTCGCACCCCAGGACCTGCTCGAGCGTGCTATCGGCCACACGCTTGCCGGCTTCCACCACGATTTCCCGGTCCTCGAAGGCGACCGCGTCGTCGGCATCCTCACGCGCCGCGGGCTCCTCACCGCCCTCACGCGCCAGGGCAAGAACGCCACCGTCAATGACGTGATGCAGCGCGAGTTCCAAACGGCCGGCCCGGTCGAGGAGGCCGACGCCGTGTTCGGACGCCTCCAGACATCGGACTGCCGCTCGCTGCCGGTCCTCGACCACAACCGCCTCGTCGGCATGGTCACCGCCGAGAATCTGGGCGAGTTTCTCATGATCCAGTCCGCCCTCAAGGGCAAGCGCAAGGCGGCGGCGGGCTAGCCTGCATTTCTCACCATTTTTTGCCACCGCCAAGCTGGAGTTCACAAGAGAAGTCAACATGCAGGCTAGCCCCCGCCGCCTTCGGTCGTTTGGCCTTGAAGGCCCTCCTCGGGCTGGGCACACTGCCGCGGCATCGAAAGACCAAACACTTTGAATTCCGGACCGGTCTCGCTCCCGGTTGATTCAGCCGGCTGTGTCATCATGTCAGACAATTCGAACCCGCCAGCGGCGGGCAACCCGACGGGAACTGGCGGCAGTTGGGCCACTTCGCGCCACGAGGCTGCCATTCAACGCGATCGCCAGCGGATTAGCGGCAACCTTGCACGCATGGCTGACCTGGCGTGCCGTGCCGTGCGGGACGCCATCCAGGCGTTGCGCACACGCGATCGCCAGCTCGCCTACGCGGTGATCATTCGGGATCAGGCCATTGACACCCTCGAGGAGGCGACGGCCCGTTTGTGCATCGAGTTCCTCGTGCGCCAGCAACCGGTCGCCACACCCCTGCGCTTTGCCTACTCCGCCGTCAAGATCAACACCAGCCTGGAACGGGTCGGCGATTACGCCGAGAGCATCGCGCACCAGGCCGGCAAGCTCGCTGTCCAGGACGCCCAACTGCCTCTGGATCGTTTCCAGGAGTTGACCGACCTGGTGGTGCCCATGGTGCATGACTCGGTCCAGGCCTTCATACGGCAAGACGCCGCCCTGGCCCGCGCCACCATCCCGATCGAGAACACCGCCGATCAATTCAAGAGCCGCCTGCGCAAGGACCTCATCCAGATGTTCAAGGACAATCGGCTGCCGTTCGAGGCGCTGGATCCCTGCCTTACCATCACGCGCCGCCTGGAACGGGTTTCGGATCAGGCCCGCAATATCTGTGTCGAGACGCTTTACCTGTGCACCGGCGAGTTCGCCCAGCACCCCTATTCCAACACGTTTCGCATCCTCTTCTTGGACCGGCACAACGCCGGCGCCAGCCTCATGGCCGAGGCGATGGCCGAGGCGATGAGACAGCCCCGCTTCTCCTTCAGCAGCGCGGGCTTGGATCCTCGGCCGTGCGCCCCGGACGTGCTCGAATTCATGCGCGGAAAGGGGCTGGACCTCGGGCGCAAGCACGGCAAGGCGCTCAATGAGGTCCCCGACCTCGACCGTTACCATGTCGTGGCGGTCCTGGATCCGCAGGCCAAGAAACTGTTCCCCCAACAGGCCCACAAGATCATCTTCCTCGACTGGCCTGTGCCCGATCCGGCAACGGTCGGCGGACCGCCCGAAGCCGTGCGGGCCGCGTGCGAATCCGCCTACCAGGCACTCGACCAGCAGTTGCGCGCCCTGATCCAGGCCATCGTGGGCGAAAACCCCGCCTGAGCCCTCGATGAACCGCCCGTCGCCGACGCTCCGAAATTCCGCCGCGCCCTGGGCGGTGCTGGCGTGCACGGGCGCGCTGCTCGCGGCCGGTTGCTCGCGGCCGGGCCCCGGCGCATCGGCCAAGCCCGAGGTCATTCAAAACATCGGATCCGACACGATGGTAAACCTCGCGCAAGCCTGGGCGGAAGCCTACCAGGGCATTGCGCCGGATGTCTCGGTCGAGGTCTCCGGCGGCGGCTCGGGCATGGGCATCGCGGCCTTGATGAACGACACGGCGGACATCGCCAACTCGAGCCGCCACATCGAGCCGAGTGAAGAGGCCAGGATCCTCGAGAGGACCGGCGTCAAGCCGCGCGAGTTTCTGGTGGGCTTCGACGCGCTTTCCATCTTCGTCCACAAGAACAATCCCATCACGGAAATCAGCATGGAGGAGTTGCACGACATCTATGCCGAAGGCTCCGCTCTCGACCGGTGGTCCCAGTTGGGCGTGACCAACATCCGCAACGCCCGCACCGACCGCATCATCCGCGTGAGTCGCCAGAACAACTCCGGCACCTACCACTACTTCCGCGACACCGTCTGCGGCAAGAAGACCGATTTCAAGCTCGGCTCGCTCGACATGAATGGCTCGAAAGATGTGGTGGAACTGGTGTCGCGGACGCCCGGCGCCATCGGCTACAGCGGCCTTGGCTACAGGACACCCAACGTCAAGATGATCCCCGTCTCGCCCCGCAAAGGGGCCAGGGCGATCCTGCCCAGCATTGCAGCCACCCTCGACAAGAGCTACCCGATATCGCGCCCGATGTTCATGTACACGCCCAGCGAACCGCCCCCGCATGTGCGGCAGTTCCTCGATTGGGTGCTTTCGCCCGCCGGCCAGAAGATCGTCGAGGAAACGGGCTACATCCCCATGCCGCCGCCCGAGGCCCGGCCATGAGCGTTCCGCCCGCCTCGCGCGCCCGCCAGACCCGGTCCGCGCTCGCCCTCGGGGGTGAGCGGGCCGTCGAACTGCTCATCCGCCTCAGTGGTGTCAGCGCGGTGCTGTTCGTCTTCGGCATCTTCCTGTTCGTCTTCATCGAGGGCGCGCCCCTGATCACCGACCTCGACTGGAGCAAGGTCATCTTCAGCCCGGATTGGTATCCGACCTCGCGCGAGAATGTCCGTTACGGCGTCGGCGCGATGATCATCGGCACGCTGAGCGTGACCGGGCTGGCGATGGTCATCGCCGTGCCGTTCGGGCTCGGAGCGGCGTTTTTCGTCTCGGAGTTCTGCTCCGGCACACCGCGGGAAACGCTCAAAGTGGTGATCGAGTTGCTGGCCGCCATCCCGAGCATCGTGTGGGGTTTCATCGGTCTCAGCGTGGTGAATCACCTGATCCAGCGTTTCCTGCCCGCGCCGGTCGGCCTGAATCTGCTCAACGCGGCCCTGCTGCTCGCATTAATGAGCGTGCCCATCATCGTCAGCATCGGCGAAGACGCGCTCAAAGCGGTGCCCGACTCGTATCGCGAGGCCGCGCTGGCGCTGGGGGCCACACGCTGGCAAATCGCCTGGCGCGTGCTCCTGCCCGCCGCACGCAACGGATTGCTTGCCGCCGTGCTGCTGGGCGTCGGGCGGGCCATTGGCGAAACCATGGCCGTCCTCATGGCCACGGGACACGCGGTGAACATCCCCACCAGCCTTTTCGATCCCATCCGCACTCTCACCGCCACCATCGCGGCCGAACTCGGTGAGACGGCGGTGGGTTCACCCCACTACCGGATGCTCTTCCTGATCGGGCTGATGCTGTTCACGATCACCTTCGCCGTCAACCTGCTGGCCGACCTCGCCGTGCGCGGCGTGCGCCGACAATGAACCCGCCCACGTTCACCGCCACGCCGCTGGTCCGCCGCAAGCTGCGTCAGGAACGCCTCGCCCGGGCGGTCCTGGCCGGCATGGTGCTCGCGATGGTGCTGCCGCTGGCAGCCATCATCGCCTACCTGGTGGTCCAGGGCGCGCCGTTGATCTCGTGGTCGTTCCTGACACAAAACCCCAGCAACGGCATGCGCGCCGGCGGCATCTGGTCGGCCCTGGCGGGCACGATCTACCTCGTGGTGATCGCTCTGCTGGTCTCCGCGCCCGTCGGCGTGCTGTGCGCCGTCTACCTGAACGAATACGCCCGCGATAACTGGTTCACTCGGCTCATCCATCTCGCCGTGGTCAACCTCGCCGGGGTCCCGAGCATCGTCCATGCCCTGTTCGGTCTGGGCGCCTTCGTCCTGTTCGCCGGCATCGGGCGTTCGATTCTCGCCGCCGCGCTGACGCTGGCCATCATGACCCTGCCGGTCGTCATCGCCAGCACGAAGGAGGCGCTTGCCGCCGTGCCGATGTCCTTCCGCGAAGCCTGCTGGAACGTCGGGGCCTCGCGCTGGCAGACCATCTGGGAGGTCGTCCTGCCCAACTCCATCAGCGGCATCCTCACCGGCGTCATTCTCCAGGTGTCCCGCACGGCCGGCGAAACCGCCCCCATCATGTTCACCGGCGCCGTCTTCTTCAAAAAGATCCCGGACGACACCCTCTTCCCCTATGCGCTCACCGACCAATGCATGGCGCTCTCGATGCACCTCTACACCGTCACCACGCAGGTGACCAACGCGCCCGAGGCCCTGCCCTACGCCATCGTCGTCGTCCTGCTCGGCGCCGTGCTCTTGGTCAACGCCGCCGCGATTCTCCTCCGCGGCCTCCTGCGCTCCCGAAAGAAATGGTGACCCCCACACCCAGAATCTCCGTCGAGAATCTCCGCCTCAGCTACGGACACAAGGAGGTGCTGCACGGCATCTCCTTCACCATCGCCCCCAACGAAATCCTCGCCGTCATCGGCCCCGCGCAATCCGGCAAGACCTCGCTCCTGCGCTGCATCAACCGCACGGTCGAGTTCACGCCCGGCGCGGTCATGAGCGGCACGGTGCGCGTCGACGGCGAAGACGTGATGCGCATGGCGGATGTCTACGGATTGCGGCGCAGGATCGGCATGGTCGCCCCGCTGCCCGTCGGGCTGCCGCTGACCATCTACGACAACGTCGCCTTCGCCCCGCGCTGCGCCGGGCTCACCGCCAAGGCCGAACTGGATGCCCGCGTCGAGACATGCCTGCGTCAGGCCGCCCTTTGGGATGAAGTGAAGGATCGGCTGGACAGCCTGGGGACAAAGCTCTCAGGCGGCCAGCAGCAGCGCCTCACTATCGCCCGCGCCCTCTCGCACGACCCGGAGATCCTCTGCCTCGACGAGTTCTCGATCGCCATTGACCCGGTCACCACCATGCGCATTGAAGACGTCCTCCAGGAACTGCGGGCCCGCGTCACGATCGTCCTCGTGACCAATCTCACCCAGCAGGCCCGCCGCCTGGCCGATCGCACCATGTTCCTGTGGAACGGCGACATTGTGGAAATGGCCGACACGGAGGTGATCTTCGGCGACGCGCCCAGGGACCGAAGGACCTTCGAGTATGTGAACGGCGTCTTCGGGTGACGCGTTGAACTTCGATCCCGCACGCACCCGCCATGGCTGACCTTGATCCCAATCGACCCGACCGCAGTCCAGCCCCGGCGCCCCTGCCGCCCTCGATCACGGCCCGCGCCCTGAACCTCTGGTATGCCGGATTCCAGGCGCTCCACGATGTCACCGTGGACATCCGGCACGGGCTGATCACCTCGCTCATCGGGCCGTCCGGGTGCGGCAAGACCACGCTCCTGCGCTGTTTGAACCGCGTGAATGAGCGCTACGGCTACGTCACCACCCAGGGGGAGATCAGGATTCTGGGCAAGAACATCTACGACCCTGATGTCTCCCTGATCGAACTGCGCAAGAGCGTCGGCATGGTGTTCCAACGGCCCAATCCGCTCCCCATTTCGGTGTATGAAAACGTCGTCTTCGGCCTGCGCATCCACCAGGAACGCGCCGACCTGACTCGCCCCAGCCTCGACGAAGCCGTCGAGAAAGCCCTCACCCAAGTCGGCCTGTGGAACGACCTGAAGGACCGGCTCGACCGGAAGGCCACCAGCCTCCAGCTTGAACAGCAACAGAAGCTCTGCATCGCCCGGCTCCTGCCTCTCAAGCCCCAGGTCATCCTCATGGACGAGCCCTGTTCCGCCCTCGATGTCGATGGCACGCGCGCCATCGAGGAGCTGATGTTCGCCCTCAAGGGGCATTACACCATCCTCATTGTCACCCACAACATGGCCCAGGCCCGGCGTGTCAGCGACGAGTGCATCTTCATGCTGATGGGCAAGATCATCGAACACCGCCGCACCGAGCAACTCTTCCTCAATCCGCGGCACCCCAAGACGGCGGAGTACATCGAAGGCCGCTACGGCTGAGCGCGCAACTCCCTCGCGAGCGATGGCCCCAAGTCTTCCCTCCGAACCGATCAGGCCGGCGTTGCGGCACAGCCCGCAGTTCGAGCCCTGAGCCCGACGTTGCCGCCTGCGTCCCGCCATTGAATCCACGCAGGCGTCCGGTACACTGGGGCCGCGGATGGACGCCATTTCTTATTGGCTGGCGCGGGGTCTCATCGCCGTTCTGCAGGCGTTGCCTCTCCGGCTTGTTGCCCGCCTGGGCCGCCTGGGCGGCTCGTTCGGTTACGCCCTCGACGCCCGCCACCGCCGCGCCGCCATCGAAAACCTCAACGGCTGTTTCGGACACGAGCAATCGCCGCGGGCGATTCGCGCTTTGGCCCGCGAAAACTTCCGTCGAATCGGCGAGACATTCGCCTGCGCCGCGCGCACCGCGGCGATGTCCAACGACGAAATCCGCACGATCCTCGAGATTGCGGGCACGGATCCAGTCATCGCCGCCGCGCGGGCGCATCGGGGCATCGTCGCGGCGATCGGGCACTTCGGGAACTTCGAACTCTACGCCCGCGGCCGGCTGTGGCTCGACGGCTATCAAGCCGCCACGACCTACCGCGCGTTGCGCCAGCCTTCTCTCAACCGCCTGCTGCAAACCCTGCGCGCGAAGTCGGGCTGCCTCTACTTCGAGCGCCGCTTCGAGGCCGCCGCATTGAGGGAGGCCATGAACCGGCAACGCACGGCCGTCGGCTTCCTCGCCGATCAGCACGCCGGGAACCGCGGCCTCCCCGTCCCGTTCTTCGGCCGCATCTGTTCCACAAGCGCCGCGCCCGCCCTGTTCGCCCTCAGGTACAACTGCCTCCTGGTGACCGCCATCTGTTTTCGCACCGGTCTCGGGCGCTGGCGAATCGAGGTCGGCGCGCCTGTTGCCACGCGCATCGACGGCAGGGCCCGGCCCGTCGAGGCCATCATGCTCGACGTCAACCGCGCGTTCGAACAGGCTGTCCGCCGCGACCCCGCCAACTGGTTCTGGGTCCACCGACGCTGGAAACCGGGCAAGCATCGCGCCCCGTCGCGCAGCGCGCCGGCCGCCGACAACGACACAACCAACCCCCCGAGTGCGTGAGCCGGCCCGCTGCACCCTTCGCATCCCCACCCTGCTCGGCCTCGGACGCATGTCCCCACGCGGCCTTCGAGCAAGCGGCGCACCCGCGCCACACGCTCCAAGTCTCGAGACTCGTCGTGCGCGGCGTCAATTGGCTCGGAGACGCCGTCATGTCAACCCCGGCCCTTCTCCGACTCCGCGCCGCATATCCGAACGCCCACATCGCGCTGTTGACTCCGGGCAAACTCGCCGGCTTGTGGATGCATCACCCGGCGATCGATGCCATACTCCCGCTCGAGCCGCGCGCGTCCCCCTGGCGGGCCGGACGCCAGCTTCGCCCGCATCGGTTCGATCTCGGCATCCTCTTGCCCAACTCGCCGCGCTCGGCGTTGGAACTCTGGTGGGGGCGAGTGCCCCGCCGCATGGGTTACGCAACACCGTGGCGGCGCTGGCTGCTGACCGAGGCGGTGGCCCAACGCCCCGGTCATGTGGCCATGCGCAAACGGTCGACCTCGGAAATCCGCTCCGTCATTGCCCGCGGCCCGGACGCGAACGCCAGCCCGTCGTGGCCCGCTGCGGCCCACCACATCCATCACTATCTCGAATTGGCCGCTGCCGCCGGGGCCGATCCAACCCCGCTGGCCCCGCACATCGCTGTGACGCCCGGCGAAATCGAGGCTGCGGCCAGGCGCTTCGGCCTGCCTCAACCCCATGGAAGCACGATCCCCGTGCTTGGACTCAATGCCGGCGCCGAGTACGGCCCGGCAAAACGCTGGCCCCGAGACAGCTTCGTCGCCGCCGCGCTTGCCCTGCGGCGACGCCTGGGCTGTCATTGGGTCATCTTCGGCGGACACGCCGATGTCGCACACGCGGCGTCGATTGCCGCCGAGATCGCGGCGCAGGCTGGCCTGCCCGGCCACGACTCGGCGGGAAGCGCCCCCCGCGTGTTCAACCTGGCCGGCCGGACGTCCCTGCGCGAACTCTGCGCCACGCTCCGTCTGTGCCGTGTCCTGATCACCAACGACACAGGTCCGATGCATGTGGCGGCGGCGGTCGGCACGCCGGTGGCCGTGCCGTTCGGCAGCACGTCGCCCGAGCTCACCGGACCCGGCCTGCCGAACGACCCCAGACATCGGCTGGTGTGTGCGGACGTCCCCTGCCGCCCCTGTTTCCGACGCGAATGCCCGATCGATTTCCGCTGCATGCGGTCCATCTCCGTCGAGCAGATCGTCACGGCGGTGATCGGCCTGGCTGCGGTCGCTCGACGGAGCGATACCCATGATGCCCCGCCGGGTTACTGAGGAATCACCGGGATGCACGACATCGTCACCCTCACCCCCCCGCGGTCGCGCGGGCACCCTCCGGCTTCGTCGGAAGAGCAGCGGAGCTCACAAACGACTGTCGGGGGCGGGAAATGACTTGTGGAAAGGGCGGTCTGGTCTACTTTCACCGATTCGAAAGAACATTGCATGCATTCAAACCTTGAAAACGAACCGGTGCTCACCAAGACACGCGAACTGTGCGAGACCATCGTCAACCAGCCTGATTTCCTTGCCATGCGACGGGACGTCGAGGCGTTTCTGGCCGACGATGACGCGCGCGCCCGGTACCAGAGCCTCGCCAGCAAGGGACAGGACCTGCAATACAAACAGCAGCAAGGTGCTCATTTGACCCGCGAGGAGATCGAAGCCTTCGATCAGGAGCGGGAGACCCTCATGCAGAATGGTGTCGTCCGCGGATTCCTCGAAGCCCAACAGCAGATGCAGCAGGTCCAAGAGACCGTCGGACGCTATGTCATGAAGGCGATGGAACTCGGTCGCGTGCCTGAGGAGGACGATTTCGCCGGCTGCGGCCAGGGCTGCAGTTGCGGGCACTGAGGCGCGGCGATTCGGGTGAGTTGGGGTCGGCGGCACACCGGGCGCGCAGCATTGCGGGATGTCCAGGCCAGCCCTGCGTTTCTCACCACTGTTTGCCACCGCGAAGCCGGTGTTCACAAGAGTGGTCCCCATGGAGCCCGGATTTCGTTGTCATCTTCCCGGTGGTGAGGAATCCGGGCTAAAACCACCAGGTCCGGCAGATCTCGAGCACGTCGAGGGTACCCCCCGGCCAGTAGCGGTTGGCTGGCAGCCGGAAGCTCCGAGACGCCTCGTCAAAGGCGAGTGTGGCCGGGCGCGAGGGATCGTTTGGGTCGTAGGCTGCAAAGCGCGTCTCACCCCGGCCCGTCTCGGCGGACATCAGCAACATGCCGTGATTGATCGTGAGCTGCGGGAACCGGACCAGATGGACGATGGGGAGCGCGCCGTGCGCGAGCCGTTCGACGAGTCGGGCGCAGGTCCTCTGCTGGTGCGCCCGCGAGATCGGAAGCACCATTCGCCAGTGGCTCCGCAGCACGTACGACCGCCACGCGCCTCCGCACTCGGCCTTGAGCAAAGGCTCGTGCGTCCGGCTGAACGCCCGCAACCCCGCGAAGCCGGGAAAGGCCACACGGCATTCCGGCATGGACGGCACGCGCGGATTGCGGGACACAACCTCCCGGACGCGCCGCCGGAGATGGGATTGGGCGACCTGCGTTTCCTCCGGCAGGAAATCGGCATGGAAGAAGAATGACCGGGCTGCGCGCACCATGACGAAGCAGCGCAGGGCATAATCGGGGCGCGGCCGGCGCGCGACGAGTTTGGGACGTCCGCCCCCGGGATCGAACTCATACGTGCAGACCAGTTCGTTGGCGAAGGCAAACGCGTCGCGCTCGAAGTCGAATCGGCGCGGCGGTGTGATGATGAGCGGTTGCGGCATCCGGATCGGATCGGCAGGGTGGACCGTGCAAGGCCACGAGCCCGTGACGACCAGGTCAAGTCCCCTTCTGCCTTCATCTGTCGGCTTGTTCAAGGATTCTGTAACGCACCGTATTGCAATCGTGGAGATTGCTCGCGGGCTGCGAGCGGTTTCTGAGACCCAGTCCCTGTCCATTTCACACCGTTCTTTGCGCGTCAGCGCCATCGCAGCGCGGCGACCGGGAAGACTGCCGGAGCCAGGCGCTTGCGAAGATGCCATCGCCTCGGCTGCGGCTTGGCCGCGCTGCGGAGGCAGCGCTCCGGGAGGTTGCCCGCCAGGATGGGATTTGGGATGCTCCGGGGTGCGGCTGGCGGGCAGTGGACATCGAAGATGACGACGCTTTACGAACGTTGGCGGACAGTGGCACGCGAACATCGGGACGAGCTTGCGCTGCGCGATCTTGCTTCCGATGTGCGTTGGACCTTTGCCGAACTGGCGGCGCACGCCGAGCGCGGCTCGAACGAGCCCGGTCCGGCCGCGTTCCCCCAGGGCGCGGGCGCCGGCTTCATCCTCAGCGTGCTTCGCGCCTGGCAGGCTGGCCAGGTTGTCTGCCCCCTCGAACCCGACCAACCGCGTCCCGACGTCCCGTGGCCGGACGCGCCAATTGTCCACGTCAAGACAACCTCGGCGACCACGGGGCGCCCGCGTCTGATCGCGTTCACGGCGGAGCAACTGGCCGCCGATGCCACGAATCTCACTCGAACGATGGGCTTGCGGCCCGAGTGGCCGAACCTTGCCGTGATATCCCTGGCCCATTCCTACGGGTTTTCGAACTTCGTCACCCCGCTCCTGCTCCATGGGATTCCGCTGATCCTGGGCGTGGCGGCCCTACCCGAGGCGATCCGCCTAGCCGCGCGGGACGAGGCCGGATTGACGCTTCCCGGCGTGCCTGCTCTGTGGCGCGTGTGGCATGAGGCGAAGGCCATTCCGTCCAATACCAAGCTGGCCATCTCCGCCGGGGCGCCGCTGCCGATCGCGCTGGAAACCGGCGTCTACGAGGCCACAGGAGTCAAGGTTCACAATTTCTACGGATCCTCCGAGTGCGGCGGGATCGCCTATGATGCCACCAGCACACCGCGGCAGGAGGCCGCGCTCGCGGGCGCTCCGATCGAGAATGTGACGCTGGCCGTGGCCGAGGACGGCTGTCTTGAGATACGCGGGCGCGCCGTGGCGGAGGGCTACTGGCCGGAACCGGCCCCGGCGCTTCGAGGGGGAGTCTTCCGCACCTGCGACCTGGGCAGCATTCGGGAGGGTCGTGTGTATGTCACGGGCCGCGCCAGCGATGTCATTCATGTGGCGGGGCGCAAGGTGGCGCCGGAATCGATCGAGCGCGAGTTGCTGCGGCACCCCGAGGTGCGCGAAGCGGTTGTGCTTGGTGTGTTGCGGCCCGATGCCCACGAGGAGACCATCGCGGCGGTGGTCGTGTGCGATGCACGCGTGACGCAAGACGCCCTGCGCCAGTTCCTCATCGAGCGCCTGCCGCCGTGGCAGGTGCCGCGGCTCTGGCGCATCCACAACGAGTCCCTGACCAACGCCCGCGGCAAGATCGCGCGCGCCCAATGGCGCCGCGCATTTGTGTGAGCTACTGGGGCCGGGCTTCGGATCCCCGGACGCGGCGCGGCCCTCGCGCCAGGCAGGCCCGGCCCGGCGCGGGTTGCCCGTGTCGGTTGCCCGTGATCGCGTCGCGCAGGCCGGCGCTCACGCCGCTCAGCGCCAAGGTTGCTTTCAACAGCAGTCTTCCGGTCAGTGTGACTTCCACTTCGCCCTGGATCAAAGGTCCCAGCCGCCCTGTGACGCGCGCGGCGATCTCGATGGTCTCTCCCGGCCGGGCCGAGCCGGTGATCTTTGCGGCGCGGACGGCTGTGAGCTTGAGGTCCGCCAGCGGCCCGATCTCGGGATCGGTCTGCGCGACAATCCCCGCAAGCTGCGCGCCGGCCTCGATGAGGAGCACCCCCGGCATGAGGGGTTGCCCTGGGAAATGGCCGCGCAGAAACGGTTCGTCGCCGCGCACCCGGTACTCGGCCACGGCCTCCTTGCCGGGCATGAGGCGCAGCACGCGGTCCAGAAACCGAAACTCGGGCCCGTGCGGCAGCAATTGCAGGGCCGCCGCGAGATCGGTGGGGGCGGTGGTCATGGCGCAAGCGGTTTCGAGATGAGGAAGTCGGGCGCGATGGCGGGCCTGAACAGGTCTTTCGAGAAGCTGCGGTTGAACGCGGCGCTGCGATAATCGCTGCGCATCCGCGACCCATCAGGGAACTGCATTTCGGTGGCCAGCAACGAAAAGTCCGTGGCGGCCAGGACCACGCGGAGCGTCGGCATCACGCGCCGGGCGGACGCGCTCGACGGTTCGAGTTCGATCTGCCAGGCCTGATCGACGGACTCGAGAGAGCGCACCCGGAAGCGGGCGTCGAAATCGGCGCGATTTCTTGGAAAACCGGCGTCCAACAAGCCAAGCGCTTCGCTCATCGGGCTGACTTGGGCGGCATCGAGCGGGTAGTGCTCGACCCGTTTGAGACGCGGATAGATCACCTGGAGCAATTGGTCGTCTCGGACCGCGATGGTCTGGGCGGGGACGCCCAATTCCCAGCGGAAGCGATTTGGCCTGGCGAACCAGACTTGGCCGGTGGACACCAGCGGCTGGTTGAGCGCCTTGAGCCAGCGCGTCTGAACGAACTCCGCCGTCCAGGTGCTGAAGTTGGTCTGCGCGGCAAGCCAGGCCTCGATCACTCCGTTGGTGTCGGCTGCGCGGAGCCCCGCCGGCTCGAGGAAGAAGGCGAGCAGGACCACGCCCAACAACGAGCGGCTTTCCGATGTTTTCATTCGATCTCCCGGTTTCTTGTTTTCGCGGCGCCCCCGCCCCACAACGGGACGAAGTGATACCACTGGTCGGCATGTTGCCGGACGACCGGTTCGAAGACACGCAGGATCCGCTCCGCCAACCAGCGTCGCGCCTCGCGGTCGCCGATCGCTCGGCGATCATACACGATTTCCGGCAGGACGTGGGCGGCGTAGGCGTCGCCGTCGGCAACCACATACACCGGCACCAGAGCGCACCCGGAGGCGCGGGCGAGTTCCGCCGGGGCGATCGAGGCCTGGAAGGGGCGCCCGAAGAACTCGACTGTGACCGCGGTCGGTGGGGGCGGCCGATCGACCAGGAGCGCGACGACGGCTCCGTCCTGCAAGCGCCTGATGACCTCGACGAACGCGAAGGCGTCCTGGCCGATGACGAGCGTTTCGACGCCCCATCGAGCCCTGGCCTGCTGGCGCAGTTCGGTGAAACCGCGGCCGGGTTCGGCCTGGGTGAGAACGAGGAGGCGGACGCCTCTTTGGGCGAGCAGCCAGCCGCCAATCTCCCAGTTGCCCAGATGGGGCGTGACCAACAGCACACCCTGACGGCGTTCGAGAGCGGCCTGGAAGATTTCGTAGCCGCTCCAGTTCGACAGGGAGATCCCTGCTGACGCCCCGCTTTCGTGGCGCAGCAGATCGCTGATCTTGGAGGAGAAATTGGACAGCAGCCGCCGCGCCACCGCTCGCGCCGCCACCCGATCGTTTCGATGGATGGGCAGCAGATTCGCCTCGATGACGCGGAGCCGCTCGGGTCGGAACGAGCGATAGGCCGAGGCGCACAGCCGACCGATGGCCCAACAGGCCGGGCGCGGCAGCAGGCGCACGACCCAGAGCCCAAGCCGCCACGCCCGCGGCCCGTACGTCGCCGAGGGGCGCGCCAGCGCGGCCTGACCGGCGCCATCCAGGTTCGGTCCATTCGAACCCCCGTCGCCAGCCCCCCGTTGCTTGTCCCGCCCGAGGCAGATCCACCATGCCGGCACGACAAACAGCGCGGTGATGCAGGCCGTTGCGACACCCAGCGCACAGATCAGGCCCAGGCTTGCCAGGCCCGGATTGCCCGACAGGCCATTCGAGCCGAATCCGGCGATGGTGGTTGCGGCGCACAGCGCCAGGGCGCGTCCGGTGATGCGCCGGACGGCGCCGAGGTCGCCACGGTGGCGCCGCAGGGCCATCTGGATGTGAATCGTGTAGTCGACTGCGGCTCCGAGCAGGAGCGGCACGGCCGCCAGGCTCATCAGGTTCCAGGCGATTCCCGCCGCGCTCATCACAGCCTGGAGCACGAGCACGGTGAAGCCGAGCGCTCCGAGGCCGATTGCGACCTCCTTCCAGCACCGGAACGCGAGCCAGAGACAGAGCGTCACCACCGCCGCAGTGCCCAGCGCCACCCACGCCATGCGCCGCTCGACGTGGGACACCAGGCTCTCGCCCAAGAGGGGCCACCCCGTCAGCCAGACGCCCGGCATGCGCGGATCCAGTTCCGCGGCCCGCCGCGCGGGGGAATCGGATGTCGGATCGAGAGCGCCCAGGGCCAGCCAACCGTCGGCGCTTCGGGCCGCGACGCGGTCGAGAAGCCAGCGGGAGGTCTCGTTTGTGGGCCATGAGCCGGTGTGGGACGACGCTCGGTTGCTCCAGACAGCCAGCACTTGTTCGGCAAGTGCGGTGGCTTCGGGCGTGAATCCCGCCTGATGCGCTGCGCCGCGGATCGCCGCCGCCCGTTGCGCCAACCCGATGGCGGCGGCCTGGTTGATGTCGTGCCAATCCGGGCGCGGCCAGATCGTCGTGGGCAGCCTCAAGGAGTAATCCACGGCGTGTGCCCGGGCATCGGCCTTGCCCGCCGCCCGGACGCTCTCTTCCGTCGCATGCGAAGGAGACGCGGCGTGGGCGCTGCGCGGTGTCTTCTCGTGATCGACCCGGGGGCCGAGTGGCGCATCGCGATCCAGGACACGCTCGAAGTGCGTCTCGAGATTGCGCAGCGTGCGCCCAACCTCCGCCTCGTCATGCCCGGACACCACGAGCAACAGCGGTTCGCCGTACCGGCTCATTTTTTTGCGCAGCTCGCTCAGCGCCGAGTTGGCGTGAAGGTTGCGCGGTTCGAACGCCACGTTCCCTCGTTCGACGCGGATTCCGCAGCGCAGGAGTGTGGCCAGGGCGATGGCGGTCGCGAGGAAGGATGCGATGCGCCAGCCTGGGAGGTTGCCGGCTGGCCGGGACAGTTCACAGGACTGCGCGCGGTCTGATGTCCGGCCCAGCCCGGATCGATCGCGGGGTCCGCGCTGAACCTGATCCGGGCCAGTTGGCAAAGCCGCGCCTGGATGGGCTCCAGAAGGCAAGTGCAGATCGATCGGGGAGCCTCTCGATCCCGACATTCCGGATGCGCGGCGTTCGAGGCCGCGCATGGCTGCCGGCAGGAAGAGAAAGAGCATGATCGGCGGCGTCAGCAGCACGCCTGCGCCGACGAGCGTGCCGAGTTGCGAGAGTCCGGGCAGGCCGGCGAAGTTCAACATCAGGAAGGCGGTTGCCGTCGTCAGGGCCGCCCAGGTCAGCGACGGGAGCAGAAGCCGGCGCAGTGCGCTGGGGGTCAGGTCCGGACGCGCCGCGGCGTGTTCGTAAACGACCAGACCGTAATCGGCCGCCAGGCCGGCCAGGATGGCTCCAAAGCCAAGGCTGAGGGCGTTGAGCGTGCCGAACACGAAACCGCAGGCTGCGAGCGCCCCCGCCATCACCATGAGCAGCGCCGCAACGAGCCAGCACAACGGACGCCAGCTCCGGTGCGCCCACCAAAAGAGCACCGCGATGACCGCGAGCGTAATCAGCACGGTCAAACGCATGTCACTCGCCATGCGTGTCGAAATCTCCGCCACAAAGGCTGGCGAGCCGGTGTACCGCACCCCAACGCCCGGCGGCCAGTCCGGCGACTCGGTGACACGGTTGGCAGCCTCCTGGACCGCCGCAAGCCAGCGGGCGCACTCGCGATAATTGCGGAACTCAGATATGGCCTCGAGAAACAGGATGCGGAAGGCGCCGTCGGCCGAGGCGAAGCCCTCCTGCCAGGTGTTCAGGAAAGCGTCGTCCGTGCCCGCCCCGGCCAGTTGTGTGAATCCGAAGGGATCGTAACTGAGTCTTGCGATTTCTGTGGGCGAGAGCGAGGTGGCCAGCCGATCGCGCGCCTCGAGGGCGACCGTGGCGAGGCGGTCGGGCGCGAGGCGATTGGTCAGTTGAGCCACCCTTTCGGGAGGTTGATTGAGCCAGAGGCAGGCGATGAACTCAGCCATTTGCTCCGGGTGCTCGATCCACGGCGGCTGCCACACGACGCGGTCGGCGAGGTTGGTTTCGCGTCGCAGCGCCTCCCCGAGCAACCGGGCCGCCGTCTCGGCGGAGTCGGCGCCGGGCGCGTGGATTGTCAGGATCAGTTCGCGGGAGCTGGCGAAGTGTTTCTGATAGAGCTGCAATCCGCGCACTGCCGGCACGGACTCGGGGAGGAGGTTCAACACTTCAGTGTCCAGCCGCACGCGGGCGAGCCCCGCGACGATCAGGAGTCCCACAAGCACCCAGGCCCAACGCCGGCGGATCCACCTCATGGCCCCAGAAAGCCTTCGAGCCCCTCGCCCGTGGCGACATTGGTCAGACGCCATCCCGCCCCGCCCCGCGCTTCAAAATGCCAGCCGCAGCCCGCCGGCCGTCCGCGGACTTCCTCGGCCAGCGCGAACCAGACAACGCGCGGCGGCGCGACGCCGCGTCCTTTCGATCGCCGGCGCGCAGCGGCGGATTCGACCAACCAGAGGCCGGCCTCGGCGCGTGCCGTCGCGAGGGTGAAGGGCGGTTTGGCGAATTGCACGAAGCAGTCACGGTCCGCGCGCGTCGCCAACAGGATCTCCCCCGCCACGCCTTGCTCGGTCCGGGAGCGAGTCCAGACCGCCTGTCCATGTCGCAGCGACCAACCGGCCTGCAAGTCGGCCGGGGGCAAAGGCGGAACCGTGCGACAACCGGTCAGCAGGCACGCGCAGACGAGCCAGGCCACCGGGAGAGCCCGACCCCTGCGCGCGGCGCAGAGGCGGTCCATCGTGAGCGAGTCGTCCATGCGCTCGAAATTCTAGTCGGGGCCCCGACATCAAGGCAAGGCGGTTACCACATGATCACCCGGCCCAGGCGGAAATCCGGACCGATCCTGCCGGGCGGCTGGCTTGACTGGGAGCAGACGACCAAACGCCTCCGAGGACTTCTTCGTTCACGGGAATAGAGCGATGTCTAACGCGCGTATTTACACCCCGTCGGTGCAACATGGCGGTCAGACTTCGCAGGAAGAGTGCTATGCGGGTTAGAAAAGCCCTAAGACACGGACTCACGCTGATCGAGACGACGCGGCCAAATTGGGGTCAAGCGAGCGCGTGGTTGACGTAGTGGAGGATATCGAATTCGGGATTTGTCTCGAGGGTTTCCGCCAGATCGAACCGATCCTCGAACGGCGGCAAGAACGTGTCGCCGTCCACCTCACGCTTCACGAGAGTCAGATACAGATCGGAACACCGCGGCAGCGTCTGCGCGTAGATGTCCGCGCCGCCACAGATGAAGAAATCGCGCGGATCCGAGGCCGGATCGACCGATGCGAGGTCGGACACCGTTCGGACGCCGGGGAACTGGAAACGGGAACGGCTCAGAACGATGGTCTCGCGGCCGGGCAGCGGCCGACCGATCGACTCGAAGGTCCGGCGGCCCATCACCAGCACATGTCCCATGGTGAGGCGTTTGAACCACCGGAAATCGTCCGGGAGATGCCAGGGGATGCGATGGTCTCGGCCTATGACGCGGTTGAGCGCCATTGCCGCAATGGCCTTGAAATGCTTCAAAGAGTGAGTTTCTCCATGAGGTTTTGCAGTCGTTTCAGATGGGCGGGATGCTGCGTCGAGAGGTCGTGTTGTTCGCCGGAGTTTTGCATTGATACAGCCCGAAAGAGCCGGGCTAAAGCGCTGGTTCGTACCGGATGCATCCGTTTTCCTGGCTCCAGCGTTCCAAGGAACGGCGGCTTGCTCCCGCGGTGCTTGCGAGCCGGAACGGCCGCAAAGTGTCGCCTGCGAGCGGAAAAGAAACGAGGAAATTCGAGGGTGCAACTCGGGATCGCTGTGCTCGAAAACGCACACTTGCTTTCTTCGGCGCATTGAGTTAAGTGAAGCCAAGACAGCAAAAGAGCACATGTAATCTTGTCATGAAAAACAGATTTGATTTTGCGGCTCGCCGCGGCCGGTACGGCCCGCTGGCCTTCACCCTCATCGAGTTGCTGGTGGTCATCGCCATTATCGCGATCCTGGCCGGCATGCTGCTCCCGGCCCTCTCGAGGGCCAAAGACCGGGCTCAGGGGACAGCGGACATCAACAACGTCAGACAAATCCTGCTGGCGAATCAGATGTACGCCACCGACAACAACGATCACATGGCCCACTGCACCTGGGGAGGTGTCGACGGGACCGCCAATAACGGTCCGGACGGCTGGGCGTATGCGGGTCCCAACAACGGGCGCATCGCGGGCGGGCCCACCTACATGCCGAGCGCCGCGGGGAGAGCCGAAAACTCGATCCAGTTCAGCAACCAGGTTGCATTCTTCAAGGTCGGACACCTGGGGCCGTTCCTGTCCGATCACCACGTGTTGTGGTGCCCGAAGGATGTCGCCCAGCGCGGCAGCGGCCAGTTCAAGACGTGGTGGATGGCCCGGTGGGTCAAACTCAGTTCTTATTGCTTCAACGGAAGCATCGGCGGCTACGTCGGTCCGAAGTCGGGCGCAATTTCGGGAGGCCGAACCTACAAGACCACCGATTTCAAACCCACAGACATCATGCTGTGGGAACAAAACGAGACCGATGGTTTCTACTTTAATGACTTGGGCAATGCCCCCGAGACGGCAGGCGAAGTCGTCTCCCAGCGGCACGCGGGTGTCGGCAAGTATACCGGCAATGTCTCAAGAGGTGGCGGCGCCATGGTGGGCCGCGTCGGCGGCACGGCCGAGTTCATCAAGATGCAGAAATTCCTCGATTTTTCTGGATGTACGCAAATGGCCCCGACCCAACGACGTCCTCAATGGTCCGGGTTATGGGGGACCTTAGCCCGAGCATCGCTTCCCTTTCGATTTGAGCCAGCGGACGTAGTCCAGATATAGGCGCGTCGAGTCGGGATGTCCCGCAAAGGCCCGGCTCCGCGGCCGATTCATGAGCCCCTGGTATTGGTAGATCAGGATCGTGTCGACGTGCGGCGACACCGCTTCGAGTTGCGCGCGCACACGCTCCCACTGGGCCGGGATTAACGGACTGGTCTGCTTGTTCGGCGGCCCTTCCCAGGCAAAGGTCTCAACATCGGCCCACAGGGCCCGTTGCGGAACACGATCGTGCGCCTGACGCAGCGCTAGGAATGCGCGCGCGCTCTCGTCCGGGGTCATCCGCAAGCACCCGACTTCGTCCTGATACGCAATAATATCGACGTCCAAACTCTCCAACTGCCGCACAAATGTGTCGTCGCAGACCGCCCGGTGGGTGCCATACGGCGCGGTGAGCGTCTTCGCGTTCGGTGTCAGACGCCGGGCCTCGCGACTGCTGGCGTTCACGTAGGCAACAAAGGCATCCGCAAAGTAGGGCGCCAGGCAGGCCTCGTTGGGCCAATACCAGCCGTAGAAGCTCGGGTGATGGCTGTACCGCCCCGCAATCTCCTCCATCATCTGAAAACGCTTCCGGGCACGATCCGGATCACCGAGCGCCGCGGCGTCCCACTCCCCGCACCAGTCGCTGCTGATAAAAAACTTCACCCGATGCTGGTCGGCGGCGGCAAGCATGGCCTCGATGGGATCTGGACACGCCATGTCGAGCTTCGGCAGCAGCGGCGTTTCGTAAAACGCCTTGCCGCCCTTCGCGATGGCCAGCAGGACGAGGTGCTCCATGCCGATGTCCGCCACGTCCTTGACCGCCGCCTGCCATTGTTCGGCGCTGAACTGGAGACAGGAATCGTTCCAGTAGAAATGCCGGCGATCATCCCACCAAACGCTGATCCAACTGCCTCGAATCGGCTTGATCGGATCAGGAGGCAACGAGCGCGAGACGCAGGACGTGGCGAAAGGCGCGGCCACAAGGCCGGCTCCGACGGCTTTCAGGAATTCGCGGCGAGGTGCAATCATGGGGAGCGTTGACAGTCTACGGACAACCTTTGGATGCAGTCATTCTCGGCCGCTTTCGAGGCGGACCAGGGCCCAGAGACCGAGCCGGGGAATCGTGACCTGGCCGTCCCGGCACTCGACGCGTGTTTCAGAGCCGTCGAGGGTGAGCAGCGTGGCCCGATCCACCTTCGTCAAACCCAATGCGGATGCATCGAACATCAGCCGGACGTCCTCGACGGGCGTCACATCATCGAGCCCGGAGTCATAGCTGTAATTCAACACGTGGATCACCGCCGACCCGGCGCGCGTTCGGCACAGCACTCGCACCGGGCGGGCCGCGTCCACTCTTACCGCAGGCGCCACAGCCTCGAGCGCCTCGTCCGCTGACTCGAATCGGCGCTGGCCAGGCACAGGTCGCGCCAGCCGATGGCAATCCTCCGGCAACAACTCGCCGGTGTCCACGGTGATCAGGGCGCGGCACGCCTCGATCTCAGCCTCGTTCAGCGGGTGATCCACGGTCTCGTCGCCGCCAACGAGCAGGCGGTAGCCGACGTTGGCCGCCGCCAGGGAATTGCAGAGGTCGAACCACCGGCGCGGGTTCTTGACAAAACTTCCGTAGGGGAACAGGACACCGACATCGGCGTGCGTCGCGAAACCGTCAAACCACCCCGCGTGGTCACGAACAAAGCGGTAAAGCGGGGCGAATTTCTCGGATGGGCCGTCGTACCAATGGGTCCCTTTCTCGGTTGTGTGGCACCACTGGCGGTGCGGCGCCATCAAACGCTGGCCGGCCGCATAGGAGAACGCGATCCAACATCGCACAAGGCCAGGCAGGTTGTGCTCCTTGATGAATGCCCAGTCCCCGCCGCTCGCGGTCGCGGCGTAGGGCCGGCCCATCGACCCCGCCAGACGATAGGCCACCAGCGGCAGGTCGGTTGGCTTGCGGGTTTCGGCGCGGTGATTGGTCTCGGCTGTGAACAGATCGAGCGCCTGGTAATCCGTCAGATGGCCCGGCCAGAGCAGGCCCGCATTCGCCCCAACCGGAATGCGGCGGCCCGCCGTCCGGGCGGCAAGCTCCCGCAGTTCGAGCATGAAGGCCGCCGCGCCGCGTCCCTGGTCGATGGACCAATGACGCCAGAGCGGATGCCCGGTCGCCTTGCGCTTCGACTCGGAGCCCCCGGCGGCAATCCACCTCCGGACCTCGTCACGAAAGTTGAAGGAAGCAGGTTCCCGGATGCCCAGGCGATCGAGGTCCGCCGCCGGCAATCCCGCGAGGTAGGCGCGGAAACCGTCAACGCACCGGTCACAGAAACAAATCCCGAGCCATAGCCCCCCAGCCGTGCCGAGGTGATCGTCGATATGCAGTCCCTGCGCTCCCGCCCGGATGGTCTCGACAACGCGGTCGCGAAGGAACTGGCGGAACAGCGGCTGCCGTGTGCAACACCACCAGTAAGGAACCCCCTTCGACTGGTGGTCGGTCAGCCACGGAACCTTGACCGGGTGTCCATCCACATCGCGGCACAACCCCTCTTCGAAGCGCTCGGGAAAACGGTTGTGATACGCGCTGAACTCGGTCACCATGCCCACGCTGCCAAACCACGTCACACCCGCAGCCTCGGCCAGCGACTTCGGAGTCGGCTTGCCGCCCCACGCCAGGACCGTGGCGCCGTACTCGCGGTATGTCTGGGCTGAGCCGCTGTACATGAACACGACGTCCGAGGGGCGGAGCACCTCGCCTCGGGCGTGGATCATCCCTCCGAGAACCAACCCAATTGCAGGAAGCCAGGATCTCATACGCCCGGGCGACATACATCGAAGCACGGCGGGGCCGCAACCAAAAAGGCGGACGGGCCATGCCTGCCTGCCGGCAGACAGCCGACCCGGCCTGCACCACGCTGTTGATGCTCGTGATGCAGGCCGCGTCCCCCACGCGGCGCAAGGACGGTTCGCTGAGGATTGCGACGGAGCAGGCCAGCGATGAATCGGGTTGACGCTGGAGATGGCGGAGCGTACCAGAAAGGCATGATTCACCTGGGTTTGCATACCGACAACTGGAGGCCCCTGAGCGTCGGCTTCGAGGGCGCCTGTCAGAAAATCGCCGCCACCGGTCTCAAGCACCTCGAGTTCGCGGCCATACACGGCCAGAACTTCATCGCCGCCCTCGGATACGATCCCGGCGTCTCGCTGCAATCCAACCCGCTTGCCATCCGTCGTTTTCTCGACGGCCTGGGTCTGAAGGTCTCGCAGATCGACGGCTCCTACCCAATGATGGGTCCGAATGGATCGGCCTTTGGGGTCCAATACGTAACCCAGAGCATCCGGTTCGCCGCCGAGTTGGGATGCCCGATGGTTGACACCGTCGACGGCGCGTTCGAGACGCCCGGCCTGAACCGCAAGGAGGTCTTCCGAATCACATGCGACAACTATCGCCAGTGCGTCTCCTGGGCTGAGGACTACAAGGTCGTCATCAACGTCGAGCCGCACGGGCCCTACACAAACGACCTCGATTTCATGGAGCGCCTGTTCAAACACTTCGACTCCGAGTGGCTCCGCTGCAACTTCGACACCGGCAATACGTTCATCGCTGGCCACGCCCCGCTCGATTACTGCAAAGCCCTCCGCCCTTACATCGTCCATTGCCATATCAAGGACGTCAGCGCCGAGTTGGCCGCGGCGGCGCGCGGCGAGGAAACCGGCATCGGCAGCTCGATCGTGCCGGTGGGCGGTGGCGTCAACGCGGATAACATCAGGCTCTGCATGGATTACCTCCGCGAAACAAACTGGGATGGGGTGGTTTCGATCGAATGTCACGGATCGGACGAGAACACCGAGGCCAGCGTCAAGTTCATGCGCGAGATCACCCGGACCCGGAGCGCCCGACGGAAGTAAAGAAAGGAAAAAGCCCCTCGCGAGGCTCCCGCTCGGGAGAGCCTCTGGGGGCTTTCTGCAAAGAGCCACGGCGGTTACCCTCAGACCGGGTCCGCCTGTGTCCCTCGATCCCATCGGTTCCCGAGGGAACCGATGGCGTGCGAATCTCAGTACCGACCCCGACCGCCGCCGCCGCCGCCGCCACCGCCGCCGAAATCACGACGAGGGCGTCCGCCGCCGCCGGGAGGGCGATCTTCCTTGGGACGGGCGATGTTGACGGTCAAAGCGCGACCATCCAAAGAGGCACCATTCATGGCGGTGATGGCCTTCTGCGCCTCTTCGGGGGTGCTCATGGTCACAAAGCCAAATCCGCGCGGGCGCCCGCTCATGCGATCGACCATTAAATTCGCTTCGACCACGGTACCGTGCGCGGCGAAGGCGTCGTGCAGGTCGTTTTCGGTGGTGTTGAAGGAGAGGTTCCCAACAAACAACTTAGTGTTCATGTGATGTTCCGCTATTCCTGACGTGTCTGTGCTCTCTCCAGACTGTTCCCGATTATCGGGGTTCAAATCATCACTGAACCGAGTTCACCTGACTGATTTTCCATGCCGTGGAGGCTGCTTATTTGACAGACGGCGGGAAAATGTCGATTCCAGAGCAAATAGCAAGCTTTAATTTCAAGTTTTTGCGCGCACGGCGTCGAGACCCGAAGGCCCGATGCCTTGTTTCGGACGCCTCGATGAGCCTTTCCATCCCGACAGAGTGTTGTCCTCATCAGAGTCCTCCAGCCCACCCGACCGCCGCTGACAATGCAGGCCGATCGAAATGCCCGGGCTGCGTGCACCCTGCCGGCCACGTTGACACCCTCCGGGGCGACAGCTAGTTTGAAGCGGTCGTGAGAGTGTTGCAGGAGTCCCTCATCGAGTTGCTTCGCCGCACCTCGGCCGAAATGCCCGAGGACGTTCACCGGGCCATCGTTCAGGCTCTCGAAACCGAGCGCCAGGGCACAATCGCGGAGTCGGCTCTCAAGATCATCGAACGGAACATCGAACTGGCCCGCCGCAAGTCCCAGCCCATCTGCCAGGATACAGGCAGCATTCTCTTCTACGTCGACGTCCCGGTGGGTTTCGACGAGATCGCCTTCGCCGTCGCGGCTCGCGAAGCGGTGCGGCAGGCCACCGCAAACGGATGGTTGCGGCAGAACTCGGTCGACACGCTCACCGGCAGGAATGACGGCACCAATGTCGGGCCCGGCTCGCCCGCGCTGCATTTCCACCAACGCGCCTCGCCCGCAACCGATGTCCGCCTCATCCTCAAAGGCGGCGGATGCGAAAACGTGGGCTCGCAGTACTCACTCCCCTGCGAACGGCTCGAAGCCGACCGGGACCTCGGCGGGTGCCGCAAGGTCATCCTCGATGCCGTGGTCCAGGCCCAGGGGCGAGGGTGCGGACCGGGAGTTCTGGGGGTTTGCCTGGGCGGGGACCGGGCCACGGGCTATGCGTTTTCGAAGACACAGTTCCTGCGTCTGCTGGACGACCGCAATCCGGTGCCGGAACTGGATCGGCTGGAACAGGACATCCTGCGCACAGCGAACGAGCTGGGGATCGGGCCGATGGGGTTCGGCGGCCGAACCACCCTGCTGGGCGTCAAGATGGGCGCCATCAACCGCCTGCCGGCCTCCTTCTTCGTCAGCGTCAGCTATATGTGTTGGGCCTACCGCCGACAGGGCGTGAGGCTGAGTCCGGACGGTGGAATTGAACGATGGCTCTACTGACCCGCCCATGATCCCGCTCTCCTTTCCCTTGACCGAGGAGCGCATCCGCGCGCTCCGCGTGGGCGACGAGGTCGAACTCACTGGCCTCCTCTTCACCGGACGCGATGCCGTGCACAAGTATCTGGCCCGGGGCGGCGCCTTGCCGCCGGGCGTCAATCTGCGCGGCGGCATCCTCTACCATTGCGGCCCGGTCGTGTTGAAGGACCCCAACGGCGCCTGGCGCGTCGTTGCGGCCGGCCCGACCACATCGGCCCGGGAAGAACCGTACCAGGCGGAAATCATCGCGCAGTTCGGCCTGCGCGGGGTCATTGGGAAAGGCGGGATGGGAGAGCGCACCCTGGCCGCCTGCGCCGCCCACGGCTGCGTCTACTTCCATGCCGTCGGCGGTGCCGCCCAGGTGCTGGCTGAGTGCGTCAAACGCGTCCGCGCCGTCCACTTCCTCGAACAATTCGGAGCGCCCGAAGCTGTCTGGGAGTTCGAGGTCGAGCGCTTCCCGGCGGTTGTCACCATGGACGCCCACGGGCATTCGCTGCATCGCGACATTGAGGCCGCCAGCCGCGCCGCGCTGGCAAAACACCGCTAGCCTCCATTTCTCACCACTTTTTGCCACCGCCAAGCCGGGGTGCTCAAGAGA
>CAYPUR010000040.1:0-25564 GCA_964413865.1 uncultured Verrucomicrobiota bacterium
AGCCCGGTTACGGTTCCTCGCGATGCGTGTGAAATAACCGGGCTAAGGCGCCGGCTTCGGCGCGCCTTCGAGGATCAGCCCGCCGAACGGACGCAGATCGAAGCAGGCCATGGCAGCCCCGTTGCGCACGAGCAACCGGCCATGAGCGAGTGCCGGCACATTCCATGTCTTGCCGCTCAGGGCGGGAACCCGAGCCAGCTCGATGAGCCCCAGCGGATCCGCCCGCACCAGGATGAGCTGGCCTTCGCCGCTGAGGATGATCAAGTGGCCCGACGCCAGCAGCAACTGGCCGTAGCCATAGCGCCCGTCGCGCCACCGCCGCTGGCCCGTGGCGAGATCGATGCAACACAGGACACCTTCATCGAGTCCGTAGGCGTGGTTCTGCCATACGACAGAGGGGTTGAACTTGTTCTTCAGATTGCGATTCCGCCAGATCTCGGTCGCGGCCAGGCCATGGGCGTCTCGAGCGATCTCGACCAGCGCGCAGCCGGTGCCGTATCCGGCAGAGATCAGGAACCGGTTCGTGCCGATGATGAGCGGGGAACAGATGCTGTTGTCGTTCGGGACCCGCCACCGATAATCCCACAGCAGGGCGCCATCCTCGGGATTCAAGCCCGCCACCCGCGCCGCGGACGCGATCACGATCTGTTGCCTGCCCGCCAGATCGGCCCGGAGCGGAGACGCATACGCCTGCTTGTCGTCGAGGGCGGACCAGATCCGCGCGCCGGTGAGCCGGTGGTAGGCGACCACCGATTTGCCCGGGGCCGCGTCCCCAGCCAGAACAATCACGCGATCGTCCACAACCAGCGGAGACGCCGCCATCCCGTGCAGCAGGTTGGCCGCCCCGTTGTCGGCCAGGATATCCTTGCGCCACAGCAACCGACCGTTGGCCGCGCCGAGACAGCACAACTCCCCGGCCGCGCCCAGGCTGTAGATCAACCCCTGATGATAGGTCGGCGTGGCGCGGGGGCCCTCGCCCCCCATCCAGTGGTTGAATCGCGTCGGATAGCGATGGGCCCAGAGCTCGATCCCCGTGTCGAGGTCGTAGGCAACGACCGCCTCCTCGTCGCGCCGTTGTTCGATGGTGAACGCGTGGCCCTGGCCGGCAACAAACGACGCGTAGCCCCCGCCGCAAGGCTGGCGCCATAACACAGGCGGCCCCTGCGCAGGCCAGTCGGTCAGGATCGGCTGCTCGGTGTAGTGCCCGTCCCGCCGCGGTCCGCGAAAATCCGTCCAATACGCGTCCGGAGCCGGCGCAGTCGGAGCGGCTTGGGACAGCCTGGCCTCCTGGGCGGCGCGGTCGGTTTCGAGTTCCAAGTAATTCGGCGCGGTCTTTCGCCGGACAAGACTCGGGCCCAGACCGCCTCGCCACTCGACTTGCACGCCGCCCAGGGCGACCAGCAGCCAGATGATGGCCAAGGTGTAGGGAACCAGGTAGAGAATGAGCGCCCCGGCAGCGAGCATTCCGTGGCGGCGTGTCAGGTTGCGATTGGCGCGAAGCAGGACAAGACCCAGGGGCGGGAACGCCAAGGCAATCAGACGCCCGAAAAAGGGGGTTTGATACCACGGCGCATCCGGGTCGATGACTGCCCGTTCGGACTGGGCGCTGCGATCTGGTGTGTCCACGGTTACTGGTGGCGCCGATAATTGACTCCAAGGCCAGCGCCAGCTTGAGAAGGTAATACAGGTCAGCCCGGCAAAACGGCAAGTCAACTCGGCGGGCCAACTCCTCGCCCGCGGCCTCCGGCAGCCAAGCCAACGCCCGGAACCCTCCATCGCCAGATCGGGCGGAGCGGGTCGATCGATGAAATCCCGGCCGACGCGAGTGAAGGAGGTGTTTGTCGGCGACGAGGCCGCCGCCGCTCCACTTCATGAAATTGGCCCTGCGCGATACGGGCGGGGCGCGCATTGGCCTTGGCAGCGGTCGAAAGCGATGGCAGGCTCCGAGCCGACACCCTCTGGAGGCGCGTTATGGCAGGCAAACTGAAGCGAAGAGACTTTTTGAAAGGCGGCGCGTTGGCCGCGGGGACGTGGCTGGCCTTGCCCGCGATTGCGGGGACGACCGGCCCGGGCGAACAAACCGGCGAGGGCGGGGGGCCGGGGCGTTACCGCAACTCGTGGTATCCGTTCACGGGCCATGCGGATGCCGACACCTGCTGGTCGTTGTCGACGGGCCCGGACGGCCGGATCTACGCGGCGGCGTGCGCCGAGAGTGTTCCGGGCGGCGTCGTCAAGGTGGCGCGCTACAACGAGGGGAAGGACACGCTCGATTACCTGTTTGCTTTGGACGCGATGGTCGACGATCCGGGCGATTCGGGGCGTGCGACGCAGTGCAAGATCCATTACAGCTTTGCGCCCTCGATGGGGGACGGGGTGTTGTACATGGCAACGCATCTGTCGGGACCGCCCATTGACCAACCGGCGTACTCGCCGTGGCGTTCGTGGCACGATCCCGAGCGCTGTTTTCGCGGGAGCGCGCTGCTGGCATTTGACACGCGGACGGACGACGTCTTGTGGTGGGACACGATGATCCCGAAGGAAGGTTGCCGCTGCCTGCTGCATGATGAGGAGCGCCATCTGCTCTATGCATTGAGCTATCCGCGGGATCATTTCATCATCTACGACACGCGCAAACGCACGCGGCGCGATGCGGGCCGCATCGGGTCGATCAACGCCCAAACCCTGTTTCTCGATCGGAAGCATCGCGTGTGGACCACCGACGACTACGGGCACCTGGTGCGTTACGATCCGGAGACCGGCCGGCTCGATCGTTCGCCCTTCGTGCTGCCGCACAATCCGCAATTCCAAACCGGCTGGCACAGCGTGTTCTACGATGTGGCGGCGGCGCCCGACGGCGAGAGCGTCTTCGCGGTGACGTGGATCGCCCAGCCGCGTCTGATGCGGATCTGGCCCAATGAAGACCCGTGGCCGCGGGTCGAGGATTTGGGTGCAGTGACGCAGGACCGCGATCCGAGCATTCCGGTGGACACATTCACCGATCACTGCGGCGGACTGGTCTTTGCGGGAGACGGCCAACTGTATTATGTGGCGTCGCGCTGGCGCGATCCGGTTTACCAGCCGAAGCTCGAGAGTGGGCATCCGCGGGAGGGGGTGGTCTGGCGGCTGGACCCGAAGACGCTCGAGCGCACGCAAGTCGCCATTCTCGAGCATCCGACCGACCCGGCCCAGTACGTGTCCCGGGGCGCGGTCGATCACAACGGGAACTTGTTCTTCGGCGTCGTCGGCACGAAACCGGTAGGCATTTTCCAGGTGCACCTGCCCGCGTCGCGGCGGAAGGAGAACGCGCATTTGCCCATCCGGATTTGGGGGTAAGGGATCTTATGAGCGAGAAACCGAGGAAGCGATACGACATGAACTCGCCCGAGGCGCGGGCCGTCGTCGACGAGATCGTGCATGGAACGTTCATGAAGGAAGGCACGATGGCGGCCTTTCCGACCTGTTTTCCGGGCGCCAGCACCCCGATACCCGCGGACGAAGGCCACATCACCGCCCTGGCGGCGTCCAGGGATGGGATGATCTACGGCGGGACGAGCGGACGGGCGGCGCATCTGTTTGTGGGCATCTTTCATGGCGTGACGGGCATAGTTTTCGACCGGGGGACGGTGGCGGGCGCCGACCATTGCGCGGCGGTCTGCTGTGGCAAGACCAGGTTTGCCGCCTGTGTCAACGGCGCGGGCGGCGGGCGGGTGGTCACGGGGGCGTTGCAGGGATTGCCTTTTGACTTGATCCAGGAGTGGGGGTTCACGCGTCCGCCGCTGCGGGATCTCGGCCCGGTGAACGGCGAACGAATCGTCCACGCCATTGCGTCCGATGGCGACGCTTCGCTTGTCGGCATCACCACCGGCGCGCTCTTCACGGTGGACATTGACACGGGGACGATCGCGCTTGTGGGTCCGGTGCCCGGTGCGGGACGCATTGCCGTTGGGTCGAGGGGCGGGGTCTTCGGACAGGACGGGCCGGGTGATCTTTGGCGTTACGACACGGCGTCGCGCGCCATCACGCGGGGCGCGTTGAAGTTGCCCGAGGGAGTGTGGGGCAAGTCGCCGATGACGTGGGCCCGTGATCATCATAGCGGGCTGCTCTACACGGCGGACGGCGAGGGCAGGCTATTTGCGCTGGATGAAGACCGGGGGTTCAGTCCTGTCCTGGGCCGGACGGCGCTGGCGCCGGTCGGTCCGATGGCGGTCACGCACGATGGGCGGGTGTTCGGCTTTTGCGGGAACGAGATGGCGAGGATGTTCTGCTACAACCCCGAAGCGCGGACGGCGTCGGATCTGGGGGTGGCGGTGTCGGTGCTCGAGAGGCGGCGTTACGGCTATCTATTTGGCGATGCCGTCGTTGGACGCGACGGTCAGGTCGTTTTCGGGGAGGACGACGATCTAGGCCATCTCTGGCTCTATTTCCCGAGGATCGAACGACTGAAAAGCTGAAAAACGGTCCGTAATCGCCGCTTGACCGGGTTTGGGGATTTCCCTAGTGTGATGGGGCATGATGCGGAATGCAGGACAGAACCTGGTGCTGGTCGTCGTCGTAGGCGGCGATGCCGCGGGGTTTTGTCGTGCTTAAGAGGATTTCGACAAACCACCCACGGCTGGCCGACGGTCGTGGGTTTTTTGTTACCCGGACCCCGGTCGCCACGAGCGTAGAAACACATGAAGAGACACCCCAAGACAACGACCCGCAAAACGCCTTCATCTGGCGACACTTCCAAGATCGCGTCCGAGACCGCCGTCCCCCTGTCCGGAAGCCGGACTCCGGGTCAACCCATCGAGCGTGACGGCTTGGGAAGCACTCCCAAGGCCTCGTCCGAGTCTTCGGCTCCAATGCTCGGGAGCCAGATCCTTGTGAAATGCCTCGAACGCGAGGGTGTGGAGGCGATTTTCGCGTATCCGGGCGGCGCCAGCATGGAGATCCATCAGGCCCTGACCAAGTCGGAGAGCATCCGGGTTTACCTGCCGCGGCACGAGCAGGGGGGAGCATTTGCGGCGGAGGGGTATGCGCGCGCGACGGGCCGGGTGGGGGTTTGCATGGCCACCAGCGGTCCTGGCGCCACGAATCTGGTGACGGGGATAGCCGACGCGTACATGGATTCGGTGCCGATCGTGGCAATCACCGGCCAAGTGGTGCGTCCGATGATTGGGAAGGGCGCTTTTCAGGAGACAGACATCTACGGGATGACGCTTCCGGTGGTGAAACACAGCTATCTGGTCACCGATATCGGGGATATCCCGCGCGTCGTGAAGGAGGCGTTCTACATCGCCCGAAGCGGGCGTCCGGGTCCCGTTTTGATCGACCTGCCCAAGGACATTCAGCAGCAACGCGCGCAGCCGGTGTTTCCGTCCTCGATCGAACTGCGCGGATACGATCCGAATCGGCGGGCGGACGAAGCGGCTCTGGACGAGATCCTCGCGTTGATCGAGAAGTCGGAGCGTCCGGTTGTGTACGCGGGCGGCGGCATCATCACCAGCGACGCGTCGGAGGAACTGCGTCGTTTTGTGGCGGCGACGCGCATTCCGGTGGCGACGACCCTGATGGGGTGCGGGGCATTTCCGGAGGACGATCCGCTCTCGCTGAAGTGGCTGGGGATGCATGGGACGGCGTACGCGAACTGGGCGGTTGCGGAGGCCGATTTGCTGCTTGCGTTCGGGGTGCGGTTTGACGACCGCGTGACGGGGAAGGTGGACAAGTTCTGCGAGCACGGAACGATCGTGCACATCGACATCGATGCGTCGGAGATCAACAAGAACCGCAAGGTGCACCTGCCTGTGATCAGCGACATCAAGTTCGCCTTGAGCGAGCTCAACGCCCGGCTGGCGAGGCGCCCCTTGCGGAAAACGTACGAGCCCTGGCATCGCCAGGTCGCGGAATGGAAGTCCAAAGCACCGCTCCGTTATCACATCACCGAGGAGGTGCTCAAATCGCAACATGTGCGCGATCACATGGGCGGCGACTTTAACCAGGTGATTCTCCCGCAGGAGGCCATTGCGCTGCTCTGCGAGTTGACGCGGGGCGAGGCGATCATCACGACCGGGGTGGGGCAGCACCAAATGTGGGCCGGCCAGTTCTATCAGTTCAGGCATCCCCGCCAATTCCTGACGAGCGCGGGTTTGGGTTCGATGGGGTACGGGTATCCGGCGGCGCTGGGCGCCAAGGTGGCGTTTCCGGACCGGCAGGTTGTGGACATAGACGGCGACGGATCATTCCTGATGAACGTGCAGGAGTTGGCGACGGCGCACATCGAGGGGATTTCGGCGAAGGCGCTCATTTTGAACAACCAGCACCTGGGCATGGTGATGCAATGGGAAGACCGGTTCTATCAGGGCAATCGCGGAAACACCTACCTGGGCGACCCTGACAACATGCGGGAGATCTATCCCGATTTCGTGGCCATCGCGAAGGCATTCAGCGTTCCGTGCGAACGGGTGATTTACAGGCGCGACCTGCGGGCGGCGATGCAGCGGATGCTCGACTCGGACCAGCCCTATTTGCTTGACGTCATCACACCCTATACCGAGCACGTGATGCCGTTTATTCCCGCGGCCAAGACCGTCAAGGAGATGATCTGGCAGTAGGGCAAAGCGCGTTCATGGGCGATCACGTCCTCATCACGGGAGGCGCCGGATTCATCGGCTCGCACCTGGCCGAGCGCCTCCTCGCGGAGGGGCGGAGCGTGACCATCGTCGACGATTTCTCGACCGGGAGCCGGGCGAACCTGGGTCCGGTGGAAGGGCACCCCCGTCTCCGGGTGATCGAAGCGCGGGTCTCGCAGTGCCCGGGTCTGGCTGATTTGGCGGGCGAGTCCTCGGTGATCTATCACCTCGCCGCGGCCGTCGGGGTGGATCTCGTGGTGCGGTCACCGATTCGGACTATTGAAACGAACATCCAGGAGACCGAGGCGATCCTGGCGGCGGCCGGACGGCATGGGGTGCCGTTGCTTTTGACATCGACCTCGGAGGTGTACGGGAAGAGCCAGAATGAGGAATTCAGGGAAGAGGACGATCTGCTGATCGGCCCCCCGAATCTTGGGCGCTGGAGCTACGCCTGTTCGAAGCTCATGGACGAGTTTCTCGCCCTGGCGTACATGCGTGAGCGGGGGTTGCCAGTCATCATTGCGCGCGTCTTCAACACCGTCGGCCCGCGGCAGACGGGGCGATACGGCATGGTCTTGCCTCGCTTCATCGCCGCCGCCCGGGCCGGCCAGCCGTTGCGGCTTTTCGGGGATGGCCTGCAGACAAGGTGTTTCGCGTATGTTGGGGACACGGTGGAGGCGTTGGCAAGGCTGTGCGGCTGCCCGGGGGCCTGGGGGGGCGTTTTCAACGTGGGCAGCACCGAGGAAACCACAATCCGCGACCTGGCGCTCCTGGTGAAGGAACTCCTCAAGTCGAGCTCGGAACTCGAGTTTGTTCCCTATGATGTCGCGTACGCGCCCGGATTCGAGGACATGCGGCGCCGTCGACCCTCCGTCCACAAGCTGGAGCGGATGACGGGTTTTCGTCCATTGACACCGTTGGCGGAGATCATTCGGCGAACCGCCAGTTAACCCGCACATTTCACACCCTGTCGGTGCACACGACGGTCAGACCACCCAGGATGACTGCTGTGCGGGTTAGAAGCAAAAAAGAAGGCACCCGAGAGGGTGCCTTCGAATAGATGCGATCGAGAGCGGCTCAGTTGTTCTTGTTGGGAACGTATGGGAAGAGCAGCAGATGATCTTCTTGGGAATTCATGATCTGCTCGCGCAGGCGGGCCCCGGTGACCTGCTGCACGCTGCCGTCAGACAAACCAATGTTGCCGGCGCCGTTGTGCATCGAGGTAGACCAGCCAGTGGTCTTCATGGTGGTATTCATGAGGTTCCACTTGAGGCCGGGGGACTGCTTGTTGTAAGCCGTGCCGCCTCCAACGCCCGGGTTGAGGGTAGTGTTGGTGATATTCCGATCGCCTGCAAGAATCACCTGCGGACGGCTCTCGTCTGCGTCAGGGTTAACGAAGTAGCTGACGCCGCCGTTCTTGCCGCCCTTGGCGAAGTCGGCCAGGTTGACCATGCCGACGAAGTTGCTGGGGGCAACGCGTCCGCTGTCAGACGGGCAGACCACGGTCTTGGGGGTGGCCAGCTCGTTCGAGAGCGAGGCGAACACGCGGTACGTGTTCACGGCCAGCATGTTCGGGCTGGTGCCCAACCAGTCGGACACGCCACCTTCGTTCGTGGTCACGTTCATCGGGAACCGATCGCCGTTGTCCGTGGCGAAGAGGCGGAATGAAATCCCGACCTGCTTGAGGTTGTTCGCACAGTTGATCCTTTGCGCCTTGGCCTTGGCCTTGGCAAGCGCGGGCAGCAACATGCCGGCAAGGATGGCGATGATGGCAATCACGACCAATAGTTCAATCAGCGTGAAAGCCCCGTTTTTGTTTTTACGAAGTAGTCGGCTCATACGGTCTTTGGTTTTGCTATACTCGTTTTGGGTTACGGTTCGTGCACTCTAGACAATCGACTCCGAGTGTCAACGACTTTTCATATCAAATGATAGCACTACCAGTGCCAGACTGAACAGAAAAACTTCTCCTGGCGGGCTCCCATCGTAAACACTTGATAATCAGCATCCCTTAGCCCGGTTGTTTCACACGCTTCGCGAGGAACCGTAACCGGGCTAGTTGGATGCTTCATAAACCTTCGCGGTGTCTCGCATCCGGGCCTGTCTGTTTCGCGTCCTGTTTACTGTTGCGATCATCAGCCGATTTGCGAACATCCCACCAGATCATGGATTCCCTGATTCTGAACTGCCTGGGCACGGGTGACGGTTGGCCCTGTGCGGATCGTTCTCACTCGGCTTTTCTGTACCGGTTTCCTGAGACGGCGTTCTTGATCGACTGCGGCGAATCGGTCAGCCGCGCGGTGAAGGCCAGCGGATGGGGCTACGACCTGATCGAATGCGCCTTTTTGTCACATCTGCACTTCGATCATTCGGGCGGTTTTTTCATGCTGATGCAGGGCTTTTGGCTCGAGGGGCGGCGGCGGGCCCTGACAGTTCATATGCCCGAAGACGGGATTGCTCCTGTGAAGCGGCTATTGGATGCAGGCTGTGTGTTCGAGGACTTGCTCTCCTTCCGCCTGCGGTTTCAGGCCCTGAGGGCGCGCCGTTCGGTGGTGATGCAGGGCGTGAAGGTGACGCCGTGCCCGACCACGCATTTGGACCAACTGCGGGCGAGGTTCGGATCCGAGCACGCGCAGAGGTTTGAAAGCTTCAGTTTCCTGATCGAGGGGCACGGGATGCGGGTGGCGCACTCGGCGGATGTGGGTGGGGTCGGGGATTTGTCGCCGTTGTTGAGCAAGCCGGTGGATCTTCTCGTGTGCGAGCTGGCTCACTTGGACGTCGAGCCGCTGGCCGCATATCTGAGGGACAAGCCAATCGGGAGGGTTCTGTTCGTGCATCTGGCGCGGTCTTTGCGGCAGGACATGAAGGCCACGCGCAAGCGCATCCGGGGCGCGCTTGGAGGAATCCCATTCAGGATCGCGGAGGACGGGGACCGTCTGGCCATCCGGGCTGGGGGAATGGAGCGCGGCTGAGAGCGGGGGCAAAGGGGCGTCGGGCGCAAAGCGCACGGACACGCATGTCGCAAATGCTCAAGTCGTCGGGGGCGATGGGGGTTGCCACGCTGATCAGCCGGGTGCTGGGCCTGGTGCGGGAGCAGGTGTACGCGGGGTTCATGGGAGACGGGGTGGTGGCCAGCGCTTTCAAGCTGGCGTATCAGGCCCCCAACCTGTTCCGACGACTGCTCGGTGAAGGGGCGTTGACGGCGGCCTTCATTCCGATCTTCAAGCAAAAGGAGAGGATGGAAGGGGAGACGGCGATGTGGGAATCCGCCAACGCGGTGTTGTCGGGACTGATCCTGTTTGCCTCGATCGTGGTTGGGGTCTGTCTGGCGATTGTGAGCCTGGTGCTGGCCGCCGGCTCGCTGCGTTTCTCCTCGGGGGGCGGCGCGGTGTTCCCTCCCTTTCCGATACCGATTCTTGGGGAGGACACGCGGCTGGTGCTGGGGCTGTTGCAGGTGATGCTGCCCTACCTGCTGTTGGTGTGCGTGGCGGCGCTCTGCATGGGGTTGCTGAATGCGCGCGGCTATTTCTTCGTCCCGGCCATGAGCGCGACCATGCTGAACGTCGTCCTGATCGCCGCGGTGTTGCTGCTGGCGCCGCGTTTCGGCGATCAGTTGGAGACCCAGGTCTTCGCGCTGGCGCTCGGAGTCGTGGCCGCGGGGGTGGCGCAACTCGGTTTCCAATGGCCGACGCTGCGCAAGGACGGCTTTCGGTACCGCTGGATCCGGCCCTGGAATAACCCGACGGTGCGTGAGGTTGTGCGCCGCATGCTGCCGGCGACGGTGGGGGTCGCGGCGTTTCAGTTGAATGTCCTGATCATTGCGTTCATTGCGTTCTATGTCGACCGCACGCTTGTGGCTTCCTTCGACTATGCGGTGCGGCTGATGGAGTTTCCGCAGGGGGTGGTGGGTATTTCATTCGCCACGTACTTGTTGCCGACGCTTTCGGGCCTTGCGGCGGAGAAGAAGTACCCGGAGTTCCGCGCCACCCTGCGGGAGGGCCTCGGGTACCTTCTCTTCGTCAACCTGCTGGCCGCGGCGCTCCTGCTCGCGCTGGCGGAACCGATGGTTCGGCTGCTCTTCGAGCGGGGCCTGTTCACCGCGTCCTCGACGCACCGGGCCGCCCTGGCCCTGGCGGGCCTGGCCCCGGGCCTTGTGGCCTTTTCGAGCGTCAACGTGTTGGCGCGGGCGTTCTACGCGCTGGGGGACACGCAGACACCGATGAAGATCAGCGTGGCCTGCCTGGTGCTGAATCTGGTCTGCTCCCTGTGGCTGATCGGTCCGTTCCGCCAGCTCGGATTGGGCTTGGCGAACAGCATCACCGCGTATGTCAATGTCTGGCTCCTGATGCGGGCGCTGCGCAGGAAGATGCCGAAACTCGATTTCATCCCCCTGCGATCCGCCGCCCTGGTGCTGCTGGCGATCGCGGCGGTGACGGGAGCGGTGGCCTGGAGCGGACAGCACCTGTGGGGGATCCGGTGGGGACACGCCACGCTCGCGCAGAAATTGGGCGAGGTGTTTGTGCCGATGACGTTGGCGGGGTTGGCCTACTGGGGGCTTGCGATTGCGCTCCGGGTCCCGCAGGCGAAGGAGGTCAGCCGCCTGGTGTTCGGTCAACTGCGAAAACTGCGCGCCCGGGAGGTTCCGTCGGACTGGCCCCGGGGATAAGCCGGGGTGTCAGGCGGGAACGAGCACGGTTCGAACGATCTGTCAGGGTTTGTCCGCCGACAGGACGACGAACCAGGCGTCGCCGTACTTGTCCTTGTCATCGCCCGCCAGAACGGCGAGTTCGCCCCGGTTCAGGGCGACAACCGACTGGCGGATGGTCTTGGTCCATTTCCCCTCGCCGTAAAGTTTGATTTCGAGGGTGTGTTCGTCCAGGAACCGGACATCGATCTCGCACTTGGCGCTGAGCTTGAGCCGTTTGGGGGCGTTGGCCTCCAGAGTGACCTTCTGTTGATTGATCTCGAAGTAGTGTTTCCACTTGAAGATGCGGCTGAGCTTCCCTTTGACCTTCGGATCGACTTCCTTGTACGTGGATTCCCGGGGTTTCTCCTGGTCTGTGCCCCAGAGCAACTGGCTCTTGAGGGCCAGCTCCGCAGCCGATGCCGCGGGGGTGCCGGCGAGAAACCAGAGGGAGGCGGCGACACAGAGGAGTGCGTGGAGAGTGATTCTGTTCATGCCTGTCTTGATGCCCAACGGGATGGCATCCCGTGAATGACCGGTGGAGATGACGAGATCATGGAAGCGATCAGCGGGCGTTGACCCAGACCACCGTGATCCCTTCCGATTCGGAGCGGAAGGTGACGGAGCTGATGTCGTCGAGCGGGCTTTCGACCTCCTCGGAGGCCCATTTGACCGGGGGCGCGAACTGGTCGCGCAATGCGGGGAGCGCCAGCACCAGGGCGAGGGCGGCGAGGATGCCGGCGGGGACGAACCACCGGACAAGCCAGGCGAACGGCGGAGGGGCCGGGGCTTGCGGCTGCGGGGTTTGGCGGCTGGCGATGCGGCGTTCGATGGCGGACCAGTAGAATTCGCGGCTGACCGGGGCGCTGTATTCGGGCTCGCCCTCGCGGAGGGCGGAGCGGGCATGGCGCAGTTCCGTGGCGAGGGCGGCGGCATCGGGATCACGCTCCACCCATGCGGCGACTTCGCGGGCCGCGGGCGAGGGCAGTTCGCCGTCGACCCAGGCCTGAATTCTCAGTGCTGCCTCATGGTTCATGTTAGTCGTTCCTGCTTCAAATCCATCAACAAAGCGGCCAGGCGCCGGCGCGCATAAAAGAGCCGCGACATGATCGTGCCGATCGAGCATCCCATGCGCTTGGCGACCTCCTTGTATTCGAGGCCTTCGAATTCATGGAGAATCAGCACCGTCCGATGCGCATAGGACAACTGGCTCATGGCCTGGTCGATGCGTTGGCGCACTTCCTGACGTTCCAGACCCTCGGTCGGGTTGATGATGAGAGGCGGCATCTGCCGTTCCACGCCGCCCGACTCGCTGTCCATCTGCTCGATCGACTCGGTCCGCAGGCGTTTCTGCTTGCGCAGGGCGTCGAGGCACAGGTTGATGACAACTCGAGTCATCCAGGTGACGAAGCTGGCCTCCCCCTGGAACTGCTGCAGCCGCTGCCATCCCTTCACCCAGGCTTCCTGTGAAAGATCGATTGCTTCGTCCTCATTCCGCATCATGCTGAAGGCGCGGGCGTAAATCTTGTCGCGGTGCCGCCCCACCAGCTCCTCGAATGCCACCATGTCGCCGCCTTGTGCTGCGCGCACCAGATCCTCGTCAGCAGCGCTGGGATACTCGATTCGTTTCTGCCGCGATTTGGACGGCCGGCCGCTCATGGATATTCAGGGGCGATGTGGATGGGGCGTGGCATGGGCGGGGGGCGTCCGCTCAGAGCCGGCCCTTGGTGGTCGGCAGTTGTCCCGGGGCGCGTGGATCGCGCTGGCAGGCGCAGTCGACGGCCTTGGCGAAGGCTTTAAAAATGGCCTCGGCCACGTGGTGCGGCTCCTCGCCGTAGAGCAGCTCGAGGTGGAGATTGCAGCGGGCTTCGTTGGCAAAGGCCTGGAAGAACTCCCGGGCCAGGCCGAACCGGAAGGCGCTGGACATGTCCTGTGCCCGCTCGGCGCGCGTGACCCTGTAGGCCAGACGATCCAGTCCGCGCCAGACCAGGCAGGGGCGCCCGCCAAAATCGATCACGCACCGCGCCAGGCATTCGTCCATCGGAACGAAGGCCTCGCCCCAGAGGGGATTGCGGGGGTCAAAGCCCGCGCCGTAGCGTCGGATGCCTTTCTTGTCGCCGAGCGCGCGTGCGAACGCCTGGCCGAGTACGAGGCCGCAGTCCTCGACCGTGTGGTGGGCATCCACGGCAAGATCGCCGCGGCAGCGCAGCCGCAGATCGAGCAGCGCGTGGCGCGCGAAGAGAGTCAGCATGTGGTCGAAGAACGCGATCCCGGTGTCGACAACCGACCGTCCTTCGCCGTCGATTCGCAGGCGGGCACGGATCTGTGTTTCCGTGGTGCGTCGTTCGATTTGGGCCGTCCGCGCCTTCATGGCGGATCGCACGGGTTACCGGGCCGATTGGGCCAGGTAGCGCTCCGCCTCGATTGCAGCCATGCAGCCCATCCCGGCCGCGGTGATCGCCTGGCGATAGACATGATCCGCGCAATCCCCCGCCACGAATACGCCCGGGACGCTTGTCTCGGCGCCGCGCCGCGGGACGACATACCCGTTGGGGTCCAGATCGAGCTGTCCCTGGAAGATCTGTGTGTTGGGCACGTGGCCGATGGCGACGAAGACGCCGGCGCACGGCAGATGGGTCTCCGCCCCCGTCTTGACCTGTTTGAGCCGGACGCCCGTGACCTTGCCCTGGGCGACATCGAGAATCTCGGTCACCACCGACTCCCAAACCGGTTTGATCTTGGCGTGGGCCAGCACCCGGTCAGCCATGATTCTCGAGGCGCGCAACTGGTCGCGCCGATGGACCAGATAAACGACCGAGGCGAATCGCGTGAGGTACAGGGCCTCTTCACAGGCGGAGTCGCCGCCTCCCACGACCACCAGGGGCTGGTTGCGGAACATGGGCAGTGCGCCGTCGCAGGTGGCGCAATAGGTCACGCCCTTCTTGTCGAGCCTGGCCTCGCTCTCGATGCCCAGGTGCCTGTGCCCGGCGCCGGTCGCGACAATCACCGCCTCCGCCCTGGCGGTGGAACCATCCACCGCCAGGGTAAACGGACGGGTCGCCAGGTCGACGGACTCGACGTTGCCGAACTGGATGCGGGCGCCGAAGCGTTCCGCCTGCTTCTGCATGGCCTCCATCAGGGCGAAACCGTCGATCCCGTCCGTGAAGCCGGGATAGTTCTCGACGGTGCTGGTGGTGGTCAGGAGGCCGCCGGGCATGGTCCCGGTCAGGACCAGGGGATTCAGGTTGGCGCGCGCAGTGTAGATCGCGGCCGTGAGCCCGGCGCAGCCCGTCCCGATGATCACCACTTTTTCCATAGGCCGGATGAAGGATCAGAACCGCTTGGTGAGCGTGAGGCTCAAGGCGTGTCCCTCCGGGCGGTATTCCGCGCCGAATTCGTACAGGTAGCGCAAGGAAGCAAAGAAGGAGGCTTCCGGGAAGGTCAGGCTGATCTCGGGTCCGGCGGCGAAGACGCGATCGAGATCATTGCTGGCCTGGGTGCCGCGGTCCTTGACGGTCTGTTGCTGGTAATAGCCGACGGCTCCGACCTCGACCACCTTGCTCAGGCTCTTGCCGATGCCTGCTTCGAGCGAGTAGACGTCGCCCGCGGTGATGGAATACGGGTAGGAGGCGGCGGGGTAATCATCGCTTTCATGGTTGATTTCGTAGCGATTGAGCAGCGACACCGACCAGGTCTTCTGCGCATCGGGGAACCAGGTGCCGCCGAGGGTGAACATATGGCCCCAGTAGCCCTTGCCCGGGGCGGTGCTCAGCCCGGGGTCGGAGTCGCCCGTGGGCGCCCAGAAGCCGTAGCCGACGCCCAGATCGAACTTCTGCCAATTCCAGGAGAGGGTGATGGGTTCGACAAAAACGTCGCCGAGGCCGAAGGTGCTGTCCTTGAACTTCCCGTCGGGGGTCCGCACTTCGAGGTCCGTGTAGATGAAGGGCACAAGCACATCGGCGCCGTAATGAGCCCCGAGCAGCTTGAGGTTGGTGATCCAGATCAGCCGCGGCGCCTGCGCGTAGACCAGCATGTCGAAGTCGTCCACCCCGGAGTTCTTGAGCTGGTCGGACATGTAGAACAGGTTGTAATCGCGCAGATAGAATCCCGGGGGCGGCAGGCTGCCGCCTTTGAGGCCTTCCACACCGATGGGGTAGTGGGCGCCGAACGACGGTTGGGCCTGGACGCCCGCGGCGAGGGCCAGCCAGCCGGCCCCGCACAGGGCCAGACGCAACGAACACGAGGCAGTGTGATGGTGTTTCATGATCGACTGAGTTGTTTGACTGATCAAACGCCCGAAGGCATAGCCGCCCTTGTCCGGCCCGTCAATACCGAGTCTCAGGATTCGCGGTGGCAGAAAGTGGTGAGAAATGCAGGCTCGGGAGAATAGCCGAAACGCCCCTGTGCTGCCCCGTCGCACGCCGTCGTGGCCTTCGTGAGTTCGCGGTGAACCGGGGCGATGATTTTGGGCCGGGGCTTGGGTCTTGACAGGTTAGCTTTGCTGTGCAAAGTGATCGCATGCAATCCGACCTTGCGACCGAGCATCTCCAGGTGATTCGGATTCTGATGGAGCGGTCGATCCTGTACCGGCGCGCCCTGGCGCCGATGATGTTGCTGACCGGCGCGCTGGGCACCGCGGCTGCGCTGGTCGGGGGCTGGGCGCAGATCGGCGCGGAGGAGGCGGGGGCCCACCGGTTTGTCGTGTATTGGCTGGCGGTCGCCGTGGCGACCTTGTCCGCCGCCCTCGTCCTTGTCCGCCGCCAGGCGCTGCGGGCGTCGGAACCGTTTTGGTCGCTGCCGACGCAGCGGGTGGTGCGGGCGGGCTTGCCGGCGGCGGGCAGCGGTTTGGTCCTGGGGTTGTTGGTGTATGGGGTGCTGGTGCTCGATCCGCAGGACGCGGGGCCGTGGCGGGCCGCGGCGATGCGCGAACTGCCGATGGCGTGGGCGGTGCTGTACGGGTGCGCGTTGCACGCGGCCGGGTTCTTCATGCCGCGCGGCATCAAATGGTTTGGCTGGATACTCATTCTGGGGGGCTGGGCATTGTTCGCCGGGGTGCACCTGCCCGCGGCCGAGTGGGTGGGGTTGCGGGAGGTGAGCCGGTGTCTTTGGGCTCATGGGGTGATGGGTTTGTTTTTCGGCGTGCTGCACCTGGTCTACGGCGTCTACCTCACCTGGACTGAACCCAAAGCCCTGGCCGCGTGAACCCCGAACCGTTTCTCCAGCTCGACCGGGTGGTCCACGAGAAGGGCCGCCTGCCGATCATGACGTTGCTTGCAGCGAATGCGGAGCTGTCGTTCACGGAGATCCGGGACACGCTGCAGATGACCGACGGCAACCTGAGCGTGCACCTGCGCACGCTGCAGGAGGCCGGGTACGTCGCCATCACCAAATCCTTCTACGAACGCCGCCCGCTGACGACGTGCAGCCTGACGCCGGCGGGCCGGGCGGCGTTTCGACAGTACATCAACCTGCTCGAGCAGATTGTGCGGGAGGCGAAGCAAGTTTGAACGCATTGCCTGCCGCGGTTATCCACCCTTCAGATACTTTGCCACACAAAGATTCATGAGAATTCGCCGCGCAAATCACCTGGGCATGTGCTTCGGCGTCCGCAACGCCATCCGCCTCGCCCTCGATCAGGCACGCTCCCAGCCACTGACTGTTCTCGGCGACCTGGTCCACAACGAAACCGTCCTGGGCCTGCTCCGAAACCACGGCGTTCGGACCGTCCGCCTCGGCGAACCCATCGTTACATCCGCGGTGATGGTGACGGCGCACGGGGCCTCGAACCGGGCCAAGGCGGCGCTGCGGGCGCGCGGTCTGGATGTGATCGAGGCCACCTGCCCGCTTGTCCGGCACGCCCATCTGGCCATCCTGGCCTTGGCGCACGCGGGGTATCATCCGGTCGTGGTGGGCCAGAGCGAACATGTCGAAGTGCGTGGTCTGACAGGCGATCTGGACGCATTCGACGTGGTCCTGACCGACCAGGACGTGCGGCAGCTCCGGCCGTATCCGCGCTTCGGCGTCGCGGCCCAGACAACCCAGCCGAGCGATCATGTCCGGCATCTGGTGGGGCTCCTGCGGGAGCGGTTTCCGGAGTCCGAGGTGAAGTACGTGGACACCGTGTGCCGCGCAACCAAGGAGCGGCAGTGGGCGGCGGTTGAGCTGGCGCAGGAGTGCGACGCCGTGGTGGTCGTCGGCGGCGCGCGCAGCAACAACACACGCGAACTCGTGGCGACCTGCGCGCGGCACTGCGCCCGGGTCCACCACATCGAGTCGCCCGGGGACGTGCGGCCCGAGTGGTTTCGAGCCGCCGACACGGTCGGCCTCACGGCCGGGACCTCCACGCCCGACGATGTCATCGGCGGTGTCGACGCCCGGTTGCGAGCCATCGCGCAGATGGCCGATCCCAATCCAGGCCCGGACGCCCAACCGGGGCTGCTGGCCGCGGCTGTTCCCACCGGCGAAATCGAAAGGGCGCCCGCGCCCTGTCTTGCCGCGTTCTAGCCGGCATCCATGAAGGGCGTATTGCTGGTCAATCTGGGATCGCCGGATTCTCCTGCGGGGGGGGATGTCCGGCGGTATTTGCGGGAGTTCCTGATGGACGGGCGGGTCATGGACATACCGTGGCTGGCGCGGTTTGTCCTGGTGCATGGGATCATACTGCCCAGGCGCCCGCGGCAATCGGCCGAGGCGTACCGAAAGATCTGGACGTCGGAGGGCTCGCCGCTGATCGCGAGCAGTCGACGGTTGGCAGCGGCATTGCGGGAGCGCGTCGGTGTGCCGGTCGAGTTGGCAATGCGCTACCGCAACCCCTCGATTTCCGATGCGCTTGAACATCTCGAAGCGGAGGGTGTGACCGAGGTTCTGCTGATCCCGCTGTTTCCGCACTACGCGATGTCGAGTTTCGAGACGGCTGTCGAGCGGGTGCGGGAGCTGGCGGGGGGGCGCGCCGGACCGCGGATCGAGGTTGTGCCGCCTTACTACGATCATCCCGCGTACATCCGGGCGCTGGTGGCGAGTGCGGCGGAGCATCTGGCGGGCGGCTATGACCGGCTCTTGTTTAGTTTTCATGGCATCCCCGAGCGTCACCTGCGAAAAAGCGACCCGACGGGCCGTCACTGTCTGGCCCGGGCGGATTGTTGCTCTGTTGGGAGCCCGGCGCACCGGACGTGCTATCGCCACCACTGTTTTCGAACCGCCGAGGCCTTCGTGGAAGCGGCGGGCATCCCGGACTCGAAGTGGTGCGTGGCCTTTCAATCGCGCCTGGGGCGGGCTGCGTGGCTCAAGCCGTACACGGACGAGGAATTGGCGCGTCTGGCTCGGGAAGGTGTGAGGCGGTTGCTGGTGATCTGTCCCGCCTTCGTGACCGATTGTCTCGAGACGATCGAGGAGATTGGGATGCGCGGACGCGAGCTGTTCGTGGGCGCCGGCGGCCGGGACCTCATCCGGATCCCGTGTCTGAACGAGCATCCGGCGTGGCTCGATGCCCTGACGCGGATGGTAGAGGGATTTGCCGACGGATTTGCCCTCGGCCCTTGCGCTCGAGCCGGGAGCGTGTACAAAGAGCAAAAACACGCTACAATTCGGCATGAATCAGGGTCCATGGACGGAGATTGACGCCCAGCACGACTGGTACAACCTGCCGCGTTCGGCTCCGCCGAAACGTTCGGCGACGGAGCGGGTGGCCGATTTTCTCGAAGTCTACGGGGATTACGACGAGGCGACGGCCCGCGAGCAGGCGCGCCGGTGCGTGGAATGCGCGGAACCGCTTTGTGTGTCCGGATGCCCCCTGGGAAACCGGATCCCGGAGTGGATGCTGCTGACGGCGGAAGGGCAATTCCTCGAAGCCGCGGCGCTGTCCCGTTCCACCAGCAACATGCCGGAGATCTGCGCGAGGGTCTGCCCGCAGGAGCGGCTGTGCGAGGGGGCGTGCGTGCTCAACGGACGCGCCGAACCCGTCGCCATCGGAGCGATCGAACGCTTCATCAACGAATACGCTTTCGCCCACGGAGCGGTCGATCCCGTCCCTGCTCCGCCCAACGGAATGCGCGTCGCAGTGCTCGGGTCGGGTCCCGGCGGGCTGTCGTGCGCCGACGAATTGGCCCGGCGCGGCTATGCAGTGACGGTGTACGAGTCCCAACCGACCCCGGGCGGCCTGCTGGTCAACGGCATTCCGGCGTTCAAACTCGAGAAAGCGGTGGTGGCGCGGAGGGTCAGCCTGCTCGAGAAACGGGGGGTCGTCTTCAAGGTCGGGGTGACAGTGGGACGCGACATCAGCCTGGCGGAATTGCAGTTGGAGCATGACGCGATCTTCCTGGGATTTGGAGCCCAACAGGCGCGCCCGCTGGGCATCCCGGGGTCGGATCTTGCGGGCATCTACGACGCATTGCCCTTCCTGGTGCAGAAGAACACCGAGACTCCACTGGACATGCCTCCCATCGATGTGCGCGGCAAACGGGTGGCGGTCCTGGGGGGAGGCGACACCGCAATGGACTGCCTCCGCACGGCCATCCGCTGCGGGGCGGCTGAGACCCTCTGCATTTACCGGCGGGACCGGGCGAACATGCCCGGCAGCCGCAAGGAGTACGACAACTCGATCGAGGAGGGGGCTCGTTTCAGTTTTCTGACCAGTCCGGTCTCTCTCCTGGGCGACGCCGAGGGCCGGGTCACAACCGTCCGGTGCGTGCGGATGGAGCTGGGCGCCCCGGACCCCAGCGGGCGCCGCTCTCCCCGGCCCGTCCGCGGTTCGGAGTTTGACGTGCCGGTGGACCTGGTTCTGACGGCGTACGGATTCGAGTTGGTGCCCTTTCCGCCGGGGAGCGATCTGGCCATGATCAAGCGCAACGACCGGGGAGAAATCGCGGTGGATGACCAGCAGATGACGAGTGTGAACGGAGTTTTCGCCGGCGGCGACCTGGTGCGCGGACCGAGCCTGGTGGTGCATGCGGTCCGGGACGCCCGCCGCGCCGCGCTCGGCATTCACCGTTACCTGTCGCACCGGCGGTTGTTTGAACTCGACGCGGACCAGACCGATCACCTCAGTCCGGAACTCACCACCTGACGCTCTCGCGCGCGGTTGGGACTTGATACCGCGTGCTGGATCGGATTCCCTGTCGCGCGTCTATGAAAACGGAATGGGTTGCTCAGGGAAAGGCGCGCGCAGGTTGGATGTGGGGCTTGTCCGTGTGTTTGCCGGTGGGCTTGGCGGCCGTGCTCGAAGCAGGCGCGGCCGATGCCCAGTCGCGCTGGGAAAAAGACATTCAGGCGTTCGAGGCATCCGACCGCACCAACGCCCCGCCATCGAATGCGATTCTCTTCGTCGGAAGTTCGTCGATCCGGCTTTGGAAGACCCTGGCCGAGGATTTTCCCGAATGGCCGGTCATCAACCGGGGTTTTGGCGGCTCGCAGGTGGCGGATTCCGTGGCGTTCGTCGATCGGATCGTGACGCCTTACCGTCCGCGGCAGATTGTGCTCTACGCGGGCGACAATGATCTTGCGGCGAAGAGGACACCCGAGCAGATCGAAGCCGATTTCAAGACGTTCGTCCGCCGGGTGCACGAACGCCTGCCCCGGTGCTGGATCACGTTCATTGCGATCAAACCAAGCCCGGCGCGCCAGGCTCTCATCGAGAAGGCGCGCGCCGCCAACGAACGCGTCCGCGAGGCCACACGGGCCCACCCGAGGCTGTCATTTGTCGATATCTTCACCCCGATGCTCGGGGCGGACGGCCAGCCGCGTCCGGAGTTGTTCATGGCCGACAAGCTCCACCTCAATGCGGAGGGCTACCGGCTTTGGACGCAGTTGACGCGTCCGTATCTCAAGTAGGCGGGGGCTGTGCGGCGAGTGGTGCGGCCACGTCTCAAGCCACCTCCTGCATGGGCCGGGTCATGGGCGTCGGCAGCGTCCTGCCCGATGACTCGAAGTGGCCGACGACCTCCTCGACGACCTGGCAAAGCTCGGCGTAAAGCTGGACGGGATCATCCCCATGGATGCCGGTGATCAGGTCTGGGCACTTACCCACGTACACTTGGTCATCGTCACTCCACTCCACCCACTTGTGGTACTGGTCGCTCTTCTTCATTGCTGCACCCGTTCAATCGCTCGGCGCGTCTGTTACTCCTGATAGGGTTTCGCGTCATCGCCCAGCGCTCCGCTGAGCGTGACTGCACCGGGATAACGCACGTGCGTGTACTTCCGGTGTGAGCCCTTCCCACCACCCCGAATCTCGTAAAACCCGGCATCCATCAGATCTCGAATCAATTCTCTGACCTTTCGTGGCACGATGGGAGTCTATCGCGCCCAGCAGCTCTCGCAAGTCCGCATCATCTCACCGCCGAACGCTCACCGACCGCCGCCGGGGACGAGCGCCGGCAGCGCGAATCCGGCGTCCGGCACACCCGACGCCCTCGAACGCGAGAGGCTGGGCGGCCGTTCGGTGGAGCGATTGGTTCGGTGTGATTCCGGTCGTAATCTCAGTTGCCAGTAGCCGGGGCGACGGTGACCGTGGCCCACCGCCATGACTACGATGAGATCGCCTCGGATCACCTAGGCGACGTAATACGGGAATACTGGACAGTTCACACGGCGATAGCCTCCCCGTCGCTCGCGCCACAAGACCGGTTGCTGCACAATCAGCCGGCAAATCTGCAGCACTTCGCTTCGGAATCGCCATCCCAAGCCTTCCTCTTTGGACTCGTACTCCTCTGCCGCCGCCTGAAGTTCGGCGGATGCTTCCGGCATGAACTCCAAGGTCATCGCCGCAGGCGCCGATCCACCTCCGCGAAAACCTCCCCCGCCGGGATCGTCTGTACTCCCCCGGCGTCGTGGCGGGCGATCCGACGACCAATCTCCGCGTCCCAGGCCGCGTCTGTCTCCGTGGAGCGATCCGGCTCGATGCTGCTCAAGATGCGGTGGGCCAGCGTCAACCGCTGATCCGGCGGCAGTTGCACCGCCTCCGCCACCATTGTCTCTACCGGTCCGTTCACGGGGCAACTTTACACTGGTCAGGCGGATTGTCGAGGGCGTGGAGGGTCACACCGTTGATTATGCGACTGGCGGTTCGTATATTGAAATGTGGTTCAACATGAGTCCAAACCACTGCCGCTTAACGCATTATGCACGCAAAGGAAGCGATCCAACGGACGCGGGAGGTGATCCGGCGGCAGCACAAGGCACTGGCCTTCTTCTGCAAGGACGTCCCTGGTGACTCCGTTGCATGGCGTGGACGCGCTCCGGGCCACGCGGCCCGTTCACTTGCTTCACGTCGCGACTCTAACCGAAACCCGAGCCTTGCTGCAAGCCGTCGGTGACGTGGAGGTTAGGGGACCTGTCAAGGCCCGTCTCCGACCGGAGGGGTTTGAAGGCAATCGAACGGACAACCGATTTGCAGCCGCCGACGTGAGTTGGCGCTGATTCCTGCCTTTGACGGAGCGAGATAGCCCGGACTCATCTCGCGACGGCGGGACGACTACGGATCGAAGGTTCATGGAGCCGTCCACAATTCTCCAGACTGCTCCCCGAACTGCTCAGCGGGCGCTCTGGGCGGCTGACGGCGGCGGGTCAAACAGCTTGATCCGGAGGTTGCGGAACTGGACCTTCATGGGGGGGCCCGGATGCATCTGGAGGGCGATGACCCCTTCCTTTGCGGCAAGACCTGTCTGGCTGTCGATGGCCCGGCACATCATTGCGCCGTTGATTTCGAGCACGATTTGATCGCCGAGCGCGATGATGCGGTAGCTGTTCCAGTCCTGTTTCCTGACGCGTTTGAGCAGTTCATCCGGATCCCCGATCCGCGTGACGTGGCGGGTGGCGTCCGCATCGATCACAACCTTCTCGCCGCGCATCGAGACGCCGCCGCGCGTGTGCTCGAAGAGACACCCCGTCCATTGTCCGCCATCTTCCATGTCCGCCTGGTACCCGGACGTGTCCCAATCCGGAAGTTCCTTGCTGCGGAATTGGACGCCCGAGTTGCCGCCGACCAACCGGTATTCGAGGCGCAGCTCGAAGTCGCCCGGCTTGCCGCCGCGCCACATGAGGTAGTGCGCCGTGGGACAAGGTTTTTCGGGAGTGCTTTCGGACGTGATGCAGCCATTCTCGACCCGCCACCATCCGGGCTTGCCCTCCCAGCCGGCGAGGTCTTTGCCGTTGAACATCGAGGTGAAACCCTCCTCGAAGTCAGCGGCTGAGGCCGTCCATGCGCATACGGTTAAAATGGCGAGGCTGGACGCGAACATACGAGTCAGAAGCTGAAGATTCATGGGGCGCGAAGATCTGTTTTCAGAATGCATTGCAGGCGTGTAGCCGCCGACGTGAGTCGGCGCCGATTCCTGCCTTTGCGGAGCGAGATGGCCCGGACTCATCCCGCGCCGGCGGGACGGTTGCGGAACCACGGTTCACGGAGAAGCCGCGGACAAACACGGATTGAGCACGGAACGAACCGCATTCGAACGGGCGGTGCGGGCCGATCGTCCGGTCGCCGCGAAGGGCGCTCGACCCACTGTCTGATCGGCGATTCATCCGTGTCTGATCCGTGTCTATCCGTGGCCGCTCACTCTCTGAGGCTCAATATTCGCGGGTGCGCTTGCGTCCGGGCTCGGGGACGGGGTAACGGCCATCGGGACCGGCCTTCAGAGGGGCTTCGGAGCTTTCGGTGAGCTGATCGAGGCCGGGGGCCATTTCGTGATCGCCGTTGAGGATTTCCTCGTAGGTGATTTCCTGTCCGGTATGGGCGGCCATGCGGCCCATCGAGGTGACGAGGCTGGCTTCGACGCCGTGTTTGACCTCGTTGTAGGGCTTGTCGTTACGGATGGCTTGGATGAGGTCGTTCCATTCGTTCTGATAGGGATCCTCTTCGCCCGGGGTAGCCTTGGACTCCCAGAGCAGGTCGGAGCGCCTTGGCGTCTGGCCCTTGAAGATGGTCGAGGGGCCGCCGCAATCGCCGTTCTTCGAGGCGATGGCGCTGCCCTTGCTGCCGTGCACATAGCTGTGGTACTGGTCCATGCAGCCCGTCATACAGCGGCCGTCAAAGTCGAACTTGGTGCCGTCGGCATACGTGTACTCGACCGCGTAGGTGTCGAAGTTCTGGTCGACGTAGGTGACGCCCTCGGGGCTCTGGCGATAATGGCGGCCGCCCAGCGCCTGGGCCTTGACCGGCCAGGCGTTCTTCATCCAACCGAGATGATCGATGATGTGGATGTAGAAGTCGCTGTAGTTGCCGCCGCTGGCCCAGATGAAACTGTGGAACCGCTGGACCTGGTACATAAGATCGCTTACGCCTGCCGGTTTGGGCAGGGATGCGAAGAACCCGACAGGCCCGTGCATCCGGTATCCGCGCTGCAGGATGATGTCGCCGATCTCGCCGTTGTGGATGCGTTCGGCCAGTTGGGCGAGGTGGCGGCTGTGGCGCGACATGAGGCCGATGCCGACCTTGAGGTTCTTCTTGGTCGCGGCTTCGCCCAATTCGAACATGCGCCTCGAAGTCGGGCCATCGACGGTGACGGGCTTTTCCATGAAGGCGTGCAGGCCCTTCTGGATTGCGTAGGTGAAGTGCACCCAGCGGAAGGCCGGCGGCGTGGCGGCGACCATAATGTCGCCCGGCTTCAGGCAATCCATCGCCTTCTTGTAGGCGTCGAATCCAACGAACCGACGCTCGGGCGGCACGTCCATCTGGGCGGCATGGTTCTGGCTCAGGTTGCGATAGCTGTCGTCGAGGCGTTCCTTGAAGACGTCGGCCATGGCCACCAGTTTGATGGGGCCCTGGTTGCGCGTGGCCAAGGCGTTGACGATGGCGCCCGTGCCGCGTCCGCCGCAGCCGATCAGCGCCAACTGCAATGTGCTGTCATCGGCCGCGTGAACATGCGGCAGCGCAATGCCGGCCAACGCCGAGGCGGCGGCGACGCGGCTGGTGGATTTTAAGAACTCGCGACGTGATGTCAGATGATCCAGGGTGTCATTCATGGGCGAGATTCTTCGTGCGAGCGCCCCCGGGAGTCAACTCCCGAGATGAGGATCGGAGATCGGAGATGGGAGATGGGAGATGGGAGATCGGAGATGGGAGATCGGAGATGGGGGGGGCGGACAGACTGTGTGCCGCCCTGGCTGCCCCTCCACCGACGACCGTGCAGCCGGACGCTCTGACCGATGCCGTCCTGGCCCGCATGCTTCACGGAGTTGTGACCACGGCGAAGCTGAGAACTCGAAGACGTGCGGCAATGCGGGCGAGCCCTGCATTTCTCACCACTTTTTGCCACCGCGAAGCCGGGGTTCTCCA